>CAZHMA010000025.1:0-15218 GCA_964533555.1 uncultured Eubacteriales bacterium
GCGGGCGGCGCGGACGGCTACTAGGGGGGCGGCCCGGACTGCCACGAGGTGCCCGGTCGGCCGGAGCTCTAGCCGCCGGCGCAGGCGCGCGGGCGCGCGGGCGCGGGCGCGCGCCGAGATCGGCCGGCCCGGAACGGGGAGAAGGCCCGCCTCTTTCGAGACGGGCCTTCTGGTGGATGCCCGGGTGCCGGCCCGGGGGTGGGGCGTGTCTCAGGCCGCTGCGCGCGCCCGTGCGAGCGTGCTGCGTGCGGCGAACATCGGTGCGAGCTCGAGCCGGACGGACGTCGCCATCTCGTAGGCCTCCTGGTCGACGCGCGCCAGCCAGAAGAGCACGGATGCGGTCATCATCGGGCCGACCAGCGCGGCGACCACGAGCATCCACGCGCCGGGGTCGAACTGGTAGATGACGCCCCAGGCGACGGCCGCCACGGAGGCGAGCAGCAGGACCGCCGAGGTCAGGCGCTCGTAGTACCAGCCCACGACCAGAGTCGCGAGGCATGCGACGAGCGGGAAGAACGCCGCGAGCAGCGGGATGTTGAGCCCGGTCTGACGGAACGTCCACAGGCCGGCGATGCTTGCGACCGACCAGAAGACGCCGCCGGCGATGACGAACGCGCGCGCCGTGCCGCGCTCGACGGTGACACGCCGACGAGCCTCGCGCTCCTCGACCGGCGCGCCCTTGCGGGACTCGACCACGTCGTAGGCCATCAGGCCGAAGAACAGCGGAACACCGATGGCGACCAGGACCACGCCGACGATCACGATCGCGTAGAGCGCCAGTGCCAGATACATGACCCTCAACCTCCGAATGCCTTTTGCTGGATGGGGACTTCGATACTCCCAATGAGGAATATCGCCTTCGCGGCGGCATCGCGGGTTCGCGGGCGGTTCGGGTCTTGTTAGGGTTTCGTGTGCGGTCAGGCGGACGGCAGCTCGAACGCGAAGCTGGTGCCCGCGCCCGGTCTGGAGCGCACATCGATGCTCGAGCCGTGCGCCTCGACGATCTCCTTGGCGATGGCCAGTCCGAGGCCGGCGCCGGTACCGCCGGCCCGCGCGGCGCCGCTGCGGTAGAAGCGCTCGAACACCCGCGTGACCTCCTCGGGCTCGATCCCCGGGCCTTCGTCGGCCACCTCCAGGCGCACGACGTCCCCGTCGTGGCTGGCGCGCAGGTGCACGGTCGAGCCCTGCGGCGAGTGCTTGATGGCGTTGTCGGTGAAGCTCAGGAGCACCTGGGCGATGCGGTCCCGGTCGGCCAGGACCCGCAGGTCGGCGTCCGGCACGTCCACGTCGAGCCGCACCCCCGCCTGCTCGGCGAGCGTGCGCATGACCCGCGCGACACCGTCGAACAGGTCGGCCACGAACTCCGGGACCGGGGCGACCCGGAGGCTTCCCGCCTCCAGTTGAGCCAGTGTGAGGAGGTCGGCGACCAGGCGTCCCAGCCGGTCGACCTCGAACTGCATGGTCCGCATGAAGTCGTCGCGGACCTCGGGAACGTCCTTCGCCCCGTCGACGAGCAGCTCCAGCATGCCCTTGAGGGCCGCGACCGGCGTGCGCATCTCGTGGCTCGCGTCGGCGACGAACTGCCGCTGCGCGTCCTCGACGCGGTGCTGCTCGGTCACGTCGGCCAGCAGCAGTACGGCGCCGTCGACCCCGCCGTCCGAGCCGGGCAGGGGCGTGCAGTGCAGCAGGACGACGTAGCTTCCCAGCGGGACGGTCTTCGCGGCCGTGTCACCGGCCAGGCCGGCGCGGACGACGTCGAGGACCGCGGGCTCCTCGGTGATCTCGTCGACGCGCGCGCCGTGCAGGTCGCGTCCGGTCGCGTCGAGCAGGCGCAGCGCCTCGGGGTTGCTGACGCGCACCATCCCGTCGGCGTCGAAGGCCAGCACGCCCTCGGCCATCGACTCCACGACCGCGGCGATCTGGCGCCGGCTCTCGTTGATGGCGCCGAACGCCTCTCCCAGCCGGGTCGCCATGCTGTTGTAGGAGACGGCAAGGTCCTCCACCTCGTCGGGGACGAGGCCGGCCGAGATGCGCTGGTCGAAGTCGCCGGCGGCCATCGCGGCCGCCGCGTGCGACATGGCGCGTATGCGCCGGCCGATGAGCTCGGAGAAGCCGAACCCGAGCAGGCCCGCCACCGCCAGCGAGATCCAGAACGCCACCCAGAGTCGGTCGCGGAGCGCCTGCAGGATCGCGACCGACTGGTCGACCGCGCTCGCCGTGACGACCACGCCCTGCAGCGAGCCGCCGCTGCCCTCCAGCGGCTTGGACGCGACGACCCAGCCGCCCGCTCGCAGGTCGCTGATCGAGTAGGAGGCGCGGCCGTCCAGCACCGCGTCGCGCGCCGACAGGAGCACCGCCTCGACCGGGCCGCCGTCGCTCGCCGACTCCAGCAGCACCCCTTCGGCGTCGTAGACCCAGATGCCGCCGCCGTAGATGCCGCGGTACTCGGCGACCACCTGGCGCACGCGGTCGATGCTGTTCGCGAGGGCGGTGTCCGGGGCGAGCCGCTGGGCCAGTGCGGAGGCGTTGCGCAGCTCGCTCGTCTCCGCCATCCGCGACAGGGTCGTGGTCAGGCCCGCCGAGAGGGACCCCGACAGGGTGAGCATGGCGACGACGATGACGATGATGAAGAGCCCGGTCTGCCACAGGCGGATCGAGCCCCTCGGCCGGGGTGCCACGCTCGGTCAGGGCTCCCTGAGCCGGTAGCCGTAGCCGCGGACCGTCAGCACGTAGGCCGGGTTCTTGTGGTCCTCTTCGATCTTCTCGCGGATGTTGTGGATGTGCACATCGACCGCCCGCTCGTCGCCCACGGGTGACTGGTCCCACAGCGCCGCCAGGATCGCCTGGCGCGAGTAGGCGGTGCCGGGGTGCCGCGCGAGATGCAGGAGTATCCCGTATTCGGAGGTCGTCAGGTGCACGTCCTGACCCTGCAGCCTGACCTGGCGTGCCTGCGTGTCGATCAGAAGATCGCCTATCTCGATGCACGCCTTCTCCGTCGACGAGTCGTCGACCCGTCTCAGGATCGCCTTCACCCGGCTCACCAGCTCGCGTGGCGAGAAGGGCTTCGTGAC
The DNA here is from genome assembly GCA_964533555.1 of uncultured Eubacteriales bacterium. Lineage (GTDB taxonomy): Bacteria > Actinomycetota > Coriobacteriia > Anaerosomatales > PALSA-660 > JANYAK01. The sequence goes on from CAZHMA010000025.1 coordinate 3,072, forward strand.
GTAGTCGTCGGCGCCGAACTCCAGACCGAGTATCCGGTCGACCTCGTCACCGCGTGCGGACAGCATGATGATGGGTACGTTGGATGTGGCGCGAAGTTCCTTTGCGATGTCGAGCCCGGACTTGCCGGGCAGCATCACATCGAGGATGACCAGGTCGGGGTGCACCTGGCTGAACATGAACTCCGCGCCGCGGTCGTCGCCGGCGGTGTGCACTTCGTATCCGGCCTCGGAGAGGGCGTAGTCGACCACCTTGAGGATGGACTCCTCGTCATCGACGACCAGGATCTTCTTCACAAGAGCGCTCCTCACCGGCTGACAGCCACGAGGCAAAGATACCCGAGAGGGGCCGAGAGGCCGCTAACACAACCCTAACACTACGGAAACGGAGCACGAATCGCGGGGTTCCACGAGGCTGATAGTGTCGCCTTTGACTGCATAATCCACGACGACCGAGGCGGTGTGAGCGCCATCGACGCGACGCACTTGAACGCAGCATCCTTCTCCAGCGCGAAGGGCCCGCGCGCGAGACGGGCCGTGCCCGCGGTCCTCGCGGTGTCGCTGGCGGCCATCGCCTTCTTCGCGTTGGCGGCGCCCGCCTTCGCCGGGCACTCGTCCACCGGCAAGGCGGCGTTCCTGCCGTGCACGAGGTGCCACCCGGTGTTCGTCGACGCGAACGACCAGCCGACGAAGCCGCTTCCCAACGGGTTCAAGAAGCATGAGATCACGCTCGAAGTGCATGACGTCCTGGGTAAGGGCGGGGAAGCCTGCCTGATGTGCCACGACGATCCGACGAGGGACCCGGGCAAGCTCAAGACGCCCGACGGCACGCTCGTCGACATCACCGGCGATGTCAGCCGCGTGTGCCAGAAGTGCCACTTCGAGAAGTACCGGGAGTGGCAGACAGGCGTTCACGGCAAGAGCCAGCCGAAGTGCACATCGGCCGGATGTCACGACCCCCACACCCCGTCCTGGATCTACATCGCGGCCCTGCCGCCGTTCCAGGGCACCGGCCTGGAGGTGCGCGCAGTCTCGAAGCGGGAGCCCTTCAAGCCGCTGGCCGCACCGTCGCCGGACGCTCCCGTGAACACACCGCTGTGGATCATGATCGTGGCCTCGCTGGGCACGGTCGTCTCGGCGGGTATTGTCGCGCTCCTGGTATTCGGAAGGCCCAAGCGATGAGACGAGAAGAAGAGCAGGCGCGCCTCGACGCCGACGCCGAGCAGCCGCCGACGTGGCAGCTCTCGCGGCGGCTGTTCCTGGAAGGGATCGGTGCCACGGCGGGACTGCTCGCGGCGGGTACCGTCCCGGCGATCGTGACGTCCATGACATCGGTGGCGCAGGCCGCTCCGGCCGAGACCGCCGACCCGCTGGCGTCCATCATCGAAGAGGACCAGGCGATCAACTACCCGGGCAAGCCGGTCCACTACGCCAAGCCCGCCGGCAAGCAGAAGTGGGCGATGGTCATCGACGTGAAGGCGTGCATCGGATGCCGCCGCTGCGTCTACGCGTGCGTCAAGGAGAACAACATCGGCCGCACGTCCGGGTTCACCTACATCCAGGTGCTCGAGATGGAGCCCGGCCGGATCGACATCGAGCACTCGAATCTGGACTACGCGGAGGGCGGCAGCCCGGACAAGTGGTACATGCCGGTCCAGTGCATGCACTGCGCGAAGCCGACCTGCGTGTACGGGTGCCCGGTCCAGGCGACGTGGAAGGAGCCCGACGGCATCGTCGTCATCGACTACGAGAAGTGCATCGCCTGCCGCAACTGCATGGTCACCTGCCCGTACGCGGCGCGGCACTTCAACTGGGTCGAGCCCGAGGTCCCCAAGGAGGAAGTGAACCCGGACGTGCCGCTGGAGGAGAAGGCCGGCGTCGTCGAGAAGTGCACCTTCTGCGTCCAGCGGACGCGCAACGGCAAGACGACCGCGTGCGTGGAAGCGTGCCCGGTCGGCGCCCGCAAGTTCGGCGACCTGAACGATCCCGAGAGCGAGGTGTCCATCCTCCTGAAGACCCGCCGCGTCTGGCGCCTCAAGGAAGAGGCCGGCACCGAGCCCATGATCTGGTATGTGGGGTGATGCGACGTGGCTAAGCTGATATCGCGTCCCCGCGAGGGTGTGGTCAACGTCATCGGCGTCGACCTGGACCTCGGCGCGCTGCGCAAGTCCGGCCCCAGGTACTGGGCCTTCATCTCCCTGCTCCTGACCCTGATCTTCATGGGCATCATGGCGTGGGGCAACGCGCTCACCCACGGCGGCTCGGTCATGGCGATGCGCGACAACTACCCGTGGGGCCTGTGGTTCACGAACTACATGTACTACGTGGGACTCTCGGCCGGCGGTCTCGTGGTCTACGCGAGCGTTCACCTGTTCGGCGCCGAGCAGTTCCGGCCGCTTTCGCGGCTGGCGGTCCTGCAGGCCGGCGTCCTCGTGATGCTGGCGCTGCTGTGCATCGTCACCGACATGGAGCGCCCGTGGCGGGCGGTCTGGATGCTGCTGACCCCCAACCCCACGTCGCCGTTCGTCTACACGGGCAGCGCGGCGAACATCTACATGGTGATCTGCTTCGTCGACCTGTGGATACTGATCACCGGCAAGGGGGGCGAGAAGCTCGCGCACCGCATGACGCTCATCGCCCTGCCCTTCGCCATCTACCTGCACACCACGACAGCCTTCGTGCTGGCGCTCAACAAGTCCCGCGAGCTGTGGAACTCGGCGGTCATGGTGCCGATCTTCCTGACCTCCGCGACCGCGTCGGGGATCGCGCTGCTGCTCATCTCCGCCTACCTCATGAAGCGGTTCAAGGTGCTGGAGCTCACATCGAAGATGTTCCGGAGCCTGTCGACCCTGCTCGCGACGGTCATCATCCTCGACCTGTTCCTGCTGGCCGTTGAGATCCTGACCGTCTTCTGGCCGACGTCGGCCAAGCCCGGCCACGCGCTGCGGTTCCAGGAGTTCTTCACCGGCCAATACGCGCTCGCGTTCATCCCGGTGCTCGTTCTGGGGATTGGTGCGTTCTCGCTGCTGGCGGGGCGCAGGACCCGCCACCTGCCGGCCGTCCAAATCACGGCCTCGGCCATGTACGTGCTGGCGGTCTTCCTCAAGCGCTACTCGCTCATGGCGATGGGCTTCGCGGTGAACCCGCTCGGCCAGTACACCCCGCCGTACTTCCCGAGCCTGACCGAGATCCTGCTGGCCGTCGGCCTGGCGGCGGGCGGCGTCTTCCTGATCACCATCAGTGCGAAGGTCCTGCCGCTCCGCGTACCCGAGGAGCATGGCGAGGGTCACGGGTCGCCGATCGAAGAGCCCGTGCTCGAGCCCGAGCCCGTCAGTGCGGGGTGATCCGAAGGTGAGCCCCCGCGAGGCACGGCCCGAGTCCGGGGCGCGCAAGTCGCGCGTCGTGCTGCTCGCCGCCGCCGTCACGCTGCTGGTGACCGCCGCCGTGGCGGTCCCGCTGATAGCCACCTCCACGCCGGGATTCTTCTCCCGCTATCACCTGCTGGAGCGCAAGTTCGTGAACCTCGAGGGTTCGGCCCACGAGGGCATCGGATGCCGCACGTGCCACGAGACCCAACCGATCGCCAACGGCCTCGCGCTCGTCGCGGACTTCTACACGAGCCTCGTGACGACGTCGCCGCTGCCCGCGAACTTCGCGTTCGGCCCGCCGCGGTCCGAGGCGTGCCTCCAGTGTCACGAGAACGACTGGAGCGACGAGGCGTCGCGCACCGCGCGCATCCCGCACCCCGCGCACGCGCGTGTCGCGAGCGAGACCCGCGACTGCGTGACGTGCCACAAGTGGACCGCTCACCTCGAGTCCTTCATGCCGAAGCACAAGGAGATGCCGTTCAGCGGCGTCTGCGTCGCCTACGGATGCCACGTGGGCACCAAGGCGACCGCTCAGTGCTTCGACTGCCACCACATCCTGCACGAGGACGCCGCCCAGTGGACCAAGGCGCATCCCCGTGTCGTGAAGGCCACCGGCGAGAACGCGTGCCTCGAGAAGTGCCATCAAGTCGCCCAGTGCCAGCTGTGTCACACGACTGGCGAGAAGCCGAAGTTCACGGGGCTCGTCATCGAGGTCGGCATGAAGTCGATCGAGGAGCTGCACGTCAAGAAGGACTGGACCGAGCGCTACCATGGCACGGAGGCGCTCAAGGACGAGAAGCGCTGCATGGTATGCCATCAGTCCCAAGGCGAATGCGGCGAGTGTCACCTGCAGCGGCCCAAGTTCCATGGCGCGCCGCTGACCTGGATCGGCCGGCATAAGAACTTCTCGAAGAAGGTCGACGACCCGCGCTGCATCGCCTGTCACGAGAAGCCATGGTGCGAGGACTGCCACCGGCAGTTCAAGGAGATGGGCTGATTGGCCGGACATCTCACAGCCGTGCCGGAACCCGACGAGGGCCCGGGATCCGACCCGGGTCCTGAAGGGCACGATCGCCGGCGCCGCTGGCTCAAGTGGTGGGTGTTCGCGGCCGCCGCGGTTGCGGCCGTGCTCCTGACGCTGCCGGTCGTGTCCGTGCTGCAGCCCGACTACTACCGCCGCTATCCGGCGTTGGGGCAGCGCATGGACCACTGGGCGGTCTCCACCCATTCGCGCATCTCCTGCATCGAGTGCCACGTGGAGCCCGGAGTGGGCGCGTTCCTGGCCTTCGCGGCGGACGCGATCCCCGCCTTCTACTCGCAGCTGGCCGAGGGGCCCAAGGACACGAACCTGCTCAAGGCCCCGAGCCGCAAGGCCTGCCAGAAATGCCACACCGGCTACCGGACGGTGTCTCCCGGCGGCGACCTGCTGATCCCGCACCGTGCACACGTCGATGTCCTGGGGATGGAGTGCGTCACCTGCCACAAGGACCTGGTGCATTCGCTCAACCGGCGGGGCTTCAACCGTCCGGACATGGAGACGTGCCTGACCTGTCACGACGGGGACAAGGCCACCGACAAGTGCGTGAAGTGCCACACCCGCAAGCAGACCCCGAAGAGCCACGAGCAGAAGGACTGGCCCCAGGTCCACGGGCAGGTGGCCGAGTCGAATGTGTGCGGCACGTGCCACGACTGGACGCCCGACTACTGTGCCGAGTGCCACAAGCGCCGCCCTGCGTCCCACGCGGGCAACTGGAAGAAGGATCACGGTATCCACGCCAAGGCACGCGGCGACGGTTGTGTCGTATGCCACGGTGGCGAGAAGTTCTGCAAGACGTGCCACTGACATGAGGCGCGTCCGTCCACGACGCAAGGAACGAGCGTGACGGAGGAGACAACCACAGGCACCGGGTCGGGTGCGGTCGAGAAGCCCGCGGACCGGCGCGCCGGGAGCAAGCGACGGCGCCTCGTGCGCGTGGGTGCGGTAGCGCTCGCGCTCGTCGTGCTGATCGGTGTTCCCGGGTACCTGGCCGCGCAGCCAGGCTTCTTCGCGCGCTACCCGGGGCTGAGCACCCGCTACGGTCCGTGGTCGAAGTCGACGCACGCCGAGGCCGGCTGTGAGACGTGCCACGTGCGTCCGCGGCTGCTGGACCGGACGGCCTATCGCCTGCGCATGACCGGCGAGTTCTACGTCTCGCTCGTCTGGCGAACGCGGGTGCCGGACGTGTTCGGCACGCCGACCGACGAGGCGTGCCTCGTCTGCCACACGGACCTTCGGACCGTGTCTCCTGAGGGCGACCTGAAGATCCCGCACCGGGCGCACGTCTCGGTCCTCAAGATGCACTGCGTCGAGTGCCACAACTTCCTGGTCCACGAGCTGAGCCCGGCGGGCAAGCACACCCCGCCCATGGCCGGCTGTCTCAAGTGCCACGACGGCGACAAGGCGAAGAGCGACTGCAGCGCCTGCCACACGGACAAGGACGCTCCGCCGACGCATGCCGCCAAGGACTGGCTGATCGTGCACGGGCGGCAGCCCGCGAGAGCCGACTGCGAGTCATGCCACAAGTGGGCGAAGGACTGGTGCGCCGACTGCCATTCCCAGCGGCCGCGCTCGCACACCAAGGACTGGCGTACCATCCACGGCCGCCGGCTGGCCGAGCACCGCGACTGCGAAGCGTGCCACGAGGCCGCCTTCTGCGTCCGCTGCCACGGCGAGGTGCCCCAGACGGGCTTCGACCCGGCGCTCAAGCTGGTCCGGTAGGTGGATCCGGTGGATGACAAGCGCGTGAGCCCGGTGGCCGGAGATGCCGCGCGTGGCGCCGCCGAAGCCGCAAGCCCCCCCGCTCGCGGGTCGAGGACGTGGCTCCGTCCCGCAGTGATGGTCGTCATCGGCCTGATCGCTCTCGGCTTCGCGGTCGACACCGTGAGCTCGTCGCCGCGAGTCTGCACGTCGTGCCACGAGATGTCGGCGCGGGCGGCAAGCTGGAGCCACTCCGGGCATGCCGGGATCGTGTGCGTCACGTGCCATCAGACGCCCCGCCCCTGGTACGCGCTCCCGTGGCGGCTCGCGGACCGGACCCGGCTGCTCGCACGCGACGTTGCTGCGCACGCATCCGGTGACTACACGGACCCGGTGGACTGGCGCGTCGCCGGAGCGAGGCCGATGTCCGACGACGTGTGCCTCCAGTGCCACGATCCGAACCGGAAGGCAACGTCGGGGTTCCGGATCATCATCGACCACGTCGCGCACGCCAAGCGTAACGGCTCGTGCGTCTCGTTCCACGTGCGCACCGCCCATCCCGTGGACACGCGCGGAGCGGCCCTGTCGCTCATGTCGGCGTGCTTCACGTGTCATGGGACGGCGAGAACGCCCAAGGCCTCGGGGCGCTGCGACCTGTGTCACCCGTCGGACTACGAGCTGAAGCCCGCTTCCCACAAGGCCGCAACATGGAAGAACGGCCACGGCAAGGTCGCGTTGGCGGACCTGAAGCAGTGCGAACTGTGCCATGCGAAGAGCACGTGTGACGCTTGCCACGGGATCGAGATGCCGCACCCCATGGGCTGGTCCAAGGGCCGCCCCGGCCACGGTGATGCCGCCAAGAAGGACAGGACCGTCTGCGCGAAGTGCCACGCCGGCACTCCCGACATGTGCATGATGTGCCACCACGACGCCTACGTGCCGGCGAAGGGGACGTGGCGGCAGCAGCATGCGTCGGACGTCCGAAAGCGCGGCGCGGCGTTCTGCCTTGAGTGTCACTCCGAGCAGGACTGTGTACGCTGCCACATGAAGACGTTCGTCGAGGGCGGCTCGTAGCACGCCTGCGCGTGTGATCGACGGGGCCGGCCGATGCCACGGCCTTTCGTGTCCGGGAGATCGTGCCGATAGTGACGGTAGGGATCGTCGACGGCGCCAGGGTGCGCCGAGGAGACCGACCGTGATGCCACAGTCGTCGCACTGGCGGGTGCAGTCGCCCGCCTACGAGCAGCACAGGCGTACCCGCACCGGCAAGCGCCCGGTCGCGGGAGTCGTCGTGTTCGCCGCCACCCTTCTCGCGGTCACGTTCCTCGGAGCGGGAAACGCCTTCGCGATAACCCGCGACACGGTCCTGGCACGCGCGCAGACGTGGATCGACAGCCCCGTCCCGTACAGCCAGTCGGCGTACTTCGGCGGCTACCGCACGGACTGTTCCGGCTACGCGTCGATGTGCTGGCAGACCGGGACCTCGTGGAACACGCGCACGTTCTACAGGGTCTCGCATCCGATCACCGTGGGCGAGCTCAAGCCGGGCGACGCGATGCTCGCCGCCGGCAACCACATCCGCATCTTCTATGGATGGGTCGATGCTGAGCACACCCGCTACGTCGCCTACGAGCAGACCGGGCCGACCACCAAGTCGAGCATCAAGTCGATCGCGTCGGATCTGGGCTACGGCTACATCCCATACCGGTACAACCTGATCGAGGACAGCCCCGCGCCGCGCAACGTCTTGAGAAACGGCTCGTTCGACGTATGGGCGAGCGGCGATCCGGTGTGGTGGGCGGCCGTCCAGGGCCGCGAGGAGACGCTTACCGTCCGGCACAAGGACGTCTACCGGACGGCGAGGAACTCGCTGGAGCTGCTCAACCCGAGCGGCGACAAGCGCGTGTTCACCGAGTTCTCCCAGACCGTCGACGTGGTGCCGGCGGCCGCGTACACGCTGTCGGCGTGGGCGCGTACGGCCTGCGACCCGCGTGGCCTGGAACTGCGGCTGGACTACCTCGACGCAACAGGGCAGACGCTTGTCACCACGCGCACAGCGGGCGCCACGTGGGGGATCGGGTCGGCGCAGTTCATGCCCATGACGCTTTCGGTCGCCACGCCGGCGCAGGCCGCGAGGGCGGTCGTGACACTGAGGCTGGCGGGCGGGTCGGCGGTCGCCACGACGGCCCCGGGCACGTCAGTCATCCTGGACGACGTGTCGCTCGCGCGCCCGCAGGCCGACATCACCATCAGAAGCACGTCCGCGAGCGTCGTGACCGGCAACGTCCCGATCCTCAGCGGGTGGGTCACGCCCGTCAGCGCTGTCGGGACCAACATCGTGGTCTACGTGAAGAAGCCGGGCCGCGCGTACTACTCCTACTCCTCGAGACGCACCGTCTACTCGCGCTCAGGCGCGGCCGCGTGGCAGTACAAGTACTACTTCAAGCCCGGCATGACGAAGGGCGTCTACTACTTCAAAGCCACCGTGCCTGAGCTGCCCGGCTACCTCGGCTCCACCTCGGGCGTCATCTCGGTGCGGCTCCGCTAGTCTGGGGGCAGCGGCGCGGCTCCAGCTGAGTCTGCAGGCGCGCACCAGCGGTCGATCCACCACTGCGCCGAGCGGTTCATCTCGCGCATGAATCCCGACACGAACTTGCGCCCGTAGACCGCTTGGGGGTAGTTGGCGATCCCCGGCGCGAGCCCGTGCGGCGCGTGATCGCGCTCGAGCGCCTCGGACACGTCCTGGAGCTCCGCGGGGGTCAGCCGGTGGTAGCGATCGCGCATGACCACGTACTTCTCCTGCCGTGAGACGGGCGCCCGCGTCGCCTTCGCGCGACCGAAGCACAGCATCGCGATAGGCAGTGTGCCGGGCGGCAGGTCCAGCAGCCGGGCGTGCTCCTCGCCGTTCTCGAGGATGTCGCCGATATAGCAGGAGCCGATGCCCAGGGACTCAGCGGCTATGACGGCGTTCTGCGCAGCGATCAAGGCGTCCGAGCACGCCAGGAGCAGGTCGCCGGCACCGAGCGCGTCGCGGCGCTCCACGCCTTCGAGCTCGTTCACGCGGCTGTATGCGAACAGGTCCAACCACTTGCGGACGTCCGCTACGAACACGAGCACCCACGGGGCTCTTGCTATGAACGGCTGGTCGTCGCAGGTCACCGCGAGCCGGTCCTTGAGCGCCTGGTCGTCGATCTCGATGATCGAGTACAGCATCATGTTGCCGCCCGTGGGCGCCCGCATCGCGGTGTGGAGTATCTCCGTCCGCTCGTCGGCGGTGACCGGCTCGTCCGAGTACGAGCGCGTGGAGCAGCGCGCGTTCATGAGCTCGATGGTGGGGTTCGTGGTGCTCATCTCCCAAGGCGACGGGGCTTGTCCGATGAGGGTAGCCGAAGTCGCGCACGCCGTCTGACGCGCGCACGCTCTCTCCGGCGCAGGGAAGGGGTATGAAGCCTTGGGGCGAGACGACGGGGGAGACGTGCGGGGACGCAAGGCGACCTATCTGCTCTTGTTCGTGGCCGCGATGGCGTTCGCCTTCGGCCTTGGCGCGTACCGCAACACGATGGGCGACGCCGAGTCCGTGCACTACTCGCTGAACTTCCCGGCGCGGGGATATGCCGCTGGCGGTGAGGGCGCCATGGGGAAGTCGGGCCACGTCATCGTGAACCTCGGCAACACCGGCATCATCAAGCGGCTCCTGCAGCCCAACGAGGTCAACCTCTCGTCCCACTGGGTCAAGAACGTCGGCGACACCCCGCGGCGGATCCGGCTCGCCGCCGAGGGCGTGCAGTACCCGCTGCAGTGGTCGTCGATCGACCGGTCCTTCGACCCGCGGACGCTCGTGGTCGGACGCACCCTTCCGCCGGGCGATGCGGTCACGATCGACTGGGAGCTGACCCTGCCGAGGCCGCTGCCTGAGGGGCTCATCGTCGACTCCCGCATCGTCGTCTACGACGCGGACACCGGCGAGCGACTGACGGCGATGCCGATCCGCATCGTCAACGGGAACGCGGCGGCCACGGCGGCGGGTGACTGCTGTGCCGAGTAGGATCGCCGCCTTCACGAAGACCCCCCTCGGACGCAACCGGCTCGCGCGCGCCGGCTTCTTCTTCGTCGGTATCGTGCTGTTCTACGCGCCCTTCGCGCTCGCGTACCGCGCCTTCGGTGCGCTGTTCCCGGGCACGTACGCGGCCAACACCATCGTGGACGTGCACACCGCGTGCATGCGGATGCCGGTAGGCTGGCTGGTGCAGCCTTGGATGTACTCGTCGCTCACGACCAACGCGCTCTACTTCGTGCCGATCCTCGTGCTGCCGCTCGCGGCGGTCGCGGCGAGCCCTCTGTTCTGCGGCTGGCTGTGTCCGGCCGGGGCCTTCCCCGAGTTCCTTGGGCGCATCGTGCCCGATCGCTTCAAGTTCGATCTTCACGGCAAGGTCCCGATCGTGCCGCTGCGCTACGGCTTCTTCACGGGCCTGCTCGTGGCCCCGTTCTTCACCGCCAGCGTCTGCTGCTCGTACTGCAACTTCACCCAGATGCAGAACATCACGAGCGCTCTGACGGGCAACCCCGCGCCCCTGCTGTTCATCGGGACGACCGGGGCGGTCGCCATGGTGCTGTGGCTCGTGGTCCTCGGCGTGTTCATCAAGGGCGGTCGCGGCTGGTGCATGCTGCTGTGCCCCGTGGGCGCGCTCACCAGCCTCGCTTCGGGTCTCACGTCGAAGGTCCCGTGGCTTGCACGTGTACGCCACGACGCGTCGGCGTGCGGGTCGTGCGCGTCGTGCGCGGACGTCTGCCCGGTGCGCGCGATCGATACCGACGAAGACGGCTGCGTCCACGTGGGGCAGTACCTGTGCAACGGCTGCATGGACTGCGTGAAGGCATGCGGCACCGGTGCGCTGCGCTACGGAGCGAAGAAGTGAAGGCGCGCGGCGGGGAGATGGTGGCATCGGGTGCCGCCGCCGGTGCGGTCGTCGTCTCGGCCGTGATCGCACAGTCGGTCTGCCCGGGCACGTGCGCCGGATGCGGATCGTGCGTCGCCTCCATCGCGCCGATGGCGAGCGCGGCAGTGGTCATCGGCGCTGCGGCGGTCGCGTCCGCGCTCAGGCACCGCGCGCGGCGATCCCCGGCGGGCGGCTCGAGCGACTAGGGCCCGGGCAGCGCGACGCCCGTCCCCCGGACCGGGAGACGGGCGTCGGTCGGATCGACGGGCGCGGGCCCGCAGGCGGTCGCTACATCGCCTCGTCGTACGCCTCGACGAACTGGCTCTCGTACAGGTCGGCGTAGAAGCCCTTCGCTGCCAGGAGCTCGTCATGCGTCCCCTGCTCGACGATGCGGCCGTGGTTCATCACCAGGATCGTGTCGGCGTCGCGGATCGTGGACAGGCGGTGCGCGATGACGAACGACGTGCGGTTCGCCATGAGCTTCTTCATCGCCTTCTGGATGAGCACCTCGGTGCGCGTGTCGACCGAGCTCGTGGCCTCGTCGAGGATCAGGATCTGCGGGTCGGCCAAAAACGCGCGGGCGATGGTGAGCAGCTGCTTCTCGCCGGCCGAGACGTTGGACGCCTCGTCGTCGAGCTTGGTGTCGTAGCCGTCGGTCAGCGTGCGCACGAAGTGGTCCACGTACGCGGCGTCCGCCGTGGCCACGATGTGCTCCTCGGTGGCGTCGTCGTAGCCGTACGCGATGTTGTCGCGGATCGTTCCGGCGAACAGCCACGTGTCTTGCAGCACCATGCCGAAGGTCGTGCGCAGCTCGTCGCGGGTGAGGTCGCGGATGTCGACCCCGTCGAGCAGGATGCGTCCCGAGCCGATCTCGTAGAAGCGCATGAGCAGGTTCACGAGCGTCGTCTTGCCGGCGCCGGTCGGACCGACGATGGCCACCATCTGGCCCGGCCTGACCTCGAGGTTCAGGTCGTCGATGAGCGGGGTCTCGGGCTCGTAGCGGAAGGAGACGCCCTCGAGGGTGATCGCGCCCTTGGGCTCCGCGATGTGCAGCGGCGTCGTGATGTCCGGCTCCTCCTCGCGCTCGTCGAGCAGCTCGAAGACGCGC
>CAZHMA010000026.1:0-15152 GCA_964533555.1 uncultured Eubacteriales bacterium
CCGGGATCGGGCGCGCCGGCGACCGGCGGCCCGAGCGCCGAGCGCAGGGCCTCCTCGACTCGCTCCGTGAACAACGGGTCGCGGCGCGCGTGCCGCGCCACCGCGTGGACCGCGAGGCCGTCCGCGCCGTCCACCAGCAGCAGCCGCACGGCGCGGTACGGGACGAACACCGCAAGCGTGATGCCGACGCCGGCCAGCACGAACAGGGCGTAGATCGGGTAGACGGACCAGTCGTCGACCACCGACAGCCGCGCGTAGTAGACGACGTCCTTGAGCCGCACACTGTAGCCGTCGGGGAGCGCGAGCGCCTGCCCCGGCGTGAGCGTGGCGTCCACCGACGCGGCGCCGACTGTCGTGACGAGAAGGTGCGCGGCCTTGCCCCTCGGCATCTCGGCGAAGAACCCGCCGCCGCCGCGGTCCGCCGACATCGACACCTCGATGTTGTGGCTCGCGCCGTCGGCGGTCGTCATTCGCACGTCGGAGACGGTGATACCCGACGGCTGCGTCTTGTCGAAGTCGAGCAGGGGCTGCGCCTCCGCGCGGACCGTGCCCGACGCGTCCAGCACCTCGAGCGCGGCGGCCAGCCCGTAGTCGTTCTGGTGGATCATGAGCGTGCCGTAGCGCAGCGGGTTGTTCGGATAGACGCGCTGGCTGGCCACGACGTCGCCCGCGTCACGCAAGGTGATGACGGCCGAGGCCCCCCGGTTCACGCCGCCGATGGGCGTTTCGAGCTGGAAGTCGGACGCTCCGAGCGCGAGACCGGAGGCGGCCTTCTTGCTGTACCAGACGCCCGCCTCATAGCGGCCGAAGTTCGCCGGGGCGTCCGCCACCGTGTATCCCACCGGCACGCCGATGAGTCCCTCCGCGCGCGTGAGCTGGCCCACCCCGATGACCAGGAACAGCGCCGCCAGCGACCAGTGGAAGATCGGGCTGCCGAGCAGCCCCCATCGCCCTCCGAGCGCCTCGACTGCGCGCTTGCCAGCCCGCACTTCCAGGCCAAGACCCCGCATGGCGCCGCGCACCGCGTCGGCGGCGGCCCCCGGGTCGAGACGGCGCACGGCGATCCGCATCTGCGGCCGGTCCGTGAGCCGCCGCACATCGGGCTCGGTGAGGCCCGGGCTCGGCGCCATCAGGCGCGCGGCCGCGCGCGTGCGCTCCCACGCGCACGCGGCCGTGGACAGGAAGAGCAGGCCCATCACGACCAGGAAGATCGGCGCCCTGAACGCGTCGTGCAGGCCGAGCGCGCTGACGACCGGCTCGATCGCGGGGTACCGGGCGATCCACGCCGGGATCTTGTCAGCCTCGCGCGAGGCCTGCGGGATCACGGTGCCGATCGCGGAGTACGCGGTCACGGACAGCAGCAGCCAGACGGCGAGCCGGCGCGAGCGCAGGAAGGCAAACACGCGCCCGACAGGCGACGACTCGCTCACTTCAGCTCCGTGAGCGGGTTCGCGGCCACGTGGTCGACCAGCCACCGCCCGCCCTCGGAGACGAGCGTGTATGTGGTGTCGTACGACGCCTTGTACAGCGGCGAGATCCACTTCTGGCCGTCCAGCGAGAAGTAGCGGTAGTCCCACTCCTCGTAGGCAGCGACGACTGCGCGCGTGCCTTCCGTAGACTCGGAGCGCTTCTCGAACTTCGTCAGGCGCTGCTCCAGGGTCTTCGCCCCGTTCTCACGGTTGAGCTGGATGTACGAGTCCACGTGGACGCCCCACATCGGAGTGCACGTGGTGCTCGCGACATCGGAGTTCGCCATGCGATAGGCGAAGGACGACCAGTCGAGGTACGAGCGCACGGCGGACTCCGGAGTGGTGAGGTTCGGCGCGGGGGGCACGGTCGGTGCGGTGGGTCCGTCGGAGCCGGTGGCCGGCGTGGAGCAGGCGGCCAGCAGGAGCGCCAGGGCGACCGCGGCCGACATGGCCGCGAGCGCCGGGATGCGTCGACGGGTCTTGGATGCGGTCATCATGCCTTCATGGTATCCGTAAGCGGCCGCTCGCGGGAACGCAACATCGCGCCGCACCGGCTGCTTCACGCGAGCGGGCACGAGCCCGCGGTCAGTGCGGTGGAAGGAGTGCGGTCGTGCGCGGGCCGTGAAGCACCGCGCCGACATGGACCACCATGTGGCTCAGGACGGGAGTGAGGACGCTGCCGCTCGCCAGGTATCCCGTGGCCATGACGCCGGTCCCGAACGCCGCGCCCGCGAGGTCCCTGTCGGCAAGCCCGGGGAACCCGGCATGGAAGGTCACGGAGACCCCAAGCGCGACGATGACAGCCACCGCGCGCATGACGACCCGACCACGCAGGTCCTTCGACAGTCCGGCGGCCGCGAACCCGCGGGTCACCGCTACCATCGGCAGGACGCTGAGCAGCACCGCGTCCGCGGCACCGTACGCGACGCCGGACCACAGGACGTCCGCCGCGAGCTGCCAGCCCTGAGCGATCTCAGAGGCTGGCGAAGCGAACACCTTCACGAGCCCGACCGCCGCGAACACCGCCGCCCATGCGACGCCCGACTTCCACCGCCGGCGCAGCATCCTCAGAAGGGAGATGCCGTTCATGCGGGCGTAGACGATCGTCGTCGTGGCAACCAGCGCGATGTGCGGGACCAGGAACACGCGCCGCGGCAACCGCAGGGCACCCGCGAACAGCGCAGTGTCCGCGTAGGCGAGCACGAAGATGGCGACGAGCGCCCCGGCCTGGAAGGGCCACCCGCGCTCGCGCAGTGAGGGTCCCCGGTCGGGCTCCATCGGACCTCCGTTCAATGTCGGCCGTGCCACTGGAAGCATACGACACCAGGAAATGATCAGGGGGCGCGGCCATGGTGACCGCACCCCCTGAAGGTCGCTGACAGGTGTCGGCCTACGGCCAGGGGTTCGCGTTGCCGGGATGGTCGCTGGTGCTGCACCCGGCGTCGCAATACGACTTCGACCACGTGTTGTAGGCCCCCGGACCGGTGTTCACGATGCCGCGGAGGCTGTTCGTGGTGCGCGTCGCATACGGCAGCGGGTCGCGGCCGCTCTGGCTCGTGTAGCCGATGAGGCGCGGGCGCTTCCAGCCGTGCGGGATCTGCACGTGGCAGTCGATGCAGTAGTAGCCGTTGTGGTTGCTATCGCCGTGCACGTCGTTGTAGGCGTTTGAGTTGAACGGTGTGACGTGGCACTTCGCGCAGATGACGCTCGTCGCCGTCGCGCCGTTTATGGTGACGGTGCGGTAGTCCGTGGGATAGGCCGAGTCGAGGATGAAGACGGTCGACGAGCCGTGCGGGCCTCGCGCGCCGCCGGCCGAGTACGTGTGACAGTCGGAGCACGTGAGCTTGGTGGACGTGGACAGGCCGGGCTTGAGCCATCCGGCGATCGGCGGGAGTGTCCACGCGGCCGGCAGTCCTTCAGCGATCGTGGACTTGGGCCATGCGGTCGTGGTGCCCAGGACGTTGTGTCCTGATTGGTTGTTGGGATTGAACTCGAGCGCGAGGTCGGTGGACGTGTAGGTTCCCGAACCGGTGGTGACAGTGAACGGCTGACCGGAGTACGTCGTGTGGCACTTGAAGCACAGGTACGCCTCGTAGTCATTGGTCCCGCCGGGCAGGATCGTGACCGGTGAGTACGCGGAGGCCGTAGTCCCGTTCCCGGTCGACCACGTGGGCTTCACGCCTACGGCGCCGCGCAGGACTTCGCCGGCGGTCGAACTGCCCGCCACGTGGACACCGCCCTTGGCTGCGTGGGGGTTGTGGCAGTCCACGCACTCACTGTGACGGTTGGCGGAACCGACGTCCGCTGCGCCCTCGGTGTCCGTGTGCCAGGGGTTCGTCCCGTTGGCAGAAACCGGGTGCTTGTACGTCAGGGTCTCCGCAGGCGTGTACACATTTGGCGCTCCTGGGGCCTTGCCCGTGTTGACCACGCCCGTGCCCGGGCCGTGGCACTTGTAGCACAGGTCCTCCTCGAACGAGTCCGCAGCGCTGGAAGAGCGCCCGCCCGCGGACGGAGCCGCCCCCGTCCACGTCACGTTGACCGGCCTCGTCCACGCCACCAGCCGATCATTGACCGAGGCGTGCGGATCGTGACAGTTCTCGCAGAGCGCCTTGCCGTCGGCAACCAAAGCCGTGTAGTGCCCGGAGCCGGTGAAGGTGCTACCCGAGGCGGCCTTGTTCCAGCCGGGGAAGAAGGGCGACGTCAGCGAGCTGATCGCTGAGAAGCCGACCGAATACGGCACCATGACCGACGCCGAACGCGTGGCGGTAGGCGGCGCGCCGTCGTGACAACGCAGGCAGAACGTCGTCGTGTCGCCGACCGCGAGGTTGGTGTTGTCCGGGTCGCTGATGCGCAGGACGCTCCAGTACCCGGTGCCGCCATTGCCGACGTTGTGAACGTTGTGGCAGTTGGCGCAGGTGACAGACCCCGACTCCACGAACGTCGGGACCATCGATGTCGCTGCCCAGGCGTCGAGGCGCGGCGTGCTCACGGTCGGTGCCAGCGTCGCAAGCGTGCCCACCAGCCGGATCTTCGCGTAGGCGGCGGTCGTGAAACCGGTCAGGTAGATGGGCGATGTCGCGCTGGAGGCCAGAGGGACCCAGCTGCTCCCGTCCCAGCCCTGGGCGGCCACGTTGACGGATGTGTTGGCGGGCTCGTTCTCAGTCCAGTCGACGCTGCCCCAGGTGGTCGACCCCGCCACTGGCAGGATGTCCAAGGACGTGACGGTACCGGAATCGCGGTACTGAGCGGTGCCGGCGTACGGCAGCGGGTCCGCGGTGCAGAAGGCGATGCCTGAGCCGGCGCTCTGCTGGGCCGGAGTCCCGTTCGTGAACGGCGTCCAGTTGCCCCAGTTGAGGGCCGTACCGGGGCCCGTCGGTATCTGGATGCGCGAGATGGCGGTGTTCGTGCCGCCTTGGATGGCGTAGATGTAGCCGCCGTTCACGCCGTCCCACTTGAGGTCGCAGCCGTCGGTCATGGTGAAGGGGGACTTGCCGAGACGTGTGCTGGTCGGGTTCGCGTTGCCGAGGCCCGTGACGACCATCGTGTCGTAGGCGCTCGTGCCCGCCGAGTTGCGGCCCACGTACATCAGGCAGTCGGTGCCTGTCGGGTCCTTGAAGTGGACCAGACGCCCGTAGTAGCTCGTCCCGCCGTTAGACGTCACCTGCGTGGTGGTCGACGTCCACGTCTGCGTGGTGCCCGTCTTCGTGCCGGGTGCCGCGAGGTAGTACAGCAGCCCGTCGCCGGTGCCGCCGTTGCGGTTGACCACCCAGAGCTTGTCGTTCGTAGGCGAGTACGCGATGCCCGATCCGATGCCCATGACCGTTGCGTTATTGCCGGGCCGGAACGTGACGGATCCGCCCGTGGCGCCGGTGTACTGCCACCACTGGATCGTGTTCTGGCCGCCCACGGAGACGTAGACGACCGACGACGCAGTGTTCACGGTCGACTGCGAGCCGGTGCCGAACGAGTTCGTCCAGTTCGTGACCGCAGGCCCGTCAGCCCAAGCCCCGTTCGGCACACCGGTGCTCGGGGGCGTGTAGGCCCGCATGCGCGGCGCGTTGGTCGTACCAGCCTGCGTGACGTACACCTTGCTGTCCACGCTGAAGAGCGTCGAGCCCGATGCGGTGCTGAAGGACCCGTTGTCAGGCGGGTTGAAGTTGCCGTAGTTCGTGTTCCAGACGCCCGCGGTGCCATCGGCGGGTCGATACTGGTCCATGACCTGGGCGCCGCCGTCGTGCCAGAACAGGTACGGCTCGGAGGCCGGGTCGATCGGCGGGTTCCACTGGGCCAATATGACCGAGCCGTTGCCGTCTGCGACGTTCGTCACCGTCTGGTAGAGCGTGTCCAGGTTGAAGTCGGCCTGGATCGTCTGGCTGAACGCTTCGCTCGGCAGAGGCACGTACGAGCCGTACACCATCCGGCTCCAGTGCGCGCTGATGGACCAGTCGGCCAGCGTCGGGGTCGACGCGAACGGGCTCTGGCTGGTGAACGTCGCGACGAGGCGCAACCTCGGGTTGGCCGCGACGTCGATGCCCGATAGGGCCTGTCCGTTCGTCGCATTCGCGATGCGGTCGGTCCACGTCGCGCCATCCGTGGAGCCTTGGACCTTCACCGAGAAGGTCGTCCCGGCCGGGACGGTGACGCTGTAGTTGAGCGTGTCCCAGGAGGTCAGTGGTCCGGGGGCCTTGATCTCGGACGTGGTCAGGGTGCCTGAAGTCCGATAAGTGACGCCGCCGGTCGCGTACGGCAGCGGGTCGGCCGCGACGATGGCGAGACCCGATCCAGCGTTGGGCGCGGCGGGCGGGTTGTTCGTGAAGGCGGTCCAGTTGCCGGTCCAGTTGCCTGATGCCGACGCGTTGGAGGGGATCTGGATGCGATACACGCCGTTCGTGCCGCCGCCGCGGGTGGCATAGAGGAAGCCGCCGTTCACGCCGTCCCACACCAAGTCGCAGCCGTCAGCCAGCGCCCCGATGTTCTTGCCCAGGGCGACCGGGGCCGCGAGCGTGGCGCCGGTGAGCGTGGGCACCACGTAGCACTCCCAGGCGCTGTTGCCGGTGTTGCGGCCCATGTACATCAGCCGCTCGGCGCCGCCGCCGTCCTTGAAGTAGACCAGCCTGCCGTCGTAGGCAGTGCTTCCGCTGAAGCTCACCGCCCGGCCTGAGTTCGTCCAGGTCGGAGTGGTGTTGTTCGGCGTTCCAGGGGCGTCCGTGAACCAGATGTTGCCGGACTGGCCTCCAGTGGTGAAGGAGTTGCCGTTGCGGTACACGACGAACAGGCGGTTGGCGCCCGGCGCGTAGGCGATGCCCGCTCCTTCGCCCACGTTGCCGGTGAAGTTCAAGTTGTTGGTGGTGCCGTTGTCCCAGCGATACCAGCTGATGCCGGCGGTCCCGCCGGCCCGCAGCATGTAGACCGCGGATGCGCCGTTGTTGACAGTCGCCTGCGAACCCAGCCCGAAGGTGCCGCCGTTGGTGAACGTGGTGACCGCGGTCGCCCACGAGCCGGCGGTCGGGTCGGCGGGCGGGGTGTAGACACGCATCGCCGGGTTCGTGTTGGTGGAGCGCGTCCTGTAGACCTTGCCGTTCGCGGCGAACATCAGCGAACCGCTCGCCGAGGCGAACTGCGTCGTGTCATCGATGGGGCTGCCGGCGAAGTCCTGGTTCCAGATGCCGGTGGTGCCGTTCTCAAGCCGGTAGCTGTCCGCCTGCGTCGAGGCCGTGCGCATCGAGAAGAGGTAGGTGCCCGCGGCCGGGTCGGCCATCTGCGGGTCGCCGACGAGGGTCACGTCGTTGGCGTTGATGGCAGTGTCGACAGTGGTGTCGCCGGTGAAGGAGGCCGCGTCGGTCTGCGACCAGACAGTGCCGGAGGTCGCCTGCCAGACGCCGCCACCGACCGCGATGGGGTGCCGTGACCCCGTGACGCCGGTGACCGTGAAGTCGTTGTAGGGATTGCGCGCGTTGTTCCCCCACGTGAACGGCGGCGTGCCCGAGCTCTGCTTCGACGCCCCCGCGTTCTCGACCGATGCCGCCTTGTGGCACGCGAAGCACAGCCCGGATTGATCGTAGGTCGTCGCCTTGGTGTTGCTCATCCGGTAGTCGATGAGCGCCCGGTTCGGCGAAGCGTGCTCGTTGTGGCACGCGAGGCACGAGATCTGCGGCAGGTTGCCGCCGTTGGGCCGGGTTGCGCGCAGCTTCGAATAGACGTTGAACGAGCTGTGGGCCGCTCCGGACACCGTGGCCGTCATGTTGTGCGAGCCGCCCGTGCCGGCGTAGGTGCCGTCGCCGCCGAACGAGTCCATGTAGCCCATGGCGCCCGTGCCGTGGCACTCGTAGCAGAACGTGTTATCGGACGGCACGGCGTCGGTGCCGTACACCGGCGCGCTGGCCTTGCGCAGCATGCGCCCGTAGGACAGCGCCGGGTCGGCGTCGTACGACTTGCGGTGCGGGCTGTGGCACGCGTCGCACTCACGGCCGAAGGACGAGCCCGACATGTTGTCGGTGCGGTGGATCGACCAGCCGTCGTTGCCGGTGCCGGAGGAGCCCCCGGGGGCGATGCCGGAGTCGTCGTTGAACAAGCCCTGCGAATCCATCGTCGACATGCTGCCGAAGGTGTCGTTGCCCGGGGTGGAGCCGTGGCACTTGTAGCAGGCGGCCGCGCTGCGGGCGCCGAGCTTCGGCGACAGGCCGATGCCGCCGTGGACGAAGTGGCACCGCGTGCAGTTGGCGGTGTTGGCGGTCGTCGAGTACGTGCCGTGGGGGTTCGGAGCGATGTTCACCGACGGCGACGACGTGTGGTCCACCGAGTCGCGCGCGACCACGACATAGTAGTAGGTGTAGGACTTGGCGGCCTCGTCGCCCTTGACCGCGAAGGTGGTCGACAGCGTCGTGCTCGCGACCGTCGCGGCGAGTTCCGCCCCCGCCATGTCGGTGCGGCTCATGGCGACCGCGCGGCGGTAGATGTCGTAGCCATTGATCGCCACGTCGTCGGTCGAGGCGGTCCAGCTCATCTCGATGCTCGACAGGCCGCTGACCTTCGCGCCGTTGAGGCCCGGGGCAGACGGCACGCCGACGTCGGCCGCCGCGGTGACCGTCGAGAAGCTGACGAGCGTCTGCTCGCCCAACGCGTTGCCCGCGGCGTCGGTGACCACCGGGTCGACCGCGAGCGTGTACGTGCCATCCGCCAGCGGGGCGTCCGGCTTCACCGTGGCCATGTTCGCCAGCGCCGAATAGCGCACCGTCGCGGGCACCTTCCCGCCAGTGGCGGCATCGATGATGCCGATCGTCGCGCCGTTGACCGTGGCCGGGTCGAGCGCCTCGTCGAAGTACACCGAGACACCGGCGGTCTTCGAGACCTGCTTCTCGCCGGGCTGCACGGACGTGCTCGAGACCTCGGGCGCGGTCATGTCGCCGCCCGTGGACAACGTGGCCAGCTGCAGCGAATCCACCAGGCTCGTGATCGGCGAGAAGAACGCCGCCACGCGCGCCATCGGGGTCACGCCCTCGTTGAACACCGCTCGGACGCGCATGCGCGTGCCGGCCGTCTCCAGCCAGGCGACGTTCGTCCCCGAGACCACGAGGCCCACGACGTCGCCGGAGCTGTAAGCGTAGAACGGCGCGCTCTCGCCTGTGCCGAAGTCGAACGTGTCGACGTGCAGCGGCTGGCCGCCGACGTTGTCGATCCAGTACACCTTGCCGCCTGCGATGGCGGGCATGGTCTGCTCGCCCGGACCGCTCGAGATGTCGGTGTAGGAGCTCGTCGCGGTGTCGAACCCGCGGATCTTGTAGCCCTCGGCCGTGCCCTCAGACCAGACCACGTAGCGGCCGTCGGTCTCCGCGTAGTACTCGGTGGCGATCGAGGTCGCAACGCGCGTGGAGAAGCCCGTGGCCAGGTTCAGCACGACGACGTCGGGGTCGGTCCGGCCGGTGTACTGCAGGCTGTGGTCCTCGTACACGAGCAGATTGCCCGCGATGCGCGGGCGCTCCGCGGGCCCGTTATCCGCGCCCAGACGGTACACCGTGCCGGTGACCAGGTTGCGCGCCTCGATGCGCCCGCTGCGGGTGCTGTGGTCTTCCCACGCGACCCAGTCGCCCGAGATGGTCGGATCGGTCTGGTCGCCCGAGACCGCGATGCGAGTCGTGGCGCCGCCGGGGAGGGTGCGGACCATGATGTCGGACGTACCGGTGCTGTAGTCGGCGTACACGAGGCGGTTGCCGCTGAGGGAGGGCATCGCCTGGTCATTGGCGTCAGAGGTCAGCCTGGTGGTCTGACCGCTCAGGCCGTCATACAGGAAGATGTCCCAGTTGCCGTCGTACTTGTCCGCCCACACGACCTGCGACCCCGAGATCACGGGTGAGGACGGGCGTGTGCCGCCGATGACGACCGGCTGACCGCCGGCCGCCGCCGTGCCGACGCCGGCGCTGGCCAGCGCCGCGGTGGCAACGACCGCGAGCACCAGCACGACCGCGATCCGGCCAGTTCGCCCTCTCATCGCTGTCGACCTCCCCAGGTGACAACCGGTTGAAGAGCAGGCGCGCGGGTACACGCCTCCTCATCAACAGTATCGGTTGCGGTCCACCCTGCAAGTGTGCGCCGCGTCACATCCGATGTGGTGCGTGGCCAATGGGTTCGTTCCCGAAGAGACCAGAGCGGGCGCGCCTCTGGGCGCTCCCGCTCTGCTGACTGACTTCGAGCCGGCCCGGCGTCACTCCGTGACGATCTCCACGACCTGCACGCGGTTGTTCTCCTTGTCGGCCACGACCAGCAGATTGCCGGACGCGTCCACGTCGTTCGGGAAGTTGAACTGCCCCGGCGCGACGCCGCGCTCGCCGTAGCGGCCCACGAGCGCGCCGGCCGGCGACAGGCGTGCGAGGTCGAAGTTGAACGCGTCGACGACGACGATGTCGCCGCTGTCGAGCGTCGTGAGCCCCCGCGGGAGCGACAGCGCGGAGCCGCTCGCCTCGCCCGATCCCGTCGGCGGCTTGCCGAAGTTCCAGCGCAGCGTGCCGGCGGGTGTGAACGCCGTCACCCGCGCGTGGTTGGAGTCCGACACGTACACGGTGCCGTCCTTGCCCGCCGCGACACCGTTCGGATGGTCGAGGTCGGTGGGGCCGACGCCGGGCTTGCCGAACTGGCGCACCAGTGTGCCGTCGGCATTGAACACGAAGATCTGGTACGTGTCCGTGGCGTAGACCTTGCCGCCCGCCGCCGAGACGTCGGTGACTGCGATCCCGACCCCGTCCTGCCCCGAGCTGCCCTTGCCCGTGGGCTTGTGCGGGTCGGGGAACGCGCGCAGCGGCTTGCCCTCGGCATCGAACGCCTGGATCTGGTCGTTGCGGAAGTCGGCCACATAGACCGTGCCGTCCTGGTCCACGTCGATGCCGACGGGGTAGTTCAGCTTCCCGGGCGTCCAGGTGTTCTTGGCTCCCGGCAGGGGCTTCGCCACGCCGAACGTCCCGAACTCGAACAGGAAGGCGCCGGTCGAGTCGAACACGCACACCCGGTTGTGGCCCGAGTCGGTCACGTAGATGCGCCCGTCAAGGCCGAAGGCGGCGCCCATCGGGCGGTCGAAACGCGGATAGGCGCCCTTGCCGGGACCGTCGATGACGAAGAGCGGCCTGATGCCCGCCTTGGTCTCGCCGCCGCGGGTGACGAGTCCGCCGCCCTTGCCCATGAAGAACAGCGCGTAGACGAGCAGGCCGATGAGCAGGAGTCCCAGGACGATCGCGATGCCGGCGAAGGCCTGGCGCGGCGTCAGGTAGAGACCGCGGCGCTTGGGAGCGCCTTCCGGCGCCCGCGCCTCGACCGGCAGGCCTGTCTCGGGATCGATGAGACCGTCGTAGTCGTGGCCTTCCACGATCTCAGGTGCCTGCTGAGTAGGATCGTCGGTCACGGGGCTACCTCTCCGAGTCGGCGGAGCCCGTCGATGGCCTCCTGCAGGTCGGGCGCGTACTTCAGCGCCTCGCGGTAGTGCACCTTGGCGAGATCAGGCTGGCCGGTCTTCTCGTAGCCCAGGCCAGCGAGGTACTGGAGGTCGGCGAGGGTCGGCTTCGCCTCGACGACCGGCTTCACCGCCACCAGCAGCGACTTGTACTGGCCCTTGGCGGCGTAGTACTCGCCGAGTTCCTTGGCCGCGAGCGCATTGGCGGGATCGATCTTGAGCGCCGCCCACAGCGCGGCCTCGCCCTTCTTGGCCTGGCCCGTTGTCATGTAGATGACGCCCTTGTTGTAGAGGGCGGCCGTGCTCTTGGGTGCCTGCTCCAGGACCCGGTCGTACTCGGCCAGCGCGGCCTCGTACTGTCCGTCCTGCTGGTAGGAGTACGCCAGGTTCAGCCGCGCGTTCACGTCGCCGGGGTTGGCGTTCACGGCCGAGGCGAACTCCTTGATGTCCGCCTTGGTCGGCGACTGCTCCGCGCTCGTGTTGATCATGCCGCGGACGACGAAGCCGCCGACGCCGACCACGGCGATGATGAGCACGAGCACCAGCAGGGCCAGCCAGGCGGGCACGAGATTCTCGTCGCCGGACGGCCCGGCCCCGTCCGCGGGCGCGTTCACGTTGTCGGTCATGTCGTCCTCTCGAAGGTCCGCCGGTCGCACGGCGTCACCGCCGGCGCAGCCGGACCGCCTACGGTTGGGTGGTCGTGGTCGTGCTGGCTGTCGGCGACAGCGACGCGAGGCCCGATTCCGCCTGCTGCCTCGCCGCGTTCTGTGCTTCGGTGCCACCGGTGGCCACGGCCAGCACGGCCTGGTACTGCGCCCGGGCCTTGTCGAGCTCGCCGGCGCGCTTGTACGCGTCGGCCAGCACGATCATGGGATCGGTGTAGTTCGGGTCCATCTTGACGGTCTCCTCGAGGAGCTTGATCACCTCGGGCACCCTGCCCAGGTTGTAGAGCGCTAGCGCCTTCTGGAAACGGACCGCCGGGCCGAACGGTTCGGCCTTGATGCCATCGTCACCTGTCTTGACGGCCTGCTCGAAGAACTTCGGGTCGAAGTACGAGCCCGCCTGGTTGTAGAGGGCCGCCAGGAACACGTAGTTGTCGTACTCCGCCGGCACGAACGCGATCGCGTCCAGGAAGGCCCGCTCGGCCAGGCGGAAGGAGGTCTGCGCCTGGGCCAGTGACGCCGCCGGGTCCGTGTTCTGCTGCTGCTCGGTGCGCGCCTGCTGGATCCACTGGAGCATCTGGCGGTTGTAGGTCTGGCCGAGCTGGCTGCGGTACATGTCGTTGAACGGGTTGAGCGAGATGGCCGTCATGTTGAGCTTCACTGCGTCCTCGCCCGCCGACGGGAACTGCGCGCGCAGGTAGTAGTTGTCCGCGACGATGTAGACGATGTTGTAGACGGATGCGGCCATCACGACCGCTGCAAGTGCGATGCCGACCGCGGGGCCCCATCTCTTCGGCGTCACCTCGACGGCGCGGGCGGTGGGCGCAAGGACCAGTCCGAGCGACAGCCACAGGAAGACCGTCGAGCCGGTGACCGACAGGCCGAACATGAGGTGGACGATGTAGCCCAGCGCGGCCGCCCAGAAGGCGGTGATGATGAGCCGCTCGGCGCCCTTGCCCTTCGCGAACGCGGCCGGAGCGCCCAGGTACAGCACCCAGCCGAAGAGCCCGTAGAGCAGCGCGAATCCCACGATGCCGATGCCCGCGGCCAGCTGCAGCGGGTAGTCGTGCACGTTGTCGGCCACGGAGAGGTAGCCCGCGTCCTTCACGTACGCCAGGGGCTTCGTGTGCGGGAAGACCAGCCTGAACGTGTCCGCCCCGAAGCCCTGGATCGGGCGCTCCTTGACGGCCTGGACGGCGGCGCTCCAGATCTCGAAACGGGTGCGTGCGCTGCCCTCGTTGAACACGAAGATGGACTGGATCCGCGCCCAGATGTTGAGCACGTCGTTGCTCGAGCTCAGGCTGCGCGCGATGAAGCCGCCCCCGGCCAGCGCGACGACGCCACTGGCACTCCAGTCGACGGCGCCCCACGGGACACGGGCGACGACGGCGCCTGCCACGAGCACGATGAGCCCGATCGCCCCGCCGATCCAGGCGCCGCGCACGAAGGAAGCGCCCCAGCAGAACGCGGTCATCACGAAGACGCCCCAGTAGACGGCCCGCCAGAGCACTCGCTTGTCGCTCAGCGCCAGAGCGAGCGACAGGACGAGCGGGAAGATCAGGTAGCCGCCCAGCAGGTCCGGGTTGCCGAACGTCGAGAACGCACGCTGGAACTCGAACGGCAGCGTCGAGCCCCAGCTGATCGGGTCCTTTCCGAAGAACTGCAGGACGCCGTAGAAGGACACGAGCGCACCGGACACGACGAGCGTGTGCGCCAGCGAGCGGATCCTGCCCGGCCGGTCGGCCAGCTGCACGACCAGGAAGAACACCACGGCATAGGTCAGAAACGACCAGAAGCCCTCGAAGCGGCGGTACTTGCCGAAGAAGGCGGTGGCCATGCTGATCGACGTGAAGGAAGTCACCAGCACCCAGCCCAGGAAGCCGACGACCAGCCAGTCGGCCTTGGTCCGGCGCAGCCTGCCGCCGCGCACGAAGAACTCGAAGCCCCACGCGCCGATGCCGACGAGCGCGCACGCGCGCATGATGACTACCTTCACGATGTCGAACTGGTCGTACGTCAGCGGCAGGCCGAAGCCCGTGATGTTGAACGGCGCCTGCGCGAGCCAGTTCGCGTTGCTGATGGCCAGCGGGACGGCGAAGACGAGCACGTGCAGGGCGATCCACGCCACCTTCTGCATCGTGGTCATCCCGGCCATGGTGCTGACGGCGGGAGCGACCGCGGCGGGACGGGGGCTGGGCCTGCCGCCCTTCGGCGAGCGGGCGGTCGAGCCGCCCTTCGGCTTGTTGGCTGCCACGGTGTCTCCGAGTCCTCCTAGCGCGCGCCGTGTCCGGTGAGGACGACGCGCGCGGTCTCCACAAGTATCTGCACGTCCATGAGCAAGTCCTGATGATACATGTAGATCAGGTCGTACTTGAGCTTGCGCTCGGGTGTCGTTGCGTAACCTCCACTGACCTGCGCAAGACCCGTCGCCCCCGGCTTGACCTTGAACCGCTCGCGGTAGCCGGGGATGCCGAGGACGTACTGGTCCACGAAGAACGGCCGCTCCGGGCGCGGGCCGATGAAGCTCATCTGGCCGACCAGGATGTTCGCGAGCTGCGGCAGCTCGTCGATGCGGAAGCGGCGAAGGACGTTGCCGACCGGCGTGATGCGCGGATCGGCGTCCGTCGCGAGCACGGGGCCGCTCGCGCGCTCGGCATCGCGGACCATCGTGCGCAGCTTCAGGCACCGAAACGGCTTCATCGCCCGGCCGCAGCGCTCCTGGATGAACAGTACCGGGCGGCCCATGGTGATGAGTATCGCGAGCGCCGCCAGCAGGATCAGCGGCGCGAGCACGATGAGCAGGACGAGCGACCCGACGACGTCGACCAGCCGCTTGAACGGCGGATACCACGGCGGCGTGGTCGCTTTGGTGAGCTCCATGAGCGGGATGTCGCCGACGACCGTGTCCACGGTACCGATGAAGATCTCGTAGAGCTCGGGAACGACCTCCACGTGCACGCCGGACTCGTCGGAGAGCGCGAGCTCCTCGACGAGTTCGCGAAGCGAGCCGGGCGACGCGACGATCACGCGCTCGATGGCGTGTTCGCGCACGAGGCGAGGCACGTCGGCGACCGTGCCGAGCACGGG
>CAZHMA010000027.1:0-15000 GCA_964533555.1 uncultured Eubacteriales bacterium
GATGCTGCGGTGGCCGGCCTCGTGCTGGGCGTCGTGCTCATGCGGACCGGGTGCTTCCTACGCGGCTGCTGCTTCGGTGTCGAGACCGATGTCGCGTGGGGCGTCGTCTACCCCCTGGGAAGCCCCGCGTGGGAGTTCCAGATCGCCACCGGGCGACTCGGGCTGCTGGCCGCGCTGGGCGAGGGCGCTGCGCACCCGGTTCACCCCACGCAGCTCTACGAGATGCTCGCCGCCGTGGTGCTGGGCGTGCTCGCGTGGGTGGCGGCGCGGACGCATCAGCCGCGCGGGGTGCCGTTCCTGGTCTTCGCGACGGGATTCACCGCGTTCCGGCTCGCGAACGGTTTCCTGCGTGAGCGCCAGCAGGTCATCTCGGCACCGGGGTGGTTCTACCCGGCGTTCTACTCGGCGATGATCGTGGTGATGGTGGTGCTGATCGCGCGGCGCTACCGGGAGGCGCGCCGCGAGCGGGCTGCGGAGGCCGCGCTCTACCCCTGATCCGCCCAGAGCCAGAGCGAGGCGGCGGTGCGCCAGGGGCGCCAGAGTTCGCCACGGGCCGCCAGCTCCGCGCGCTCCATGGGGACGCCGAGCCCGCTCATGCGACCGGCGCTGCTGCGCACCCCGAAGTCGTCAAGCGCGAGCACGTCGGGGCGGCCCAGCGCGAAGATCAGGTACATCTCGGCGGTCCATCGGCCCACTCCGCGCAGGGGTACGAGCGCGGCGATCACGGCCTCGTCGTCGAGCGCCTCGAACGCGTCCCACTCGATCTCGCCGGAGAGAGTCGCCCGGGCGATCCCCTGGACGTACTCGGCCTTGCGGTTCGAGAGTCCCGCCGAGCGAAGCGCCTCGTGGGGAGCCTCCGCAAGCGCTTCCGCCGAGCAACCCACCTGCTCGCCCAGCTTGCGCCAGATGGTCGCTGCGGCCTTTGCGGAGAGCTGCTGGGACACGATCGACTCAGCCATGACCTCGAAACCGCCGCCTGTGACGGTGACCTCGACCTCGCCCACGCGATCGATCAGTGCGCCCAGCTCAGGGTCTGCCGAGGAGAGCGCGCGCGATGTCGCGTCGTCTGATGTGTGGCGCAGGATGCGAGGCATGCTGGGAGTGTAGCGGCTGTCCGCGCCGCGGGTCACTCTCCGAGCAGCTCGCGGAGGTGGTCCCGGCGGCCGTGGAGGATTCGGAGCACGACCACCGCGTCCGGCATCGCCCGGTAGAAGACGATGTAGGGCGCCACCACGATGAAGCGGATCCCCGGCGTGACGAGCTCGAACTCCTCGGGAGAGAGCGCGACGCCGAGCAACGGTTGATCACCGAGTCGCTCGACACTCGAGCGCAGTCCGTCGAGCAGCCGGGCCGCTGAGTTCAGGTTGCGCTGGGCGCCGTAGGCGAACGCTTCCGCGAGGTCGTCCGCCGCGAGCCGCGTCAGCTTGACCGGCAGGGGAGCGTCACTCCCCATCGTTCAGGCGCCCGGCGATGCGATCGAACACGGAGGAAGCCTCGAGCAGCTCGTCACCGCGGGCGATCTCGCGATCGGCGGCGATGAGCCGGGACTGGAGCCTGACCCGCGCTTCGGCTCGCCGATACGACTCGTAGCTCATCACGACGAGGTCCGCCTCGCCGTTGCGCGTGAGGACGACCGGCTCATCGACGGAGTGGCACAGCTCGGCGAACCCGGTGTAGTCCTTCCGGATCGCCGTGGATGGCTTGATGATCACGAGGCGCCTCCGGGACTTCGTGGGAGTATCACGTAAGTAGGACAATAGTATCACCTTTCCGGGATTGGACGCGACGGAGTCGATTCAACCGCATCGCTCGAACCAGACTCTTGCCGAAACCTGTCTCAGTCCCCTTCGCTATACTCGCAGCGCACGCATCCGAACGCCCTCCGGAGGCCCTCATGCTCGACGTCCGCTTCGTCCGCGACAATCCCGACCTCGTCCGCGCCGCCATGTCCGCGCGCAATGCGACGTGGGACGTCGACGCCTTCCTCGCGCTCGACACAGAGCGCCGCCGCCTCATCGCCGAGGTCGAGGCGCTGCAGGCGAAGCGCAACGAGGCGAGCAAGGCCATCGGCGCGCTCATGAAGGACGGCAAGCGCGACGAGGCCGAGGCCGCGAAGGACGCGGTCCGCGAGGTCAACGACGCGATCTCAGCGCTCGAGGGCTCGATGGCCGATGTCGATGGGCGAGTCCACGAGCTCCTCATGACTGCTCCCAACATCCCGGACGAATCCGTGCCTGTCGGCGCGAGCGAGGACGACAACGTCGAAGTGCGCCGCTGGGGCACGCCGCGCGAGTTCGATTTCGAGCCCAAGGCGCACTGGGACCTGGGCCCCGAGCTGGGCATCATCGACTTCGAGCGCGCCGTGAAGCTCGCCAAGAGCCGCTTCGTCCTTCTCGGCGGGATGGGGGCGAAGCTCGAGCGGGCGCTCATCAACTTCATGCTCGATACGCACTCGGACGCGGGCTACAAGGAATGGTGGCCGCCGTCGCTCGCCAACGCCGAGACGCTCACGGGGACGGGGCAGCTGCCCAAGTTCGAGGACGACCTCTTCAAGACGGACGGGGAGGGCACGCCGCTCTACCTGATCCCCACGGCGGAGGTCCAGCTCACCAACATCCATCGCGACGAGGTGCTCGAGGGCGACGTGTTGCCTCGGCACTACACCGCGTTCACGTCGTGCTTCCGCGAAGAGGCGGGAAGTGCGGGCCGAGACACCCGCGGCATGATCCGAGTGCACCAGTTCGACAAGGTCGAGCTCGTGAAGTTCGCGAGGCCCGAGGAGTCGATGGACGCGCTGGAAGGCATGGTCGCCGACGCGTCGGGGATCCTGGAGCTGCTGGGACTGCCGTACCGGGTCATCCTGCTGTGCACCGGCGACATGGGCTTCGGTGCCGCCAAGACGTACGACATCGAGGTGTGGCTGCCCAGCTACGACGGCTACAAGGAGATCTCGTCGTGCTCGAACTGCGGTGACTTCCAGGCGCGGCGCGCCTCGATCCGCTACCGCGACCCGGCGTCGTTCAAGGGCACGCGGCTCGTGCACACGCTGAACGGGTCGGGTCTGGCCGTCGGCCGCACCGTGGCAGCCATCATCGAGAACTACCAGAACGCCGACGGGTCCGTCACCGTCCCTGAGGTCCTTCGCCCGTATATGGGCGTCGATGTCATCACCGCCGAAGGGGTAGTGCGATGAGGCGGCTCTTCACGTTGATGATGCTCCTCGGTATCGCGGCCGCTCTGGCCGGCTGCGGGGGCGGCGGCAAGCCGGTCGCCGCGACCGGGTCCGATGCCCCGGGGTCCGTCGCTCAGCCGGCGAAGGACGATCCGTACGCCGAGATCCCCGCTTCCGAGGGCCCGCACGAGAAGGCCGCCTACGACCTCGTGCCGAAGGCGCTCTCGGCCTCCGCCGAGGCGGCGAAGTCCGCGGGTAAGACGATGCCCGACACCGCGGCGCTCAATCCCGTCATGTACGCGTACCAGGTCCGCGTCGACTCCGGCGGTCAGGTGACCCTCTTCGAGGTGCGCAAGGACGGCAAGGTCAGCCCGCTGTACGCCTGGCCCGCGGAGCCAGACCCGGCGAAGCTCATCTGGACGCCCGCGTCCTACTCGTCGGCGCCCGACGCGGTCGAGCCCGCCAGCGAGCGCGAGAAGGCTGCCGTCGCGGGGGTCAAGGCGTTCATGGACAAGGCGAAGCCGGGCGCAGCCGCCAAGGTTCTGGTCGAGGGCTACTACTTCGTGTTCACGGACAGTGCCGGCAAGCCCGCCAAGCGTGAGAACGATCAGGATATGCTGATGGGCATCACGCCCGCCGGCAACGTGATCGTCTATCCGTTCTAGCACGACTGGGAGCCCATGCTCCGCGTCCGCCGCTCATCTCCACGGGCGACCGCTCGGAAACGATTCGACGCCTTCCATAAAGTCCCATCACGCTCAGGTTAGCTGCTTCTCACGTGAGGGTAACCTTAGCCACGTCTAAACAACGCGGTTAGGGGAGCCTCATCGGGGTCGCAGGGCCGGTCCCCACCGCCGACAGCAGAGGGCAGGGTGCCGGACAGTGATCAGCCGACGTACATTCGTGAAGAGCGGGATCGCGGTGGCGGCAGGCACCATGCTCCCGATCGCGCAGGTCCGGAAGGCCTTCGCGGTCCCGCCCGCGCCGGCGCTGACGCCGTTCGCGGATCCGCTCCCGATCCCGCCGGTCAAGACGCCTGTGGCGCCCGGCAGCTATGAGGTCGAGGTCACGACGCTCTCGCACAGCTACCACAGCGAGCTGCCCGCGACGACGCTGTGGGGCTACGACGGGATCTATCCGGGACCGACCTTCATCGCGACGCGCGGGGTTCCCATAGAGGTCGAGGTCGCCAACAACCTGTCCGCCGGCGACCACCCGTTCGCTGCCGCGTTCGACGCGACGATCCCCGGCAACGTCGACGATGGTCGGATCGCCGTGCATCAGCATGGCGGGGAGACACCACCGGCCAGCGACGGGAATCCGGCCGACTACTTCCTCCCGGGCACTTCGAGGACGTACCGGTATCCGAACTCCCAGCGGGGGGCCACCCTCTGGTACCACGACCATGCGATGGGCAACACGCGGCTCAACGTCATGGCCGGGCTCGCCGGCTTCTACCTGCTGATCGACCCCGCGGAAGAGGCGGCGATCGCGGCGGCGAACCCCGGGCGCGGTCTGCCGACGCTGCCGTACCTCATCGGGCTCGCGATCCAGGACCGCGACTTCTTCGCCGACGGGTCCGTGGACTACCCGACCGTGCCCGACCCCGGCAGCGGCCACGACCACTGGGTGCCGGAGTACATCGCGAACACGGCGTGCGTGAACGGGAAGGCCATGCCGTATCTCGAGGTCGAGCCTCGCCGGTATCGATTCAAGATCCTGAACGGATCGCAGGCGCGCTTCTACAACCTGAAGCTCAGCAACGGCGGCGACATCGTCGTGCTGGGGAGCGACGGCGGCTACCTGTCGGCGCCGGTCGCCCTGAAGGAACTGCTCATCGCCACGGGCGAGCGCTACGACGTGGTCATCGACTTCACGGGGATGGCTCCCGGCACCACCGTCGACATGACCAACGACGCCGGCGCGCCGTTCCCGATGGGGACGCTGTTCACCGACAGCCGGACCGACACGCTCATGAACGTCATGCAGTTCAGGGTGGCCCTGCCGCTCGACGGTGCGGTGGCCAACCCGCCCCTGCCGGTCACGCTGTCGCCGCTCGCCGCGCCGGTCGTGCCCGCCACCGCGCGGGTGCGGTCGCTGTTCCTCAACGAGGTCGCCGATCCCGCCACCGATTCCGTCGAACGCGTGCTGCTCAACAACACGCCCTTCATGGATCCGGCCACCGAGCGGCCGCAGGTCGGGGTGACGGAGGTGTGGGAGATCGCCAACACGACCGCGGACACCCACCCCATCCACCTGCACCTCACGCAGTTCCGACTCATCGACCGCAGACCGTTCAAGGCCGAGTCGTACTTCAACCAGGCCGCCGCCTTCGGGGCGCCGCTGCCGGTCGCGCGCTTCATCTCGTCGGGACCCACGCTGATGGGGACCGCTCCCCGACCGCAGGAGGCCGCGTGGAAGGACACCGTCCTCATGAACCCGGGCGAGGTGACGCGCATCCTCGTGAAGTTCGCACCGCAGGACGCGGCCGCCGTGCCGGGAGTGAACCGCTACCCGTTCGACCCGACCGCGGAGCCGGGATACGTCTGGCACTGCCACATCCTCGAGCACGAGGAGAACGACATGATGCGGCCGCTGGCGCTGAGCGCCACGTCGCTTCTGACGTCGACGGGGATCACCATCGTCCCGAGCGCCTCGTCCGTGGCGCTCGGCTCCCGGTTCACCCTGAGCGGCCGGCTGACACCCGGCAAGCCCGGCGACCTGGTCTCGGTCGAGGTCAAGCGGCCCGGCAGCAGCCGCTGGTCGTACTCGTCGGCGAGGCTCACCTACGGGATGGCTGGCGCGAGCGCGCTCTGGTGGTATCGCTACACGCCCAAGCTGAAGGGCACGTACACGTTTCGGGTCAGGTTCGCCGGCGATGCAGAGCGCGCGGCCTCGGTCTCCCGCACAGTGTCGGTGAGGATCCGCTAGGGCGAGCCGAAGAGCGCACAGTCCGAAGGGCCGCCGGAGGGAGCACGCTGGCGGCCCTTCCGCGTCCGCACGGCGTCGACGCCGAGGCTAGCCGGCTTGTGAGAGCAGCCGCTCGGCGTTGCCACCCAGGATGCCGTCGAGCTCGTCGGCCGTGAACGGCAGGCCGCGGAGGTGCGCGATCTCCGCCACGGGGTCGGTCCAGGGGCCGTCCGAGCCGAACAGTACGCGCCCGGGCCCGTGCGCGCGCACGATCGCGACCAGCTCGTCGTCGGGGAGGTGCCCGATCGTGTACGCGGTGTCGAGCCACACGTCGCGACCGGCGATGTGTTCGCTGACCGCACTCCACTCGCGGAAGCCGCCGAGGTGCGCCAGCACCGCTGTCAGGTCCGGCCAGGCGTCGATGACCGCGGCGAACGACGCGGGCGTGCCGTGGACCGTCGGGTGGATGACGTCGGCTCCCGCATGGAAGAACACGATCATCCCGTACGCGACGGCGGCGTCATAGATCGCGCTCATGCGCGGATCATCCGGCGCGAACGACTGGTGCTCGGGGTGCAGCTTGAAGCCGCGAAGGCCCAGGCCGCGCATCCGGGCGATCTCCGCCGGGGCGTCCTCGAGGTCCGGATGCATCGCACCGAAGGGGACGATCCGCTCCGAGGCCTGGGTGGCGGCCCAGTCGTTGATGGCCGCGACTTGGCCCGGCCGCGTCGCGACCGGCTGTGTCACGGACACATCGATGCCGGTCGAAGCCATGCGGGCGAGAAGCCCGGAGACGGTCCCGTCGTAGTTGGCGACGAGCCCGTCTCCCGCGGCGACGAGGGCCGGGACGGCCTTGGCTGCCACCGGATCGGGCCATGCGTGGGTGTGGATGTCGATGAGAGGCATGGGGGGATTCTAGCGGTCTTGGCGTGGCCGTGTCAGATACGGGGGCTACGCTGGGCCCGACCCCCCAAGAGTCTCCCTCTCTCCGAGAGAGGTCGAAGACCGATGCACGAGAGCCATCCGCCGAGAGCGCCACCACGCGTGCCTTGAGCGCGGCCGCGCGGGTACATATCGGACATCTCGCCAAGCACGATCTCGCCCGGGACGGAGACCACCCATGGCAACGGCCGAAAGCAGCCCAACGGTACTCGTCGTCTTCGGGGCGACCGGGGACCTCATGGAGCGCAAGATAGGCCCTGCGCTGTTCCACCTGCACGAGAAGGGCGCGCTGCCGCAGCGCTTCCGGGTGATCGGGATGGCCCGCCGCGACATCGGGGACGCGCCGTTCCGGGACCGCGTCGGCGACTCGATCCGCGCGCACCGTGGGTCGCCGCCGGACGCCGCGGCACTCGGCGAATTCCTCGAGCGGTTCACATACTCGCAGGGGCACTTCGACGAAGAGGCCGCGTACGGGCGCCTGGTGGACCGCCTCAACGACATCGATGACGAGTGGCAGGTCTGCTCGAACAAGCTCTTCTACCTGGCAGTGCCGCCGGAGTTCTACCGGACTATCTTCGAGCGGCTGGCGGGGTCGGGGCTCGCGGCGTCGTGCGGGGGGGACGGCGGCTGGACGCGGATCCTTGTCGAGAAGCCGTTCGGGCGCGACAGCAAGACAGCGCAGGAGCTGGACGAGCTTCTGGGATCGCTGTTCGAGGAGTCGCAGATATACCGCATCGACCACTACCTCGCGAAGGAGATGCTGCAGGGGATCCTGAGCTTCCGCTTCAGCAACAACCTGCTGGAGCCGTCGTGGGACGCCCGGGCGATCGAGCGGATAGAGGTCAATCTGCTCGAGACCCTGACCGCTGAGGGGCGGGGCGCCTTCTACGACGGGGTCGGGGCGCTGCGCGACGTCGGGCAGAACCATCTGCTGCAGATGCTCGCGCTCGTGACGATGGCGCAGCCCGCGAGCCAGGACGCCGACGCGATCCGCGCGCAGCGGGTGGCGGCGCTTCGCGCGCTCGTGCCCATGACGCGCGAGCAGGTCGCGACGCACACGTTCCGCGCCCAGTACGAGAGCTTCCGCGACGTGGCGGGCGTGGCGCCCGACTCGCGCACGGAGTCGTACTTCCGTGTCGTCACCTCGCTGGACTCCCCCGAGTGGGAGGGCGTTCCGGTGATCCTCCAGGGCGGCAAGGCGATGGGCGGCGTGCGCAAGGACCTGGTGGTCACGTTCAAGCACCCGCATCCGTGCATCTGCGCCGACGAGCGGCACACCACCAACCGGGTCGTCTTCACACTCGAGCCCACCGACAGCATCACCATCACGTTCTGGACGAAGCGGCCCGGCTTCTCCAACGAACTCGAGGAGCGGGTCTTCACCTTCATTCTGTACGAGAAGGAGGAGAAGGCACAGTACGTGGAGGAGTACGCCAAACTGCTGGCCGATGCCATCGCCGGCGATCAGACGCTGTTCGTCTCGACCCGCGAGGTGCGGGCGATGTGGCAGTTCATCGACCCCATCGCGGCCGCATGGGCGGCTGACGCGGTGCCGCTGGAGACGTACACCGCGGGCACGGACGCGATACTCGGCCGCGCCTCGACCATCGACGCTGCGCCGGTATCGGCCCCCGCCCCGACCCACCAGATCGGCGTGATGGGGATCGGGAAGATGGGCGCGGGACTCGCACGCAATCTCCTGGATCACGGCTGGCACGTCGTCGCCTGGAACCGGTCCCCCGCTGCTGCGACGGCCCTCGCGGCCGACGGGGCCGTGGCGGTCACGACCCCGGGAGACCTGGTCAAGGCACTGATGCCCCCGCGGATCGTGTGGGTGATGGTTCCCGCGGGGCGCGCGGTGGACGAGCTCCTGTTCTCACCCGGCGGCCTGGCCGACCTGCTCTCGCCCGGCGACACGGTCATCGACGGCGGGAACTCCCGCTACACCGACGATGCCGACAGGGCGCAGCGGCTCGCGGAGCGCGGGATCCGGTTCGTCGACGTCGGCGTGTCCGGCGGTCCCGGCGGTGCGCGCGACGGGGCGTGCCTCATGATCGGCGGGGAGCGGCGGGACTTCACCCGCCTGCGTCCGCTCTGGCGCGACCTGTCGGTCCCGGACGGCTTCCGCTTCTTCGACGGCGTGGGGGCGGGGCACTTCGTGAAGATGGTCCACAACGGTATCGAGTACGGGATGATGCAGGCCCTCGCGGAGGGCTTCACGGTGCTGCGGGCCTCGTCCTACTCGCTGGACCTGACCGCGGCCGCCGAGATCTACGACCACGGCTCGGTCATCGAATCGCGCCTGGTCACCTGGCTGGGCGAGGCGCTGCGGCTGCACGGCGAGGACCTCGAGGGCGTGAGCGGCGCGGTCGCGCAGACCGGCGAGGGAGCGTGGACGATCGAGGCGGCGCGCGAGATGGGCGTGCAGGCGCGAGTCATCGAAGCAGCGCTCCAGTTCCGGCTCGAGTCGCAACGGGACCCCGACTGGACCGGCAAGGTCCTCTCGGCGCTGCGCGAGCAGTTCGGCGGACACGCGATCCGATAGGCTCGAGCTGCGCCACCCTCGGTGGGCGGGGCTACAGCCGCTTCGCCAGGAGGAAGTCCAGCTCGGCGGCGGTCGCGTCGAAGGTGCCCGGGTCGGTGCCGACGAGCATCTCGTGCATGGTCGTGGTGCCGCCAGGCCACACGTGTCCGGCGCCCTCGACGACGTACAGGACGACCTCGGCCCCGCCGGACCCCGTCCACGCGCGCCGCTCGACGCCCGGCGCCGGAGCGTCGATGGCGGGCTCGGGGGCGCACCCCTGGGCGAGGGCCCACCCGCTGATGCGGTCCAGATACGACGGCTGGTCCAGCACGCTTCCCCACGGAAGGCGCGCGCGGCCGCCTTGCGGCGGCACGATCGGGTCCGTGCTGCCGATGACGCAGATGGTCGGCACGGGCCGGCTCCCGGGACGCGGCACGGCGAAGGGTGTGCCCGCGCCCGCTGCTACCGCGGTGATCCGGTCCGGCATCTCGGCGGCGAGGTGGATCGCCATGGAGCCGCCGTTCGAGAACCCCATCGCGTAGACGCGCGACCGGTCGACCGGGTAGCGGCTCTCCGCCTCGTCAAGGACGGCCGCGAGGAAGGCGACGTCATCGACGTTGCGTGCGGGCCCGGTCGGCCTGCCGGAGCCGTCGTTCCACATCTGCGGATTGCCGAAGAACTTGGGAGGACGGTCGGGGCGCGGAGCGGTGCCGTCGGCGGCGATCACGAGGACGTCGCGCTCGTCGGCGGCCCGGGCGATGAGCGACTGGCGCATGACGTTGCGGGAGTTGCCGCCCGCGCCGTGCAGCAGCAGCACGAGTGGCATCGGCCGGTGGTGGTGGGGCGGGACGTGTGCCAGCCAGTGCCGGCCGCCGGTGAGCACTAGTCGGCCGCCGCGCCCGCCGACGCGGCCTTGCCCGGCGTCTTCTTCTTGAGGTCGGCGAAGTGCGCGGCGAACCGCCCGCCGTTGCCGCCCGTCAGGACGTCGTG
Organism: uncultured Eubacteriales bacterium; assembly: GCA_964533555.1. Classification (GTDB taxonomy): domain Bacteria; phylum Actinomycetota; class Coriobacteriia; order Anaerosomatales; family PALSA-660; genus JANYAK01. The sequence continues at coordinate 10,539 of CAZHMA010000027.1, forward strand.
GCCCGGAACGGCGTAGACCCGCAGCCGGTTGTCCAGGAAGTCCGAGAACACGAGCAGCTTGCCGTCGTCGCTCACGTCGAGCGCCGTGCACTGGTTGCCTCCGACGACCGCGTCCAAAGGCTTGCCGCTCGCCGTGTCGATGAGCAGGATCGAGCCCCATTCGTAGCCGGGGAGGTAGTAGCTCTTCGGGTTGTTCGCCCCGCGGTTGCTCACGAACAGCACCTTACCGTCGGGGGACAGGTCGATCGTGTTCGGCTTGTGGTCTGTCGCGGCGAGCTTCGTCACCTTGTCCGTCTTCATGTCGAGGACCCAGATCGTGTCCTTGCCCATGTCGGAGGCGTAGAGCCTGCCCGCCTTCTCGTCGGCGACCAGGTGGCGCATCGCGCCGCCGCTCTTGAACAGCATCGTGACCTTGCCGGTGGCCAGCTCGATGCGCTCGAGCTCGCCGTTGCCGAAGCCCGCGACGTAGAGCGACTTGCCGTCCGCCGTGGGCCACAGGCCGCGCGGGGTCTTCGCCACGCCGATCCGCTCACGGACCTGGCCGGTCGCGAGGTCGATCACGGACACGTCGTTGCCGGCCCAGTTGGCCGAGTAGAGCGTCTTCTCGTCGGGCGAGAGGGCGATGACCTTGGTCATCGTGCTGGCGGTGTCGAGGGTCCGCAGGATCTTGCGCGTCGCGACGTCGAGCTCGAACACCTTCGAGGTCTGGCCGAGCTTGGTCTCCATCTGGCTCGCGTACGCGCGCGTGCCGGCCTTGTTGAAGATGACCTCCACCGCTCCCGCCTTGCCGAGGTCGATGGAGCCGGTGATCTTGGCGGTGACGGGGTCGAAGATCTGGATCGACGGCGGGCCGTTGAGGATGGCCGACCAGGCCTCGCGGCCATCGGGCGTCAGTGCGACGCCCTTGGGCGCGCCCTTCGTGGTGATCGAACCGAGCGCGTGGACGAGCTGGCCCTTCGGGTCCAGCAGCAGGTCGAACGTGCGCGCGGCCTCCAGGAACACCTTGCTCGTGAACTGGTTGTAGCCGCTCTTCGTGACGGAGACCGACAAGTCTCCCGCCGCAACCGTGAACTTGCACGGCGTCGTGCCGGTCAGCGTCTCGCCGCCGGCGCGCGCGACTTTGACCGCCGCGCCCGCCGGGCGCGTGGTGAACGACATCTCGAACGGCAGGGGGGTCAGGACGAACCGCTTCTCCAGGTTCTGGCCGCGCTTGAGCACGACGGACGTCGAGACGGGCTCGAAGCCGGTGCGCTCGACGCTGACCTTGTAGGTGCCGGGCTCGAGCTTGCCGGCGCTGAGCACCCCGGTCGCGGGCTTCGACCCGGTGAAGGTGATCACGGCGTCGGAGGGTTCGGCTGTCAGCGCGACCGATGCCGGGCGGGTGAGCAGCCACCAGGTGAGGCCGCCCGCGAGGAGCGCCAGGACGACGACGCCCAGCACGATGGCGGGGACGGGGGAGCGCCTGCGGTGCCCGAGCGTCATCACGGCGCTGCGAGGTCCGAGCGAGCGCGCGGTCCCGGTCCGGGCCCGGGACGGTCCCGCGGAGCGCTCGTAGGGCGAGACGTAGGGCGCGGGCTGTCCGCGCCGGGCACCGTTCGAACCGCGTGCCCCCGACCTCCGCGCGCGATCGTCGCGCTCCGGCCGTCCGCCGCCCCGCCTCTGTTCCTGCATGCCCACCACCCTTGACCGTCGATCGAGCCGTGAGGACCCGAGGCTACATGGGCTTCATCCGCCCGGTCATCCGCGCCCACATGAGCTTGAACCCCCCGACCATCATCCGAGCCCCACCTGTGACGCTCACGACCTTGCCGGTCTCGGCTCCCGGGACGGAGCAGGCGACCTCCGCCAACTTGGGCCCCACGGCCTCGATCGGCGTGCCGATGGCGTCCAGCACGACGCGGATGTTGCCGGCCAGGTCCTTGAGGTCGTCCGCGACCTGCATCGACTCGCCGTAGAAGTCCGTGTCGACCATGCCGGGCATGAAGACGAAGACCGACACCGGGTCGGCCTTGTGCTCTTCGGCGATGCTCTTGGTGAAGACCATGACCGCGGCCTTGGTGGCGGCATACGCGGCCGTGAATGAAGCGGCGTCGCCGCGGCCGCCGCGGCCCGAGACGTTGATGAGCACGCCGCCGCCGCGCCCGACGAAGTACGGCAGCACCAGCCGCGACGCGAGCATCGTGCCCGTCAGGTTCACATCGATGATGCGGCGGATCTCGTCAGGCGACGTGTCCACGTGCCGGCGCATCCCCAGCGACATGCCCGCGTTGTTCACCCAGACGTCGACGCCGCCATGCGCTTCGATCGCGTGTGCCAGCAGTCCCTCGAGGTCGGCCTCGACGGCGACGTCACAGACGACTCCGGAGGCGGTGGCGCCTCGGGACCGTATCGCGGTGACGGTCTCGTCGACGGCCGTCGCGGTACGGGAGCTCACGACCACGGTCGCTCCGGCGTCCGCGCACGAGTCGGCCATCGCACGGCCGATCCCACGCGTCGAGCCCGTGATCACGACGACCTTGCCCGCCAGCCTGCCTGCCACGCTCCGACCTCCCCGGGACGCCCTGCCACGCACGTAGTATGCGCGGTGCCGGCTGTCGCGGTCGAGGAGGTCCGGCGACCCGGCCGCGACAGCCTATTCGGTCGTCGGGCGCGTGGGTGCGATCCCGCGCGTGCGCAGGGTCTTCTTGAGCAGGTGGATGGCGTCGGGGACCGTCTCTGCGCTGAGCAGCTTGCCGACGCGGCGGTAGCGTTCGAACGCGGGTCCGACCTCGAAGTCGAGGAGCACCACGGTGCGGCCGGCCTTGAGCGCCAGCGCGACCTCGGAGAGCGTGCCGGCATTGCCCCGCATCGCGACCACGACGTCCGAGGACAGCACATTGATCCAGTTGCGGCCGTCGCCCATGCCGGTGCGGATGGCGACGTCGAGGTGGCGCGAGGCCGACATGGTTCCCTCGTCGGGCAGCACGCCGATCACCAGGCCGCCCTTGGTCTTCGCACCCACGGCCGAGGCGTCCATCACGCCCGTGTTGCGGCCACCGTTGAGCAGCACCCACCCCTCGGCGGCGATCGCCGCACCCAGGTCGCGCGCCTTGGCGAGCAGTAGCTTGTCGCCGCTGTCGCCCGTGCCCATCACGCCGATGACCGTCCGCACGTGAAGCCGCCTCCAGATCGCCGCCAGGTATCGCTTTGCCCGAGACGCAACTATCCGGCCAAAGGTCCGCCGTGGTCAACGGACCGCGACGAAGCGCGCGTCGAACGGACGATGGGGGACAGTCCCTGCGCGGGTGTACGATTCTCAGCGGGTGGATACGCGGACCGGCAAGGGGAGGCGCGCATGGAGACCGACGTCCGTGTGGGGCCGGGCGCGGCGAGGGCCGCGAAACGTGTGCTTGCGGCAGTCGTCTTCGCCGTGATGGGCCGAGGGCTCGTGGCGTGCGCACGGCTGGACTCGCGGGTCCGTACCGATGTCGAAAGCTGGCCCGAGGGCACCGTCGTGACGCTGGCGATCGCCCCCCGCGGGCCGTTCACCAGCGTGCGCAAGCAGGACGGCCGACTCGTCGCCCTGGGCGCCAAGCGCGGCGTCGAGCCCAGCCTGCTGGTGACGTTCAAGAACGTGGACGCCGCGGTACCCGTACTGCTGGGCATGAAGGGCGTCATCCAGTCCTTCGCCGAACACCGCGCCACGCTCTCCGGCGACGTCTCGCTCGGCATCAACCTCGTGCGCTGTCTGCACGTCGTGGAGGGCTACCTCTATCCGGACATCATGACGAAGCGCATCCTGCCCCGGCCGGCCACGCGCCAGGCCGGGCACCTGCGCGCCTACGTGGGGCTTCTCGGCCGCTCGGCCGACCTGACATCGGAAGGAGCGCGGCCGTGATCCCCGCCTACTACGAGTTCGCCAACACCGCGAAGGTCCTGTCCGGCGAGCGGGCCATCGAGAACATCCCGTTCGAGCTCACCAACCTCAAGTGCAAGCGGGCGCTCGTCATCACCAACAAGCAGCTGCGCGAGATGAAGCTCGTCGACGTCGTGCTCTCCGCGCTGGCCGACGGGCAGATCGAGGTCGGGGTGCTCTTCGACGACGTGCCCGTGGACTCCTCGGTGCTCGTGGTCAACGACGTGGCGAAGGCCTTCAAGGACAACGCGTGCGACTGCATCGTGGCGGTCGGCGGCGGCAGCGTGCTGGACACGGCGAAGGGCGCGAACATCGTGCTCACGTCCGGCGCGAAGGACCTCATGAAGCTGCGCGGGGTGGACCGGCTCGTCGGGCGCTACATGGTGCCGTTCGTGGCCGTGCCGACCACCGCGGGCACGGGCAGCGAGGTCACCGGCGCGGCCGTGATCAAGGACACCGAACGTCACGTGAAGATGGGCTTCGCGTCGTTCAACCTGGTGCCGGACGTCGCTGTGCTCGACCCGCGCATGACGCTCGGCCTGCCCCAGCGGCTCACCGGCTCGACCG
>CAZHMA010000028.1:0-14365 GCA_964533555.1 uncultured Eubacteriales bacterium
GGGGCGCGGGCGACACGGGCCCGGCGGGTCGTGGGGCCTGCGCCGGGGCGCAGGGTCGGCACGGCGAGGCCGGCCGCCTCGTCGCGCGGGTTCTCAGGCGGTCGCGGGACCGGAGGGGGGTCCTTCACGGGCGCCGTCTCGGTGAACTTCAGCCCGCCGGACTTGCGGGAGGGGATGTTGCGGCGCTGGGGCTCCAGCTCGGGGGGCAGCGAGTGGTGGGTGGCACGGAACAGGACCGCCTGGCGCTTCAAGGCGAGGCCGTTCTCCCTGTGCTCCAGCACCCGGCCGACGATGAAGTCGGACTGCTCGTCCTCGTCGTTGCAGGACACCACGGCGGGGCGCTCGCCGCCGTCGCGCGCGGTCCAGAGCTCCTTCTCGTGGCGCTCCGCCGCCTCGGCGATGATGCGGTTGGTGGCGTCCAGGATCGGCTGCGTGGACCGGTAGTTCTGCTCGAGCGGCAGCACGCGCACGCCCTCGAACGTCAGTGGGAAGTCCAGGATGTTGCGCACGTCGGCGGCGCGGAACGAGTAGATGGACTGTGCGTCGTCGCCGACGACCGTGACGCCGGTCCCGTCCGGTCGCAGCAGGGCGACGATCCGCGCCTGCAGGGCGTTCGTGTCCTGGTACTCGTCCACGAGCACCTTCTCGAACCGCCGCCGCACCTCGTCACCGGCCGCCGGGTCCTCCAGAAGGCCGAGCCAGTACAGCAGCAGGTCGTCGTAGTCCAAGACGTTCGAGGCGATCTTGCGCTCCACATACTCGGAGAAGAGCCTCTTCAACTCGTCGTGGTGCTCCAGGCACCACGGGAACGCCGTCTTGAGCACGTCCTGCAGCGGGCTCTGGGAGTTCACGCACCGGCTGTAGATGTCGAGGCACGTGCCCTTCTGCGGGAATCTGCGGTCCGTGCGGGTCATGCCCAGGTTCGCCCTTGCCACACCCATCAGGTCCTCGGAGTCGCCGCGGTCGAGGATCGTGAACGCCGGGTCGAGGTCGATCGACATGCCGTGCAGCCTCAGCAGCCGGGTGGCGATGGCGTGGAAGGTGCCGCTCCACACCTGCGATCCCGCGGGGGCCGCGCGCTCGCCGTCGAGCCGCCGCAGGATCCCGTCCACGCGCCGCGTCATCTCCTGGGCCGCGCGCCGGGTGAAGGTGAGCAGGAGGATGCGCCTGGGGTCGGTCCCCGACGCGATGTGATACGCCACCCGGTGCGCGAGCGTGGTCGTCTTGCCCGTGCCCGCGCCGGCGATGACGAGCAGGGGCTCTTCGCCGTGCGTGACCGCCTCGTGCTGGGCGGCGTTGAGGTCGGCGAAGACATCGCCGAGCGTCTCGCCCGGGGCCTCGCCGGCGTTCCCGGCGGCTTGCGTGGGCTGCGTCATGGACTGCATGGGGGCCTCCGTCGCGCGGCATGGTCGAACGTGTGTTCGATTATGCGCGTGCGGGGGCGGGTCAGGCAAGCGGCAGACGGGTGGGCCTACAGGTAGCGGCGCACGAGCCGGCTGCCCCGCCGGCGCAGCGAGCCGATCTGGCGCATGACGCGCTTGCCGACGGCGCCGGTGCGAAGGCCGCCGCGGCGGGGCGACGGATGCGTCGACAACAGCCCGGCGTAGACGGCGGCCAGCCGCTCGGCCTGGTTCTCGATGCTGAGGTCCTCGGCGCGCTTCAGTGAGGCGGCCGACATCGATGAGCGCAGGGCGGGGTCGCCGAGCAGCTTGTCGACCGCGGCCGCGAGCGCCTGCGGCTCCTCCGGGCACAGGAAGCCGTTCACCCCGTCCGTCACCGCGTCGGCGATCGCGAGGTCCTGTATGGAGACCACGGGCAGGCCCGCCGACATGGCCTCGGAGACCACGAGGCCCTGGGTCTCGGTGTTCGAGGCGAAGAACAGCGCATCCGAGGCGTGGTACGCGGAACGCACGTCGTCGCGCCCCAGGTAGCCCGTGAAGATGACCTTGTCGCCGATCTTGTCCTTCGCGATGTGACGCACGAGGTTCTCGCGGTGCGGACCGTCGCCGACCAGCAGCAGCCGCGCGTCGGGATGGCGCACGAACGACATCGCGTCGATGAGCAGGTCGACGTTCTTCTCGAGGCCGAGCCGGCCCACGAACGTCAGCAGGCGCGCGGAGTCGGGAATGGCGAAACGCCTGCGCAGGGCCTCCACCGCTTCGGGATCGCGCTGGGACAGCGTGATGAAGTCGACTCCGGTGGGCAGGGTGATGACCGGCTTGCGCACGCCCCCGTCCTCGAGGGTCCGCGTGACCTTGGTCGACGGGGCGATGACGGTGTCGCACTGGTTGCAGAAGTCGCGGGTGAGCCGCTCGGCGAGATCCCGCGTCAGCGTGGTGTCCCACACGTAGTGCACGTACTCCTCGTACACGGCGTGGTGCGTGTAGACGTACGGCAGCCGGTAGCGCTTGGCCACCGCGTAGCCGAAGAGACCGATGGCGAACGGGTCGTGAGCGTGCACGATGTCCAGGTTGGCCCGGCGCGCCAGCCGATGCGCCTGTGCGGAGTAGATGGCGGCCATGCGCATCTCGGGCTGGAAGGCGAACGGCAGTGACGGGATGCGGATGATGTGGGGCCCGTCGCTGGCCTGGCGCGGCGAGGGCGCGAAGATGTACACGGAATGGCCCTGACGCTCAAGCGCGCGAGCGAAGAGCTGTATCGAGGTCACGACGCCGTTGATCTGCGGCGTGTACGTGTCGGTGAAGAAACCGATCCTCACGAGTGGACACTCCCGTTCGAACGATCGCCCGCGGCGGGCGAGAGCCGTCGTCCATCCTATCGCATCCGACGGTCCGGCCGCCGTAACGCTACGATGAACGAGATGGCACGCACATACGCACGAGGCCGGTGAAGACGTGACACGGATAGCCATACGCACCGAGGGGCTGGCCCGCGACTTCGGGGCGGTGCGCGCGGTCGACGACCTGTCCCTGGAGGTGCCCGAAGGCTCGGTCTTCGGGTTCCTCGGGCCCAACGGCTCCGGGAAGACGACGACGATCCGGCTCCTGCTCGGGCTGCTTCGGCCCGACGCCGGTTCCGTCGAGGTGCTCGGCCAGGACGGGCTGACGGGCGCGTCGTCGGTCCGTGAGCAGTCCGGCGCGCTCATGGAGCACAACGGCCTGTACGAGCGGCTCTCCGCATACGAGAACCTCGACTTCTACGGACGTGCATGGCACATGCCGGGAGCGGAGCGCGGGATCCGCATCCGCGAGCTGCTCGAGGGCATCGGGCTCTGGGAGCGCCGCGCTGAGCTGGTGGGCACGTGGAGCCGCGGCATGAAGCAGAAGCTCGCGGTCGCTCGCACGCTGCTGCACCGGCCCCGGCTCGTCTTCCTGGACGAGCCCACCGCGGGGCTGGATCCGATCGCGGCCGCAGCGCTGCGCGACGATCTGCTGCGCCTGGTGGCGGAGCACGGGCTCACGGTCTTCCTGACGACGCACAACCTCGCGGAGGCCGAGCGCCTCTGCTCCCTGGTCGGCGTCGTGCGGCGGGGGAGGCTGATCGCGCTTGGGCATCCGGACGAGATCCGGGTCGCGGCCGCCGGCAACCATCTGGAGATCGCGGGCCGGGGTTTCGGAGCGCCGGTCCTGGAAGGGCTCCGCGCACGGCCGGACGTGGCGGGCGCGGAGGTCATCAACGGCCGCATGTGCGTGGAGCTGGCCCCGGGCGGGTCCACTCCCGGGATCGTGGCGTTCCTGGTCGGCGCCGGCGCGGAGATCGAAGAGGTCCGCCGCGCCAGTGACAGCCTCGAGGACGCGTTCCTCAGCCTCGTCGGAGAGGACCAGGCCGATGCTCGCTGACGCGTGGATCGTCATGGTCAAGGAGTGGCGCGAGGTCCTGGTGCGGGGGATGGGGCTTCGCGGCAGCATCGGGTTCTTCGGGCTGATCGTCGTGGTCTTCGGCGTGGCGGTTCCCGTACGGGCGGGGATGGCATGGGTGGACGTGCCGTGGATGGCGCTCGTCTTCGTCTGGCTGCCGCTCATGCTCGTCATGGCGGTCGTCGCTGACTCGTTCGCCGGCGAGCGCGAGCGGCACACGCTTGAGACGCTGCTGGCGAGCCGGCTTTCCGACGCGTCGATCCTCTACGGCAAGATCTCCGCGGCCGTGACCTTCGCCTACGGCATGCTCCTGCTCGTGTCCGCGATGAGCATCGTCGCCGTGAACGTGGCCCGGCCGCCGTTCGCGCCGCCCGGACCGCTGCTCTGGCGCGGCGAGGAGACGTTCGGCGTGGTCGTGCTCGGGCTGCTGCTGACGGTGCTGTGCGCCACGATCGGCGTCATGGTGTCGCTGCGTTCGGAGACGGTGCGGCAGGCGAACCTTCGCCTGAGCATGGGGCTCATCGTGTTCTTCCCGGCGCTCGGGTTCGTGCTCGGCGGCATCTGGTCGGTGCTGCCGGGCGCTACGCAGATCGTCGTCCTCGATGCCGTGAAGACCTGGCAGCCCTGGCCCGTGCTCGCGGTGATCGCCGTCGCGCTGTCGGTGGCCGACGCCGTGCTCCTGCGGATCGCCTCACGCCTGTTCGTGCGAAACCGGCTCATCCTCGACTGAGAGGTCTTTGGCGCTCCTCGGCTCAGTGCCTGACCAGGTTGTAGACGTAGCCGACCAGGAACGAGCCCCAGACCACCGCGACCAGCCAGATGGATGCGTCGGCTGCCGCGCCGGCCGGCGAGAACGGCCACATCGAGTATGTCGACACCGCGATGAGCGTCACGTAGAAGCTGAACGACATCGCCCGCAGCATCAGGAAGTCCTCGCGCTCATCGCGCTCCGGGTCGACGCGCTTGCCGCGCCAGGTCATCCACCCGAAGGTGATCCCCGCGATCACCAGGACGAGCAGCCCCGCCTGCAGGGTCCGCGCCGAGTCGGACCCGCCGCCGAAGAGCCCCACGACGAGGTAGGGCAGGGCCAGTGCGACCACCAGCGCCGTCATGTACCGTGCGTTCTTCATCGCGCCTCGTCCTCTCCGAAGTCGAAAAGGCCCTCTATCGTCACGCCGAGCGCCTTCGAGAGGCGCCAGGCGAGCTCCAACGACGGGTTGTAGCGCCCGCTCTCGATCGAGATGATCGTCTGACGGCTCACGCTCACACGCTCCGCCAGGTCCTCCTGGCGAAGCCCCGCGGCCGCCCGCAGCTCTTTGACCCGGTTGTCCATCGCCGACCCTCCGATGTAAAGCGACCTTGACATCATCGTACGAGGGTGCACGGGATATGTCAAGTGGGCTTTACATTCGGCGTGAAGCGCTGTCCTGCCGGGGAACATAGACAGCGACGCGCGACCGAAGGGACCGACCTTGAAGCTCACACCCATCCTTGTGTTCGTCGCGACGTACGCGCTGTTCCTGGTGTCGGGGTTCCTCACCCGGCTTGACCGGGCGTGGTATGACGCGCTGGTCAAGCCATCGTGGACGCCGCCAGGCGGCGTGATCGGCATCGTGTGGGCGGTGCTCTTCGCCTGTATCGCGGCCTCGCTGGCGCTGCTGGACGCCAAGGTCGGGATCCTGGCGCTGGGGCCGTGGCTCACCGCGGCGGTCGTAGTGAACTGGCTCGCGAACCAGGCCTACTCGTACATCCAGTTCACGCGTCAGGACTGGTTCGCCGCGGGGATCGATTCCGCGGTGATCGCACTGACGGCCTTCGCCGTCGTGGCGCTCGCGTGGCGCATCTCCAAGCCGGCGGCCCTGCTCTACGTGCCGTACGCGCTCTGGTCGAGCTTCGCCACCTACCTGTCGTTCCTCATCTGGTCGCTCAACAGGTGAGGGGCCGGCCCGGCGGGCCGACCCCTCCTCCAGCGGCGTAGCACGGCGGCGTCACGAGGCGCCGAACAGCGCTCCGGGGCGCGGGATCAGGCGACCGGTCCGGCGCATGTAGCCGCGGTACTCGTCGCCGAACGCGTCGATCATGAGCTGCTCCTCGTCGCGCACCCTGAACGCGTAGAGCAGCGTCATCCCGGCGAAGAGCGTGAGGGCCACGAACCAGTTGGCCGACAGCAGCGCGATCCCCAGGTCGATGACGTACGAGGCCGAGTACATGGGGTGGCGCACCAGCCGGTAGGGGCCGCTCGTCACCAGCGTGTTGCCCTCGCGCACCTCAAGCACCGGCGTCCAGTTCTGAGCCAGCGCCCGGTGCGTGGCGGCGAAGAACCAGATGCCGGCCAGCATGATGACGGCACCGCTCCAGCGGGCCCACGCGGGCAGCGCGACGTGGGCGAAGTCGACCCAGGGGCTGAAGAACCACACAAACATCGGGATGGTGAGCACCGACATGCCGCCGAGGAGCCAGCGCTCCCGCAGCGGCTTGCGCTCCAGCACCGGCTTCTCCTTCAGATGGGCGAGGATCCGCTTGCGCCAGGACTTGCGCACCTGGACGTACGGGATGAACAGGACGATCGCAGCGATCCTGTAGACGAGCTCGGGCATGACGGCCCCCTTCCATCGGCCCTTCTACCGCGCCCGCGGCACTCGGGTGTTGACCATGTGTCCGCGTCAGGGTATACAACTGACTGACAGTCAGTCAACTACTTCTTGCCCAAGGAGGACGCGTCCATGTCCAGCGCACGCAAGGACCCCGCCGCCCGCCGCGCCGAGCTCATCGAGGCCGCCATGCGGCTCTTCGCCGAGCGCGGGCTCGACGACACCGCCGTCTCCGACATCGTGGCCGCGGCCCAGGTCGCGCAGGGCACCTTCTACCTCTACTTCGAGAGCAAGGCCGACATCGTGAACGCCGTGGTCGTCGACATCAGCGAGCAGATCGTCGCCGGTGTCGAGGAGATCGCGGACGAGGAAGGGACGTCAGCGCTGGAGAAGATGCTGCGCATGCGCGACGCGCTCCTCTCGGTGGTCAGCGACGACACGGCCCTGCTGGCGTTCTTCCACCGCCCCGGAAACGAGGCGTTCCACGACCGGGTCAGCCGCGACGCGCTGCGGCTGCTCGTGCCGATCCACGAGCGGGTCATCCAGCAGGGCTGCGACGAGGGCGTGTTCAAGATCAGCCATCCGGACGACGCAGCGCGTTTCATCGCGGCGCTCCAGGACGTCACCGACCCGTTCGACATGTTCGCCGAGCCCGGGCGGCTCGGGCACCACGTCGAGGCGCTCACCGAGTTCGTGCTGCGCGGGCTGGGCTGCGGCGACGACGTGGTCGCGGCCGAGATGGCCCGCACGCGGCAGCGCGACTAGGGGGCGATGGATGTGTCGAAGGTCGAGGTCACAGAGGACACCCTGGTGGTCCTCGAGGACGTCGTGAAGACCTACGAGATGGGCGAGGTCACCGTCACCGCGCTCAACCACACGGACCTGACGCTCAAGCGCGGCGAGTTCGTTGCCATCCTCGGCCCGTCCGGTTCGGGGAAGACCACGCTGCTCAACCTGCTCGGCGGTATCGATTCGCCGACGGAGGGCCGCATCGTCATCGACGGTGAGGACATCTCCGCATACGACCAGCGCCAGCTCACGCTCTTCCGCCGCCGGAAGGTGGGGTTCGTCTTCCAGTTCTTCAACCTGATACCGACGCTGTCCGCGCAGGAGAACGTGGAGTTCGCGCTGGAGCTGGCACGGCGTGACGGGACTCCGCTGGCGCTGCGGGCCGCCGACCTGCTCCGGGCTGTCGGCCTGGGCGAGCGGATGACGCACTTCCCGTATCAGCTCTCGGGCGGCGAGCAGCAGCGGGTCGCTGTCGCCCGCGCTCTGGCGAAGGACCCGGTGATGATACTGGGCGACGAGCCGACCGGGAACCTGGACTACCGCACGGGCAAGCTCGTGCTCTCGGCGCTTCGCGAGGTGAACCGCAACGAGGGCAAGACCGTCGTGATCGTCACGCACAACCAGCCGCTGGCCCAGGTCGCCGACCGCGTCCTGCACCTGCGGGACGGCCACGTGTCCGAGATCGTGGTGAACGAGCACCCGGTGGCCCCGGAGGACGTGGAGTGGTGAGCTAGCGTGCGCATCCTCCTGCTCAAGACATGGCGCGACATGTTGGCCCGCAAGGGCCAGTTCATCGCGCTCATCTTGCTGGTCGGCCTCGGGATCCTGAGCTACGTGGCGTCCCAAGCCAGCTACCTCGACCTGAACTCGTCGATCGAGAAGGCCACATCGGAGCTGAAGTTCGCCGACTTCAGCGTGAGCGTCGTCGGCGCCCCGGCCGGCGAGATGGCCGCGGTCGCCCGGGTGCCCGGTGTTCGCGCGGTGGAGGGCCGTCTGATCGTGGACGCGGGCCTCGACGTGGGATCCGGCAAGCAGCCGCTCGCGCGCCTCATCGGCGTCCCCACCGGGCACCGCCCGCGCGTGAACGACGTGAAGATCGAGCAGGGGCGCTACCTGGGCGCCGAAGGCGCGGACGAGGTCCTGCTTCACATGAAGTACGCGGCGGACACCGGCACGTTGGTCGGCGACACGATCGTTCTGCGCATGGGCCAGGAGCGAAGGCGGCTGACCGTCGTCGGGATCGTGTCGAGCGCCGAGTACATGTACGCCATCCCGGAGAAGGGGGCGCTGCCGACGAGCGGCGAGTTCGCTCCCGTCTGGATGTACCAGCGCGACCTCGAGCAGCTCTTCGGCCGGCAGGGCACCGTGACCGACGTCGCGGTGCGCGTCGACCCGAGCGCGAACCTCGACACCGTCATCGACCGGGTCGAGGACGAGCTGGAGCCCTACCGGGTCATGGCGACGGTGAAGCAAGCCGACCAGCCTTCCATGTTCGGCATCCTGGCCGAACTCCAGCAGCTCCGGGTCATGTCCTCGGCGCTGCCGGCCCTGATCCTCGGGATATCGGCCACGTCCCTGTTCATCGCGCTGTCGCGGCTCGTGACCTCGCAGCGCGGCCAGGTGGGCTTGGCGAAGGCCCTCGGGTACTCGGACTGGCAGATACTCGTGCACTACATGCTGTTCTCGCTCGTGATCGCTGTCCTCGGGTCGATCCTCGGCCTGGTGCTGGGCGACCTCGGGGCGCGCGGCATCGCGCAGCAGTACGTCACCCTGCTCGGCGTGCCGTTCATGGACCATCGCATCTACCCGGAGGTCGTCGGCTTCGCGGTCGCGCTCAGTTCGCTCGCCTGCCTGGCAGCGGGCATCGCTCCGGCGTGGCGCAGCGCGCGGATGGCGCCCGCGAACGCGATGCGATCCGACCCGAACGTTGCGCTCGCCGGCGGGCGCAGGCCGCTGGTGGAACGGCTCTTCGGCTGGGCGCTGCCGAAGGCGTTCACCTTCCGTATCCCGCTGCGCAACGTGTTCCGCGCACGCCGGCGAACGCTCTACACGGTGCTCGGCATCGCGTTCGCCATGGTGCTCACGGTGGCCACCCGGGCGTCGTTCGACAGCATCGGCAGCCTCATCGACAAGGTGTTCACCACCGGCGAGCGGTGGGACGTCATGGCGGCCTACGACCAGCCGTTCGGGGGCGAGCGCCTGGGCGAGGTGCGCACGTGGAGCGGTGTGAGCAAGGTCCAGGGTGTGCTCATGGTCCCCGTCGAACTGCGGTCCGCCACAGCGACCCACGAGGGCGCGCTCACGGCGATGGACCCCAACGCCACCTTCCACGGGTTCGAGGTCTCCTCGGGGCGTCCCGCCGCGGAGGCCATGGCCGAGGGCGAGGTCGTGCTGTCGGTGGGGCTCGCGCGCAAGCTCGCGGTCTCGGTCGGCGACTCGGTCAGCGCCAAGACGCCGTACCGGGACGACCGGCTCTCCCTCAAAGTCGGGGCGATCAGCGACGAACCGCTCGGCGCGCCGGGCTTCGTCGGACTGCCGAAGGCCCGCGAGCTGCTGGGAACGGCGGTCGTGTCGTACAACGTCATCTACGTGAACGTCGACCCGGGCCGCGCCCAGGCGGTGAAGGACGACCTGTTCGATCTGCCCGGAGCGGTGAGCGTCAACGTGAAGTCGGGGATGCTCGGCAGCCTCCTGCAGATGATGGAGTTCGCCGACTTCTACCAGGGCATCCTGTACTTCTTCGGATGGGCGATGGCGTTCGTGGTCGTCTACACGACGTTCACGAGCAACATCCTGGAGCGCTCGCGCGAGATTGCCACTATGCGCACCATAGGCGAGAGCAACAGCCGGCTGGCCGTGATGGTCACGATCGAGAACGTCATGATCGCGCTGGCGGGCATCCCGCTCGGGATATGGCTGGGCAAGCTCGCGGCGGACGCGATCTACGCTTCGTTCTCGTCCGAGGCGTACTCACTGGAGGCGACGATGACCTGGCAGAGCGTGGTCTCTCTGTCGGTCATGACACTCGGCGTCCTGCTGATCTCCGAGGTCCCAGCCATCCGCCGCATCTTCAAGCTGGACCTCGCGGAGGCCACGAAGGTGATGGAGTAGGTCGTCCTCGCGCCCGCCCGCGCCCGCGGTCGTGCCCGCGTCCGCGCTAGAGCAGCTTCTCCAGCATCGCCACGTCCAGCCACCGGTCGAACTTGCGCCCGACCTCGTGCAGCACGCCCACCTGGGTGAAGCCGAGCCGTCGTGCCATGGCCAGGCTGGCCTCGTTCTCCGTGCAGATGCGCGAGAGCACCGCATGCACGCCCGCGGCGCGACCGGCCTCAAGCACCGTCTCCGACAGGCGCATGCCGATCCCGCGGCCCGTCCACGCCTCATCGATGTACGCCGACGCCTCGACGCTGGCCGCGTACGCGCAGCGCTCGGACCAGGACGACAGCGAAGCCCAGCCCACGACCTCCCCGTCCGTCTCGGCGACCAGGACCGGGTGCCTGGGGTCGGCGTGCGCCGCGAGCCAGCGCTCGCGTGACTCCAAGGCTTCGGGCTCCGTGTCGAAGGTCGCAGTGGTGTGCAGGACGGCCTGGTTGTAGATGCGCGAGATCGCTGCTGCGTCGCGCGGTTCGGCGGGGCGGATCGCGATGTCGGTCATGGCGAGCTTCAGGCCTCCTTGCAGGCGGGGCGTCGGGGTATGCTCACGTCAGTATGCGCGATTCGCCGGGGCGCGCGGCGCGGAGGTGGGCGTGCTCGACCGTATCAGAGAGTCCGCTGAAGGACCGATCGTGCCCGAAGCCTGGATCCCCGCGCTCGAGCAGCCGGCGCGTCCCGCCCCGGCGAAGCCCGTGGCAGTCGTCGCCGTCGTGCTCGCGGTCGCCGCGGCGGGCCTGCTCGTCGCCTTCGTCGCCGGCCAGTGGTACTCGAGGAGCCTGCTCGAGACGTCGCTCGCGGGCGTCGAGGCGGCGCTGTCCAACGACGTGGCGGCGCTCGAGCCGCTGTTGATGGCCGAGACGGTCGCGACGCCTGAGTTCAGGGCCGCGCGCGCCGCCGCCAGCCGGGACACGAGCGTCACGTTCGGGGAACCGGTGTGGTCGGGCGGGGTGTCCGTGGACTTCGAGTACGACGGGCAGGCGGGGCGGTTCGCGCTCAAGCCCGCCTGGGACGCTCTCGGAGAGGCGGAGCTGACCTGGAGCGGGCCGCCGTTCGGCGAAGGCACCGGGCACGTCTCGCTCATCGACGAAGCCGGCGGCTGGCGCCTCTACTCGTTCAACGTCGGCAAGCGGGGAGCGAGCTTCGCACCCGAGGACGCCAAGACGACCTTCCACGGGCCGGGGCGATAGGGGTCGGCATGAGGGCTGTACACGTGGGCACGTGCGCGTGGACCGAGAAGACGATGGTCGACCTCTGGTATCCGAAAGGGGTCACGTCGCCGGAGCAGCGCCTGCGCTACTACGCCTCGAAGTTCGACACGGTCGAGGTGGACTCGCCGTTCTACGCCCTGCCGCAGCGGTCCTACGCAGAGAAGTGGGTCGAGCGGACGCCGAAGGACTTCATCTTCAACGTGAAGGCCTACGGGATGATGACGGGGCACGAGGTGGAGGAGCGCTCGCTCGCGCCTGAGCTGCGCGAGTACCGGTACGAGGTGACCGATCGCGGGCGTGTCCGCCATCCGGATCCCGACATGGTCGATGCCTCCTTCGACCTCTTTCTGCACGCGTTGGAGCCGCTGAGGGACGCCGGCAAGATGGGCGGGGTCCTGATGCAGTTCCCGCCCTACTTCACCGCCACGACTCGCGAGCACGAGCACCGCAACCTGGAGTACATCGAGTACGCGAAGGACAGGCTCGGGGCCTGGCGCATGCTCGTGGAGTTCCGGCACCCCTCGTGGCTGGACGAGGGCCACGCGGCGAAGACCCTGCGGTGGCTCGCGGACCGCGACCTGGCGTACGTGTCCGTGGACTCGCCGCAGTTCCCGGACCGCTCGACCATGCCGCCGACCGCGGCGCTCACCTCCGCGTGGGCGTACGTGCGCATGCACGGGCGCAACGCAGGAACGTGGCGCGCGCGCACGGAGACTTCGGCGGACCGGTTCGACTATCTCTACTCCACCGACGAGCTGCTGGAGTGGGAGCCGAAGATCCGGGACCTGGCGGGCGACGCCGAGCAGACCTTCGTCATGTTCAATAACAACAAATACGACTACGCCCAGCGCAACGCCGCGGAGATCCTCACGATCCTGGGGGACCTGGTGCCGCAACGGGTGCCGGGCGGCGACGGCGACACGCCCACGCTCTTCTAGACGAGAGGGAGTCTGCGATGCCGAGAGCCGGTTACTGCCACGACTGCGGCGGCTACGTGTGGCTGGACGAGGGCTGGCTGTGTCCCGAGGGGCACCTCCGCGAGCGCGTGAACGCGTGGTACGACCCGGACACCGGCCAGCCGATCACGCCGCCGTGGGCGGCCCAGGCGCCCGCGCCGGTCGCCCCGGCCGCCACTCCGGCCCCGGTGCCCACCCCGGCTCCCACCCCGGCTCCCACTCCGGCCCCGGTGCCCACCCCCGCGCCCGCCACCCCCGCTCCCGGCCCCGTGCCAGCTGCCTCTGGCGGGTCGCGGACCGACGTCCTCCAGGGGATCCTGTCGGCCTTTGCCGCGTACCCGGGCTACCAGGTGCGCTACGGGACCGACACGGACATCGTCATCGACAACAAGGTCGCCGACGGCAGCTGGGGCACCGGCAAGAAGAAGGTCGAGTTCGAGGCGGTCATGAAGGCCGTGGAGGCCGAGCGGACCCTCTACTACTGGGAGATCCTCAAGGAGAAGGGCGCGGGCCTGTCTTTCGGCGGGTTCGAGTCGGAGAGCTACTCGACGTTCGGAGCCAAGCGCTCGGGCACCAAGAGGGAAGTCATCATCGGCCCGGGCGGCGGGATCAGCTACGAGTGGGACTACGCGTCCACGCGCAGGATCGTCGAAGCCACGGCCGCGCAGTTCGGCTGGGCGGTCAAGACCGTGCTCAGGAAGGGCTCCGCCCAGTGGTGAGCCGCCCGGGGCGTTAGTCGACGATCAGCACGACCGACGCGGTGGCCTGGACCGGGTAGGACTCGGCGACGGGGCCCTCGGACCACACGGAGACGCGCATGCCCGTCTGCAGGTCGCCGAACGTCGCCGCTGCGATGGAGCCGTCTTTCACCTGCCGAAGGACCGCAACCGTGCCCGGCACTTTGAACGACGCCTTGTCTCCCAGGGAACCGGAGCCCTCGACCATTATCGAGCCGGCGTCCCCGGTCTCGTTGGCGCTCACCGAGGTGATCCTCCCGGCGATCGCCGGCGGGTCCGTGGGCGCCCTCCGGGGACCGCAGCCCGCGACGGCGAGCGCCGCCGCGGCCGCGAGCGTGACCAGCAGTACGACGACGCGCTTCACGGTGGACCTCCCGGGCCCGGGTGCTGTCAGCGGGTATGACGCGTCGCCGGGCCTTCCGGTTCGCCGCGTCAGCTCGCTGCCTCGTCGGTGACCGCCGCCAGCGACGGCGCGCCGAACACGTTGCGGGCGTCCTGGACCAGCCGGCCGTCGCACAGCTCGATGATGCGGTCGGTCATGGACGCGATGTCCTGGTCGTGGGTGACGATGAGGAACGTAGTGCCCCACTCCAGGTTCACCCGGCGGAAGAGCTTGTAGACGGCGTCAGTGTTCTCCGTGTCCAGGTTGCCTGTCGGCTCGTCGGCCAGGATCGGCGGCGGCCGGTTCATGAGCGCGCGCCCGATCGCCACACGCTGCTTCTGGCCGCCCGAGAGCTCGTTGGCGTTCTTGGACTCCATGCCCTCGAGTCCCAGGATCGCCAACGTCTCTTCGGCACGCTCCTTGAGCTGCTTGTCGAGCGGCCTGCCCGCTATCGACGTCGGCATCAGCACGTTCTCCCACACGCTGAACTCCGGCAGCAGGTAGTGGAACTGGAACACGAAGCCGAGCAGCTCGTTGCGCAGCGAGGCCCTGCCGTCCTTGGTCAGGTTGCTCACGTCATGGTCGTTCAGCACGAGGCGGCCGGCGGTGGCGGTGTCGAGCAGCCCCAGCAGGTTGAGCAGCGTGGACTTGCCGGACCCGCTCTTGCCGATGATCGAGGCGAACTCGCCCTGCTCGAGGGTGAACGAGACGTTGTCGAGCGCCTTCGTCGG
>CAZHMA010000029.1:0-14313 GCA_964533555.1 uncultured Eubacteriales bacterium
CTCGTACTGCCCGGTGTGCTGCAGGGCGTTGGTCGGGCACTGCTCGGCGCAGAGGCCGCAGAAGCAGCACTTGGTGAGGTCCAGCTCGTAGCGCGTGAGACAGCGGCCACCCGGATCGTCCACGCGCTCGACCTTGATGCAGTAGTCGGGACAGGTGCGCGCGCAGAAGGTGCAGCCCACGCACACCTCGCTCTGGCAGCGCAGGCAGCGGGCCGCCTCCACGGTCGATTCCAGATGGGTCAGCCCCAGCTCGACGCTGCGGAAGTCCTTGCGCCGCTCTTCGCCCGGCGCCATGGGCATCGTGACCCGGCGCCTCGACGCCTCGACGCCGTCGACGCTGGCAGGCTGGTAGCGCTCGTAGACGGGAACGGGCCGCTTCACGCGGTCCTCGTCCAGCGGTGTGCCGGTGAGGTAGCGGTGGATGGAGGTCGCGGCCTCGTGCCCGGTCGCGATCGAGCCGATGCACGAGCCCGGTCCCGTCACGACCTCGCCGCAGGCGAAGACCCCGGGAAGCGATGTCGTGAACAGCGCGCCGTCCACGACGATGTTGCCGCGCTGGTCCAGCTCGACGTCCGTGCCGGCGACCAGTCCCTTGAGGTCCGAGGCCTGACCGATGGAGAAGACCACGACGTCGCACGGGAAGTCCGTCAGTCCTTCGCCGAACTTCGGCGCGAAGCGACCGGTCTCGTCGAACACCGAGAGGCACTCGCGCATGCGCATGCCGACGACATGCCCGTCCTCGACCAGCACTTCTTCGGGGCCGACCGAGCACGTGGCGATGACGCCCTCGTCCAGCGCCTCCTCGATCTCCCAGGGATGCGCCGGCAGCTCGTCCATGCCCTCGAGCGACGCCAGGCGCACCTCGGTGGCCCCGACCCGCAGCGCGCAGCGCGCCACGTCGACGGCCACGTTCCCGCCGCCGATCACGAAGACGCGCTTGCCGCGCACGCCGGCCTCCTGGTCGAAGTTCGCCTTGCGCAGGAACGGCAGCGCCCCGTCGACGCCCTCGGCGTTGGCGCCCGGGATCGGCAGGATGCGCGAGATCTGCAGGCCGGCGGCGATCAGAACGGCGTCATGCGTGCCGACGAGGTGCTCGAGCGGGAGGTCCTCGCCCACGCGGATGCCGCACTTCAGGTCCAGGCCCATCGTGACGAGGTCGTCGATCTCGCCGTGCAGGACCTCTCGGGGCAGCCGATACGCCGGCACGCCGCTGTAGAGCGCGCCGCCGGGCTTCGTGTCCTTCTCGTACATCTCGACCTTGTAGCCCAGCCGCATGAGGTCGTGAGCGGCAGTGAGCCCCGACGGGCCGGACCCCACCACCGCGATCGTCTGCTCGCGCGTCACCGGAAGGGGCTTGACGCGCTCGGCGCGGACCTCCTGGAACTTCTCGTAGGCGTAGCGGTGCAGCGGGCGGACCGCGATGGGCTCGTCGTAGTAGTTGCGGCGGCAAGCGGTCTCGCACGGGTGGTGGCAGATGCGGCCCAGCACGCCCGGGAACACGTTGCGCTCGCGCACCAGTTCGTACGCGTCCGCCGGCTTGTCCTCCGCGATCAGGTAGTTCTGGCCGCGCGCGTCCACGTTGGCCGGACACGCGCCGGTGCACGGCGCCAGCCGCTGGACGTTCCACAGGCCGTCGATGACCTCGTTGTACTGCGGCGACGGCGAACTCACGAGCGGGATCTCGTCGTTTCCCAGGGCCCCGCGAAGGCGGAGCGCACCACGCCAGCGCGGTGAGAGCTCGATCTTCTCGTACGGATAGCGCAGCGTCTTCGGACGGCCGGCGGTCGCGCGCCGCGCGGTCAGGCCGAGGCCGCCGAAGACCGAGGCCCAGGCGCCCAGGAAGCCCGCGACGCCGGGCTCGCCATGGTCCGAGACCGAATACGCGCCAGAGGCGATGTAGCGGCGCTCTAGAGCCATGCCGCCACCACCCCTACCACGAGCAGCTGCACCAGCGCCATCGGCGTGAGGACCTTCCACGCCAGCGACATCAGCTGGTCGCCGCGGAAGCGCGGGAAGGTCCACTTGACCCACATGATGACTGTGATGAGCACGATGGCTTCGAGCAGGATGAGCAGCAGGCCCCACACCCCGGGCAGCCCGTGCGTGCCGCCCAGGAAGACCGCTGCTCCGAAGAGCGACGCCGACACGATGGACCCGTACTCGGACATCATGAAGATCGCCCAGCGGATGCCCGAGTAGTCCGCGAAGTAGCCGGCCACGAGCTCGGACTCGGCCTCGGGGATGTCGAACGGCCCGCGGTTCATCTCGGCGATCGAGCTGATCAGGTAGATCAGGAACGCGACCGCGAGCAGCGGGATCCACCACCAGCGCCAGGCGCCCATCATAGCGACCGGGCGCATCGTCCCCGCGAGCACGATGACCGACAGCACCGACAGGGTGCGCGGCAGCTCGTAGCTGATCATCTGCGACGCCCCGCGCAGACCGCCCAGCGTGGCCAGCGTGTTGCCTGACGACCACCCGGCGATGAGGATCCCGATGACGGAGATGGACGGCACCGCCAGGAAGTAGAGCGCGCCCACGGCGGTGTCGAGCGGGGCCCACCCTGTCACGAGCGGGATCGCCAGCAGCGACACGGCGATCGGCGTGAACACGATGAGCGGAGCGCGCAGGAACGGCATCCGATCGGCCTTGGCCGGAAGGATGTCCTCCTTCAACACCAGCTTCACGGTGTCCGCGAGCGTCTGGAGCAGGCCGAAGGGCCCCGCCTGCTGCGGCCCCCAGCGCATCTGGATGCGGGCCGAGACCTTGCGCTCGCCCCACACGCCGAAGAGCGCCGCCAGCGCGATCACGAGACCCGCTCCGAGACCGCCGGCCGCGCCCAACCCGAGTGCCGCTGCCCAGCTCACCGGTCCACCTCCCCGAAGACGGGGTCGAGTGAGCCGAGGATGACCACGAGGTCGGAGACCGTGTGCCCCGGGGCCAGGAGCTTCAGCAGCGCAAGGTTGCAGAACGCCGGCGAGCGGACCTTCACGCGATACGGCCTGGGGCCGCCATCGGAGACGATGTAGACGCCCAGCGACCCGCGGGCCGACTCGATGTGGTCGTACGCATCGCCCGGGCGCGGCGCCAGCAGGCGCGGGAACCCTTCGGCGTGGATCGGGCCGGGCTCGAGCTGGTCCAGCGCCTGGTTGATGATCTTGACCGACTCGAACGCCTCCCACAGGCGGCAGCGCGCGCGGTCGTACGCGTCGCCGCGCTCACCGACCGGCACCTCGAAGTCCAGGCGCGGGTAGACCGAGTACGGGTCGTCCTTGCGAAGGTCCCAGAGCACGCCCGAGCCGCGGGCGGTCGGACCCGAAGCGCCCCACGCCACCGCGTCCTCGGCCGACAGCACGCCGACGCCCTTGAGACGCCCGCGCGCGATCACGTTGGCGAAGAAGAGCTTCTCCATGTCCGCCAGGAGCTTCGGCAGCTCGGCCATGACCGCGCGCGCGGACTCGACCCAGCCGTCGGGGAGGTCCTTGGCCACGCCGCCGGGGCGCACGTAGTTGTAGGTCAGGCGCGACCCGCACAGCGTCTCGAACAGCTCGACGATGCGCTCGCGGGCGTCGAACGCCCACACGAACATCGTGAACGCCCCCGTGTCGGCCCCGCTCGAGCCGATCGCCATCATGTGCGACGCGATGCGCTGCATCTCGCACGTGATCACGCGGATGTACTCAGCGCGCTCGGGGACGCGGATGCCCGCCAGCCGCTCGACGGCGCGGCAGTAGGCCCAGTTGGCGTACATGCTGCCCACGTAGTCGAGACGGTCGGTCAGCGGCGTGATCTGGTTGTACGTGCGGTTCTCGCACATCTTCTCGATGCCGCGGTGCAGGTAGCCGATGACCGGCTCCGCCTTGGTGACGAGCTCGCCGTCGATGTGGGCGATCACGCGGCACACGCCGTGGGTGGACGGATGCGAGGGGCCGATGTTGACGACCAGCTCCTCGACCGGGCGGCCGCTCTCGTCGATCACAGCCGTGCGGCTCTCGATCTCCACTGCCATACCTCGCACCTCCTTTCCCACCTCGTCGTCCGCAGGCCCGACAGGGCCCGACGCGTCGGTCACTTCAGATGTAGTCCGGCCGCTTCACGATGCGGTCGTCCGCGTAGTCCTTGCGAAGCGGATGGCCCACCCAGTCGTCCGGCAGGAGGATCCGCCGCATGTCGGGGTGCCCGATGAACTCGATGCCGAACAGGTCGAAGACCTCGCGCTCCTGCCAGTCAGCGGCGGGCCACAGGTCGTACATGGTCGCGACCTTCGGGTCGCGCCTTGGGACCGCGCACTTCAGGAACAGCCCGGCGCGGATCTCGCGCGACGTGAGGCGATAGACCATCTCGAAGAACTCGCCCCTGTCGACCGCCGTCACCATGCCCAGACGGTCGAACCCGAGCGACTTCAGGTCCGCGGCGGCGTCGTGGACGATGTCGTAATCCACGGTCAGCACGCCGTCGCCGTACTCCGTGGAGAAGAGCGGGCACAGCAGCGGGTACCGCTCGCACAGGTGCTCGCGCAGCTCCTCGATGTTCACTGCCCGTCACCGTCCTCGCCGCGCAGAACGGGGAACGAGTGCCGCACGCCGGGGTCCGTGGTCCCCGCGCGCTCGTCGCCCGGCTGCGGCAGCAGCAGCGGCTTGTCGTACGAGCGGCCTTCGGCGATGGAGCGCGTGTGCACGAGCTCGCGAAGCCGCAGAACGCCGTCCTGGAGCGATTCCGGGCGCGGCGGGCAGCCCGCGATGTACACGTCGACCGGGAGGAACTCGTCCACCCCGCGCACGACCGAATAGGTGTCGTAGAAGAAGATGCCGCCCGAGATGGCGCAGTTGCCCATGGCGACCACGTACTTCGGGTCCGGCATCTGCTCGTAGATCCGCTTCACCGCGGGTGCCATCTTCCGCGTGATGGTACCGGCGACGATCATCACGTCCACGTGGCGCGGATCGGGCCGCGGGAACGTGCCCAGCCGGTCGAAGTCGAACTTCGAGAACGACGCGGCGATCAGCTCCATGGCGCAGCAGGCCGTACCCATGGGCATGGCCCACAGCGACTGCCCGCGCGACCAGTCGGCCAGCGCGTCGACGGACGTCAGCAGCAGCGGCGCGCCGGTCAGCGCCTTGCCCAGGCGGTCTACCAGCGCCACGTCAGGGCCCCCTTGCGCCAGGCGTAGACCAGTCCGAACGCCAGGAAGACCGTGAACCCGGCCACCGCCGCAAGCGCCGCGGGAGAGCCGTGCAGACGCGGAGCCACGGCGAAGAGCAGCACGGCCTCCGCGTCGAAGATCACGAAGATGACCGCGAGGGCCGCGTAGCGCGGGCGGACCGCCACGTGGGGGTCGCCCTGCTGGTCCATGCCGCACTCGTACGGCACGACCTTCTGCGGGGTCGGATTGCGCGGCGACAGCAGCTTGTTGGCGCCGAACACAAGGCCCACGAAGCCGACCGCCGCCAAGACGGCGCCAGCCATGTAGAAGACGGAGTTCGCGGAACCCACCGGCACTTCCCCGCTCGTTCGACCCTGGGCAACGTGCTTAGGGTACCCACTCGCGGAGACTTTGTAAACGCCAGTTACAAGCCGCTTGGAACGCTCACTCGTTGCGCCCCAGGGCCTCGAGGAACTCGGTAAGCGCGAGCCACTCGGCTTCCAGCTCCGAGAGCCGCTTCTTCACGTCGGCGTACTCCCCTGTCGCAGCGTCGAACGCCTTCTTGTCGGAGTACGTTTCCGGATCCGCCAGCACGGCCAACAGCGCGTCATGTCGCGCCTGCGCCTCAGCCATCTCAGCATCAACCTTCGCCAGCCGGTCCTTCTCGTCCTTGCCCTTGCGGTACATCCGGTTGCGCGCCTCGGCCTCCGCCCGCTTCTGCTCCTTGGTCTTCGGCCCCGAAACAGCAGCCGTGACCGAAGCCGGGGCAGCCTTGGCGGTGGAGGTCTGGGGCGCGGAGCCGCCAGAGGCCTTGGCCGAGGAGGAGCCGGCCGCCGGTGTGGGGTCTGCGGGGTTGGGATCTTGGGTTGGATCTGCTGCGGTTGCACTGTGCGAGCGCCGGACGGCGCGTGCATCCGAGCGGGGCTTCGACCGAGCAGGAGGGGATGATGTGGGCGTGGCGGCCGCGCGCGAGGGAGGCCCCGCGAGGGTGCGCGCGCCGTCCGGCGCGGAGGATATCGGCGGCAGAAGGTCGCGCTCCTTCTTCCAAAGGTAGTAGTCGTAATCCCCGTCATAGAGGGTAGCGACCCCGTCGACCACCTCGACCACCTTGTTGGCCACCGCCCGGATCAGGTGCCGGTCGTGCGTGATGAGCGCGAGCGTCCCCGAGAACTGCACGAGCGCCTGCTCGAGCACGTCGCGCGCCCGGATGTCCAGGTGGTTGGTCGGCTCGTCCAGGCACAGGAACGGGGCTGGCTTGACCAGCAGCTTCGCGAGCGCCAGTCGCGACCGCTCCCCTCCGGACAGCACGATGACCTTCTTGTCGACGTCGTCGCCCGCGAACAGGAACGCACCGAGCAGCGTGCGCACCTGCGGCTGGGTCCAGCCGGGAGCCGCGCCGTCCAACTCCTTGTAGACCGTGTTGCGGACGTTCAGGGCCTCCAGCTGGTGCTGGGCGAAGTACGCCACGCTCACGTTCTGCCCGAGCGTCCGCTCGCCGGCATCGGGCTCGAGCGCTCCGGCCAGCATCTTCAGCAGCGTCGACTTGCCGGCGCCGTTGGGACCGACGAGCGCGACCTTGTCGCCGCGGTAGAGCGAGAAGTCCAGGCCCCGGTAGACGCGCAGCGGCCCGTAGGACTTCGCCACGCCTTCCAGCGAGATGACGAGCTCGCCAGTCCGCGGCGGCTGGGGGAACGAGAACTTCACGCGCGGGCCTTCAGGCGGCAGCTCGATGCGCTCGACCTTTTCCAGCGACTTCACGCGGCTCTGCACCTGCCGCGACTTCGTGTTCTTGTAGCGGAAACGCTCGATGAAGCGCTCGGTCTGGGCGATCTGGCGGTCCTGGTTCTTCTTCTCGGCCGCCAGGCGCTCGAGTCCTTCAGCCTTCTGGATCTGGTACGCCTCGTAGTCGCCCGCGTAGACCACCAAGCGCTGGCGGTCGATCTCCACGATCCGGTCCACCAGGCCGTTCATGAACGCACGGTCGTGGCTGACCAGCATGATCGCGCCGTCGTAGGAGCGCAGGAACCCTTCCAGCCACGTCACGGCCTCGAGGTCCAGGTGGTTCGTCGGCTCGTCCAGCAGCAGCACGTCCGGCTGGGTGAGCAGCAGCTTCGCCAGCGCGATGCGCATCAGCCAGCCGCCGGAGAACTCGTCGGTCATGCGGGTGAAGTCCCGCTCCTTGAAGCCCAGGCCAGTCAGCACCGCCCGTGCGTCCGACTCGATGGTGTAGCCGCCCAGATGCTCGAAGCGGTCGCGCAGGCGTCCGTACTCGTCGAGCAGGCGTTCCTGCTGATCGGCTTCCATCTCCTCGCCCATGTCGCTCTCGAGAAGCGTCAGCCGGTGCTCTATGGACGTGACCTCGGACGCGACGGACAGCACCTCGGCCAGCAGCGTCCTGCCGTGCATCTCGATGGCTTCCTGCTTCAGGTAGCCCACGACCGCGTCCTTTGCGATGGTCACGACGCCGCTGTCGGCGTCCTGATCGCCCGCGATGATCTCCAGGAGCGTCGTCTTGCCGGCTCCGTTGGGGCCCACGAGCGCCACGCGCGAGCGCCCGCCCACGTGCAGGGACGCGTCCTTGAACAGGACGCGCTCGCCGAAGGACTTCGTGAGGCCATGCAGGGTGAGAGACATGCTGGCCAGTGTACCAGCCGAAGGGCCCGGAGGCGGTGCGGACGCCGCGTCCTTGGCCGCGACGGGCCGCCGGGGGCTACCGCACGCGCACGGTGATGGTGCGCGACTGCGACGGAAGCCTCAGCGTGCCGCCCTCGTAGCGTACGTAGAACGCGTAGTAGCCGCGGAGCTTCGGCGTGTAGCGGTACCACCAGACCGCTCCCCCGCCGGGAGCGGTCGTATACGCCAGACGGGCCGACGAGTACGACCAGCGCCAGAGGCCCGGCTTCTTCACGTAGACGACGCAGGGGGTCCCGACGGTCCCGGGAGTCAGAACGCCGCTCAGCACGAACGGCCGCGGGAGGCGGACCACGGTGGGCACCGACCCGATGGTGATGGTGGTCGGCACGGGCGCGACGGTGAACGTCACCTGCTTGTGCGGCGTCTCCTCGTTGCCCGCCACGTCCACGGACCAGAACTGCAGCGTGTGGGTGCCGGCGGCCGCGATGTCGACGACCGAGCCCGTCGCGATGGTCACGCCATCGAGGGTATGGAAGGTGCTCGCGACGCCCGATCCGCCCGGCTCGTCGACCGCGCTGAGGTGTATGCGTGCGGGACCGGAGTAGTAGCCGACCGCGTCGGACGTGGTCACTGGCGGCGTGAGGTCACCGATCATGAACGTCGCGGTCTTGCGTGGCGTCTCGACGTTTCCGGCGTTGTCCTCGGACCAGTACTCCACGGTATGAGTGGCGAAGCCGGAGACCGACACGGACAGCCCCACCGTTCCCGGCCCGCCCACGTCGTCGATCGTGTAGAGCGTGCGCGCGACGCCCGAGCCGCCCGCGTTGT
Source organism: uncultured Eubacteriales bacterium (assembly GCA_964533555.1). Taxonomy (GTDB): domain Bacteria; phylum Actinomycetota; class Coriobacteriia; order Anaerosomatales; family PALSA-660; genus JANYAK01. Next base: position 8,606 of record CAZHMA010000029.1, read on the forward strand.
CCGAAGGCGTCAGCGTGATCAGGGCGCTCGGGCCGTACCCGGTCTTCGCGTCGGAGGTCGTCGTCGGAGCGATGGTGTCGTCGATCAGGAACGTGTAGGTCTTGCGCGGCGACTCGACGTTGCCGGCGTGGTCCACAGACCAGAACTCGATGTTGTGGGTGCCGTACGTGCTCACGCTCGCGGAGGTCCCCGCGGTTCCCGGCCCGCCGATGTCACCGTCCAGGTTGTAGTAGGTGGCCGCGACCCCCGATCCGTTCAGGTCGTCGGAAGGCGTCAGCGTGATCGTTGCGCTGTTGTAGTAGGTCCCGTGGGCGTCCGAGGCCGTGGACGGTGGGATCGAGTCCAGAGCCTGATCGATCCGGATGCGCCCGTAGCCGTAGCTCGTGTCGCGACCGGCCGCGCCGAGGTCCAGGGCCGTGCCGGTGAGCCTCGAGACGACCTCGGCAGCCGATAGGTAGGGGAACTTCGACCAGATGAGCGCCGCGGCTCCCGCCACGTGCGGTGCCGCCATCGACGTGCCGCTCATGTAGACCCCGCCCGCGCCCACCGGAGGCAGGTCGAGCGGGTAGGTGGACGCTATCTGCTCTCCGGGTGCCGAGAGCACCACGACGCTCTGGCCGTCCGAGCGCGTCGCGTGCACCGAGTTCGCCGAGATGGCGTCAGTCTGCGTGGTCCACCCCACGCCGACCACTCCCGGGTACGCGGCCGGCAGGACGGCCGTCGTCAGCGTGACGCCGCTCCCCGGATCGTAGTTGCCGGCGGCCGCAACGACCAGGCAGCCCCGCGACTGGGCGTATGCGACGGCGTCCCCCATGGGATCGGGCCCGGTATAGGCCGGCGTGGCCATGCTCAAGGAGACGACGTTCGCGCCGGCGTCGGCGGCCCAGCGGATCGCGTCGGCGGTGTCCGCGATCGACCCGGTGCCCGAGGCGTTCAGGCTCTTCGCCACAATCAGCCAGGCGTCCGGAGCCACTCCTGCCACGTAGGCGTTGTTGTTGGTCACCGCCGAGGCGATGCCGGCCACGTGCGTACCGTGTCCGTTGTCGTCTTGGACGGATGCCCCCGTGACGATGGTGTTGGTCGTGTCGACGACCTTGCCGCCCGCGAAGTCAGGGTGCGTCAGGTCGATGCCGGAGTCGATGATCGCGATGCGGACACCGGCTCCCCGGGCCATGTCCCAGGCCGCCGGCGCGCCGATCTTCGGAAGGCCCCATTGCAGGTTGAAGTACGTGTCGTTCGGGGTCCAAGCCGCACGGACGGTCGCGTTGCCGACAGCGTACTTGACGCCCTCGAGCGGGCGGATCTTGGCCGAGAACTGCACCGAGTCCTCGCCGAGCGGCGCCCCCACCAGGAACGCGTTCCAGCGGTAGGTGCGCTTGATCGTCCCGCCGAGCGCCAGCAGGCTCTCGCGGATACGCGCCATGTGGGCGAGATCGGTCACGCCGACGACGACCGAGCTGCGCTTGACGGGAACGCTGCCGCCCCCGCCGAGCGTGACACTGCCGAAGCCCACACCCGGTGCCGCGAGCACGAGTGCGAGGGCCGCAGCCACGACGGCAGACCATGCCACTCGCCTGCTTACGGTCCACCCGCACTTCACGCGCGCAGCTCCTCTACCGGTGGCGGGCAGCCGCCCGCATCATGGATCGCCTGCAAGTATGATGCCCGCCGCCCCGGAGCGCACGCGAGGGGCGGATCCTCTTGGGACCCGCCCCTCGCCGTGCGTGCTATGAGCGCAAGGCTTTACAGCTTGCGGACGTTGCTCGCCTGCTGCTTGCCGTTCTGACCCGTGGTGATGTCGAACGCGACGGCCTGGCCCTCGTCGAGGGTCTTGAAGCCGTCCCCCTGGATCTCGGAGAAGTGGACGAACACGTCGTCGCCATCCTCACGCGAGATGAAGCCGTAGCCCTTGTCCGGGTTGAACCACTTAACGGTACCTTCAGCCATTCCTAACCTACCTATCCGCCCCCACGGGGCAAACATATGCGGCATGACCCTTCCGCCACGAATGCGGAGGTCACACCGCGAAACGTGTGGGCCGTGAATCGACCCACGAAAAACTATACGCGAATACTTTGCCGATGTCTGCAAGTACCCATTCGGGACGATCCTCGGGTCGATCGCGAAGGCCTGGGCAGTCCTACCTGACCCGCACGACGATCTCGCGGGAGCGGCTCGCCGCATGCGTCTCGTTGCCGTCGAACTTCACGTAGAAGCGGTAGTAGCCCCGAAGCTTCGGCGTGTAGCGGTACCACCACTTGGCCCCGCCGAACAGGTAGCTGGATTCCTGGTAGCACCAACGCGCGGACGAGTACGACCAGCGGCTGCTGCCCGGCTTCTTCACCATGACAACGCAGGGATCGTAGATGTGGCCGTCCTGCAGCACACCTGAGAGCACGAACGGCTTCGGGTAGCGCACGCTCGCCGCCGAAGTGCTGATGGTGAGCGCAGTGGGCTCGTAGTACGGCGCGGCCTCGACATCTATCGCGATCAGGTAGCTGCACAGCTGGGGAGTAAAGGCGGTGCGGACGTCGAGGAAGTAGAAGCACGAGACGGGCGCGGTAAAGACGATCTGCTCGTCGGAGGTGCCTGGGGTCATCGACACAGCGACGGGTGCGGTCGCGCCCCAGACAGAAGTGGCGCCCTGAGCGTACAGGCGCAGGTCCATGTCGCTGCCTGCATCGCCGGACAGCGTCGCGGTCACGCGATCACCCTTTGAGAGCCAGAAGTTGTGCACGTCGTCCGTGTCGAGCCAGCCGTCCAGTGAGCGGATCGTGGGCTCCATGGACGGGACGTAGCCGACGCCCGGAATATCGTCGTTCGGCTCCGTCGCCAGCAGGGTGGAGGCCAGCGTATAGGCTCCGCCCGCTGTCGCCTTGTACAGATGGACATTCACGAAGTACGTCCCCGTGGTCCGGGCCGTGAACTGCACCGATTCACTGGACGTGCCGTCCTTGTACGACCAGTACCATGCGTCGGACATCGCCGCCACCGTGGCCGTCCCCGGGCCGAAGACGTACAAGTCGAAATCTGTGTCGGCCTCACCCGACATGACCGCGCTGAACCGCTGACCGGCGACCAGTGGGACGGCGTACACGTCGTCGGCGTCGGTGACCGGGGTGAGCGCATCGCTGACCTCGAAGATCGTCTGCACGGCCGTACCCGGCACGTCGTCATCCCCCGACGGAGCGGTCGCCCAGGCGTCGAGCCGATACGCCCCGGCGCTGCCGCCGTCCTGCGCGAAGAGGTCGACGTAGTAGTAGCCGGTGGCGGGAGCACGAAAGTCGATGGTCTCGGCGGACGTGCCAGCGGTCGTGGACCAGTCGACCGCGACCGCCGGATTCGCGACAGTGGCGGCGGAGACGTCGAACAGGTAGATGTCGAAGTCGGTGCCGGCCGCGCCGGTGAGCCGCAAGTGGAGCGTCTGGCCCGCCGTCATGTGGACCCGCGACACGTCGTCAGCGTCCAACACCGGATCCAGCGTGTCCGTGTCGAGCGTGAAGGGCAGCGCTCTGTCGACGCCAGGGATCTCGTCGTCGTAGACGGAAGCCGTCCGCAGCCCCGTCCAAACGACCGGCACAACCCCGGACTTGGGGCGCCATGCCGCCAGCGTGCCGCGAACCTGGGGCGGCGTCGCGGCCGCGAGCACGGGACCCGCACCGGCGACGATGAGAAGGGCGGATGCAAGCACGGCGAGCAGGCGCGACCCTTGGCGGATCCGGAGCATGTGGTTCCCCTCGATCGGGCGCGTGACCCCCGCCTCGCGCTGACGGATCCACTCTACCTCACCGCGCGGTCAGGCCGCGACACTGCCCCGCTGCTCGTTTCCGGCGATCCGGAAGGCCCCGTCGCCTTGCACCCGGGGCCTTCCGAGACACTTGGTCCGCGATGCGGGTGGCTAGCGCACCGACACCGAGATGGTCCTGGAGGTGGCGGCGGGAGCACCCGCGTCACCGGCGAACTTCACGTAGAAGGAATAGGTGCCGCGAAGCTTCGGACTGTAGCGGTACCACCACTTCGCGGAGCCTCCGGCCGCACCGTAGGCGAGGCGCGCCGACGAGTAGCTCCAGCGCGACAGCCCCGGCTTGCGGACGTAGACCACGCACGCGTCGCCGTTCTCGCCGGGCGTCAGGACCCCGGACAGAACGAACGGCTTGGGCATGGCGACGCTGCTCGCGCTCGAGCCGATGGTGATGGAGCCGGCCACGGCCGTGGACGGGACCTGCACAAGCAGCGCCGGGCTCGTGGCAGGCGCGTGGTCCGCGTCACCGGCGAAGACCGCGCGGTAGTAGGTGGACACCAGCGGGTGCGCCACGAAAGCGCCCAGCGACGGCGCAGATGCGTCCCCTGCGTCGCTCCAGCTGGCGCCGTTCGTGGAGGACTGGATCTCCGCGGTATGCGGGCCTGTGATTCCGGTGCTCTCGAACTGCAGGTTCAGCGGCGCCGCGGCGCCTGCCGTGACCACCTCAGGACCCGACAGCGAGACATAGACGCCGTTGCGCAGGGTGAAGACGAGCTTCTGGCTCGCCTCGGCGTTGCCCGCGTTGTCTATCGACGAGAAGACGAGCGTGTAGGTGCCCGGGATCGTGTAGACGACGCGGTTGCCGATCGTGCGGGGGCCGCCGCTGCCGTCGAGGACGCGGTAGCTCGTCTCGGCCCCGCCGGACTGAGAGTCCACGGCGCGCAGGTCGATGGTGGCCCCGCCGTCGAACGTGAGCGTCGTGCTGGCCGTGGTGACGGGAGGGGTGAAGTCCACCTTGATGGTCGCGGTCTTGGCGAGCTCCGTGTTGCCCGCTTTGTCGACCGACCAGTAGGTGACGGTGTTGGCCCCGGTGCCCGGGACCTTCACCGCGCCGGTGTACTCGGTCTGGTCCCCGCCGTTGAGGGTGTAGTAGGTGGTCCCCACGCCGGAACCGGCGTCCGTCGCGCTGAGCGTGAACGAGCCGGCCTGCATCCAGGTCCCCGGGGCGTGGAACAAGGTCACCGGCGCGACCTTGTCCGAGACGATGCCGTACAGCAGCGCGCGGTTGTTGCCCGTGTCGCAGACGATCATCTTGTCGCCCTGCAGGGCGATCGCCGTGGGATCGTACAGGTACGGGTCGATGCCGCCGATGGCGTCCGGGTCCTGGGGGAAGTGCGTGATGTACTCGCCGTTCGAGTCCATGACGTCAACGATGTCATCGCAGTAGTCGACGACCAGGAGGTTGCCGGCGTCGTCGAAGCGCAGGCCCATGGGCTCGCAGTAGTACGGGTTGCTGCCGTCGCTCCATCCGCTGTCGGCGTAGCCGCCGTCGGCCCACGTCGTGTCCAGCGTACCGTTCGGCAGCCACTTCGCGACGGTCTCGCCGCTCCAGAAGGAGCCGTAGATGTTGCCGGCCGCGTCCAGGGCGACCCCGTACATGTCACTGCTGGTGCTGATACGCATGCTGGCACCGTAGTAGTCCTCCATGTTGCGCGCGTCCGCGTCGAACGCGAGGATCTCGTAGTCATCGGACGCGACGTAGACCATGCTCCCGTCCGGCAGCACCGCGATGTCGTTGCCGCAGCACGTGTACGGGCGCGTTGTCGGGTAGTCGACCCAGAAGGGCACCTCAGCGCCGTTCTGGTCCATCTTGATGACCTCGCCGTAGTAGTCGGCCACGTAGAGGTAGCCGGCCGCGTCGAACGCGAGCCCGTGCGGGTCTCCGAGGCTCGCTGTCCCGGGGGTG
>CAZHMA010000030.1:0-14040 GCA_964533555.1 uncultured Eubacteriales bacterium
CGGCGAGGCGTGGCGCTGATGCCGCGCTGCCACGTCGGGCCCTTGTTGAAGCCGCCGTTGGAGGGCATGTAGCCCCACGGCCCGATGGGCGCCGGAACCGCCGGCGTGACCTGGATGTCCCCGAGGATCCGCTCCGCCGTACCGTCCCTCGCCGTGCCTACGGACACGAGCGTGTAGTTGCCGGGGCTGCCGGCGACGGGGGCGACCACCGTGTGCCACGAGGAACCGGAAGTCGCACCGGTGACCTCGACGCTCGCGTCGGTGCCGCCGTTGGCGACGACCTTCGCGTTGGCGGCCGCAACGGCGACCTGGACGCCCGAGTCGGCGCCCGTGAACGCGGCCTGGTGATTCACCGTGATGGTGGTCTGGTGCAGCGCCTGGCTGCTGATGGCGAACGCACTCACCGCCAGGATCGTGATCAGCGCGATCGCGCCGACCACGGACACCAGCACGATCCCGGCGTCGTCCTTGTGATAGCGGTTCATGGTGCCCACTCCCGTCCTTGCGGCCCCCCGCCGTGCGGAGCGCCTACTGCATCGATGCCACACGTGCCCCGGCTACTGGATCCGTACCGCGACGTCGCGGGTGTCGGAATGTGTCAAGTCCTTCGAGACCTTCGAGAGCACATGGACGCGCACCCGTGTGATGTTGCCGACGTTGTACGCGCCGGGAAGCGTGCCAAGGAACGAGGAGCACGACGTGTCGAGCGCCGTCGTGGTGTCCGCCGAACCCAGCGCGCTCCCGTCGAGCGCCGACGTGTAGTACGTGAACAAGGGCGTCGGCGGAGTCGTCAGCACGTTGCCGTTTCGCGTGCTCATGATCACCCACGTCGAGTGGCCGTTCGCGAGCGCTGTCATTCCTGCGGGGTCTGTCTCCCACCGCTCCAGCGTGAGCACCCCGGCGGGACCGTCGGGAGTGGACGTCGTGGAGACCGATATGGCGTTCACCCGAAACGCGGTGCCCTTGGGCTGCCGCAGGACGATCAGGCTGTCGGACGCATAGAGCAGTTCGCTCTGCATCACGAGCTTGCTGATGATCTCGAGCTGGTATGACAGGTCCTCGGCGCCCGTGCTGTTCTCGACCGAGTCGGCGGCGCCCCGGGACACGAGGTTGAGCATGCTGTACATCGCCCCCACGAAGACGCTGAAGATGAGGACGACCGCCATCAGCTCGACGAGCGTGAAGCCCGCATCCCGATGCTTGTTCATCCCGGTCACCAGCCCTTCAGCACCAGGGGTTGGGGCACGCCGTTGACAGCCGACGTCAAGGCATACGAGTTGTGGCCGAGCACGCCCGTCGCAACGGCTCGGCTGACGGCCCCCACTCCGTTCGGTGTGAGGGTCGTGATCGCGACGAGCGTCACCGGGTGCGGGTTGGCCAGCTGGGCGCACGTGTACGGCGCGGTCATCACGACCGGATCGGAACGCCACGTCGGGTACGTGGAGACGATCGCAGGCCCGACCGCCACCCAGGACGTGCCGCCCAGGAGCGTGAAGTAGTTTGGCCACGTGATCGAGTCCAGCGGGTGCGGACACATGTACCACTGCGTCACGGCATCACCGACCCAGGGGAAGGTCGGTCCGTTCGGTATGGCGGCCTGGACCTCATACGCCCAGTAGCTGGTCCACCTCAGGGTACACGTGGCCTCGGCGTTCGCCCGCGTGACGAGAAACGTTGTTGGGACGGCCGTGCTCATGAGCCCGTTGGACCCGCTGCGGTCGGGGCTCGACGCCTGGACCTGGAGCCCGTAGCGGGAGAACGGAACGAGGTCCGACCACGTCAGGGGGTTCGAGGCCGCGGGCGCCGGCGCTGCGATGACCTGCGTCTTGACCGACGTCCAGCCCGAGATGTCCGCCTCGCTGCCCGTCACGGGCTGAAGGCGCAGGTTCAAGTGGTAGTGATCCGCCTCGGCGGCGGTCAGCCGGTCCTCGAGCAGCCCGTCGGTCGCCGGGTTCCACCAGAAGCTCCCGGAGGTGTCCCGCGGCGAACTGGAACCCATGCCGAACACGTTCGAGGGCCACGCCGGTGCGAGGAGGTCGAGCAGTATCCGGCGAGTCTCGCTCTTCGACGACGTCGGACCGTCGTCCTCGACCTGGGCCCATATCCCATGGAACCCTTCGCCCGTCGGACTCCAGTTGATGACGGCGCTGTCGTTCTTCCCTTGGACCGCCGCCGTCCCCAGCAGGATCTGGCCGTCGTACAGCTTGACGCCCAGAAGATCGCGCTTCTGGCTGTTGGTCGCGGCCACCATGTTGACCGGCACGATGCTCATCGCCGTGAGGACCGTCCCGTTCGACGGCGACTGGATGCGCACGCTCGCCGGCCCGGTACCGAGTCCCCATCTGCCGACGACGCTCGACATCGAGTAGGTGTAGGTGCCCGCGCCCGGCTTGGACGCCGTGACGTCCAGCGTGACGGTCTTGTACTCGTGGTTCGACGGGTCCTCCGCGCGTCCCCACGTCACGGTCGGGGTGATCACGACGTAGAAGGACGCGTTGGTCATGCTCTCGGGCACGAGGTCGCCGCTGGGATCGCCGCCAGGGGTACCGACGTTGTCGAACGGGCTCTGGCGGACCTTCTCGAGGTAGGTGGACGTCGCATTGACCATGACGGCCCGCTGGCGCGCCATGACGCCGGAAGTGGTAGACCCGGCCACCAGGGCGATGAGGCCCGTGAGAGCGATCAGCAGGAGTGAGAGCGCGATCATGATCTCGACGAAGGTGAACCCCTCGTCGAGCCTGACTCCACTCGCGATCCGCCTGCCGGCGACCACGGAGCGCATGCGCATCATCGATCCTCCCGAAGCGTACCGGCACGCTATAACACACCGGTATCTAATATACCGCACTGGCCTATGTATCGGCCGCTCAGGGGCTCTCCTTGAGGCGGACGGCGAGCGTCATGCCCGGGGGCACCACGTCGATCCGACAGGAGGCGAAGCGTGCGTCGGTAGCCTATGCTGTGAGCATGAACAGCCGACCCCGCCGCGCCCCGCGCTCCCATGCCCGCCAGGCCCCGCTTTCGCGAAGCCTGCGCCTCGCGCGCGCGCTCGCGGTGCTCGTTGTACTCGTCGCCGTGGCGGGTTTCGCGCTGTGGCGCCTGGCCGGCGGATCCGGGCAGCGGACTGCGTCAACACCCCCGAGCGCCTCCGCGACCGGCACCCCGAGCGCCTCCGCGACCGGCACCCCGGCGCCGACGAAGCCCGCTGCGCCGACCGAAGATCCCGCCGTCGTTGCGGCACGTCAGCAGATCCGGTTCGGCTCATTCCTCGGCGGCGAGACCCGCAGCAGCTACGGCGAAGGCCCGGCTCCCACAAGGCTCGACCTCTTGTGGAAGGTCAAGCTCGGCTCGGGTCCGACGCAGCGCAAGATCGACAACAAGCTCGTGAGCTGGTCGGGCAACGGGTGGACGGGCCAATGCACCGTCGTGAGCGAGGGCGGCCGCGACTACCTGCTGGTCGGCGCCTACGATCACAACCTGCGACGGATCGACGCGCTGACCGGCAAGGTCATCTGGACGTCGAAGTTCGACGACGTCATCAAGGGCACCAACACCGTCTTCGCCAACCCCCACCCGACGGGCGACGAGGACCGCATCATCGTGGTCGCGGGCTCGAGGCGGGGCTCCGCGTACAAGGTCGGCGACCCCCGTATCGCGCCGTTCAAGGCGGTGTCCTTCGCCACCGGCAGGGAGCTGTGGCGCTTCCCGATCCCGAAGACCCCGCAGTACAGCCAGGACGTCGACTCCTCGTCGCTCCTAGTCGGCGACACGCTCTACGTGCCGGTCGAGTCCGGCTACGTGTACGGCCTGGACCCCAACGCGACGGAAGCATGGATGTCGTGGCGCAAGCCGGTCGTGCGCTACCAGTCTCCGCCGCTGTGGACCGCCGCCGACGTGAAGGCCCATCCGGACACCGGCGGCGCCAACATCGCCATCGAGGCGTCGCCGTCACGGATCGGCGATGTGCTCTACATCTCGTCCGGCGCGGGACACATCTACGGCCTGAGCCTGCCAGACCTCAAGATCGTCTGGGACTACCGCACGGGATCCGACATCGACGGCAGCACGGTCGTCAACCGCGACGGCAGGCTGCTGGTCGGTATCGAGAAGCAGTACATCGCGGGTCATGGCGGCGCCGTGATGCTCGACCCGTCGAAGCCACCCGCGGAGGCGACCGTCTGGTACTTCCCCACACCGGACCGCGGGATCGCCGAATGGCTCGGCGGGCTCATCGGCTCGGTCGCGATCAACGACGGCACGAACCGGGACGGCTCGAAGCCTGCCCTGGCGGTCTTCAACTCCGTGGACGGCAACCTCTACGTCGTCTCACAGGACACGATGACGGGCAAGCGGGTGCCGCTGTTCGACGGGAAGGGCTCGGTCCCGACACCGGTCCAGGTGTTCAAGGACGGCATCGGCGCCTCGATCTCGACGCCCGTCATCGTCGGCGACACGATCGTCACGGCCGGCTACGACAATCGGGTGCACCTGTACAAGATCGACTACCTGCCCCCTGCCGCGACCGGCGCCGGAACGGTGCTGAAGGCACGCGACGGCAGCACGTGGAAGGTCCGCATCCACGAGGTCTCCACCTTCAAGGCGGGCGGCGCCTTCGAGGCGACCCCGCTCGTCTGGGGCGGGCGCGTGTACGTGGGGTGCCGCGACGGCTACCTCTACTGCCTGGGCGCCAAGTAGCCCGGGAGTGCCGATTCTTGGGAGTATCTGGATTCTCGCGAATCAGTGAGACTCGTCACAATCGGGGGCAAAACAGCCCCTGAGCAGGCCTTTTGCTACTATTCGCACTATTCCTATGACTTTTAGCAGAGCGCCGAGCGGTCGCTAGCATTCCAGAATCTGCGCTAATCTGGATAAAGACGCCCAGTGCCGGGGTACTCAACCAGAGACGCCGCGGTTGCCGAGACCGCGCCTTCACGTCTCGCCCCTGCAGCTTAGCGCCGCATGGACTCGACCCGTCTTCGACGGTCGCCGTGCGGCCAGGACCATCGGGTCGTTCATACAGGCTCGTGTCTGTGAGTTCGTGGTGGAAGGAGGCGATCGGCCCGAACCAGTAGCGCGACTCTCTCTCTCTGCACCTCTCGAACGGAGGAAACATGCGCAAGAAAGCACTGTTCTTCTTGATCGCCGCGGCTGTCGTCATCGCAGCCGTCGCGATCCCGGTGGTGGCGATGGCCGCGCCGGCCCCCTATACCGGGACCCTGAAAAACAACTACGGTCTCCAGTTCGCGGGCCAGCTCAAGTGCCTCGAGTGCCACACCGCGGGCTACGCCGACACTACCCACGGCAAGTTCGCCGCGGCGGGTATCGGCGACGCACCGGCCACGCCGAACCCCGTGTTCGGTGTGGGCGGCATCAACTACGACAACACCCAGTCGTTCGTCGCCCTCGGGTACGGCACGGGTCTCCGTGAGTACCTTGAGACGTTCTCGGACGGCGAGACTCTCGCCGGCAGCAGCGTGACGGCCACAGGCTACATCGCCGTCGTTGGCGAGTTCGAGAGCTTCTGGTCGGTCAAGGCCGGCGGCGAGAACGTGTTCGACAAGTGGGAGTACGGGGCCGCTGACGGCTACGGCTCAGCTGTCGGATACGAGGCCTACTGTGGCGGCAACTGCCACAACCTCGGCTACACGAAGATGGCGCCGAACGCCAACACCAAGGGCGCCGGCTCCGCGACGACGTGGCAGGGCTGGGCGACCGCCTGGGACTCCTCCGTCGACACAAGCCTGACGCAGTACGACCTCCGCAACGTCAGCGGGAACGACACGCACATGGCCGCGACTTCCGAGGCCATGTACGGTGCCGGCGTCCAGTGCGAGAACTGCCACGGCACCGGCACAGGCGCCGATGTCACCGCGGGCGGCCACTGGAACTCGGGCGTCAAGATCAACTCGACCGGAAACTCGCTGAGCACGCCCACCTTCAAGCCCAGCGCGGCCGAGGCCCGTCCGCTTCTGCGTGCCGACGTGTGCGGCCAGTGCCACGGCTCGTACAGGACGTCGAACTTCCTCGGCTACACGCCGGATCAGCCGCTGTACAAGTTCGCCAGCGTGCAGATCGGCGCCACCGAGATCCCGACCGAAGAGCAGTATGCTGCTGACGTCGCTGGCTTCGAGGCCAGCCCGTACACCTACAACGGTGCTAACAAGCGGCTCGTCTACCGGTATCTGTGGCCGGGCGGGATCAACAGCGGCTACATGTACGACTGGACCACGGGCGCCAATGCCGGCTCGACGTACCAGGCCGGCATGAAGCACGTCTACTTCACGGAATGGAGCCTGTCGGCGCACTCGGCCCGCAGCAAGCTCACTTCCATGTCGCCCGATGCTTCAATGTTCCAGAAGTCGACGACCCTGAACGGCCTGGGCGGCGGCTTCCTGAGCAACTCCTCCTCCGCGTATCGCGACAGCCGTTGCGGCATCTGCCATGCGGGCGAGGTCTACCTCAAGGACCGCAAGCACGATCCGATGGCAGCGAACTTCAGCGGCAACAACGCTGACGTAGGCTACCTCGGCGTCGAGTGCGCCTCCTGCCACGTGGTCCACAACGCCGAGACGGAGACGGACGGCGCTGTCGGTATGGGTATCCGCACTCCGGAACCCGGCAACATCTCCATCTGCGAGGACTGCCACAAGGAGCGCTATCGCACGATGGGTGATCCGATCACCCCGATGGTCTTCTCCTCCATCACCGGCAGGACCGCACACTCAGCACAGGGCACCGTCCTGCACGGCCAGGGCATGTATGACGTTCCGTCCATGACGGGCTTCATGTCCAACGTCGGCTGCGAGAAGTGCCACATGCCGACCACACGTGCCGACTTCCCGAACGTCGGTCTGACCCGCTACGAGGACCGCTCGTTCAAGCGCTACTCGCACGCGATGAAGATCGTCGAGCCGGGCCAGTTCGGTTCCAAGCCCTGGCAGGACTCCTGCTCGCCGTGCCACCCCGGCCTCAGCCAGGATGAGCTCACGAGCTACATCGAGGACCTGCAGGCCGTCGGCGAAGAGCTGACCGCCGAGGCTTCGGCCGCTATCGTCGCAGCCGCGCCTCGCACCGACGGTGCCAAGGCCACGCTGCTCAACCGCGCGTGGACCAACTATGCGTTCGCCGGCGGAGAGAGCTCCGGCGGCTTCCACAACCCGACCTACACGCAGGCGGGCCTCAAGAAGGCCGTCCAGCTGGCCGATTCCGTGGGCGGTTCGTTCGCTCTCGTGACCGGTTCGTCTTCGGTCTCCCTCGGGAACCTGGCGTTCGTGTCCGGCAAGGTCGCCGATGGTGACACCACCGGCGCCGACGGCGCGACGCTCCAGCTGCTCGACGGCGCGGTCGTTGTCGGCACCACCTCCGCCGACGCCAACGGCAACTTCGCGTTCACGCTCGCTCCGACCGCCACGAAGTCGTACCGGGTCAAGTGGGCCCGTTGCGGCGACGCCGCCGCGGATCTCTACAGCGGCTTCGTCACGGTCACGGTCACGGGCGTTGTCGTCCCGCCGACCGGTCTGCCCTCGTCGATCACCATCGCCACGAACCGGACGAGCGTGACCACCGGCCAGATCGCATGGCTGAGCGGCCTCGCCACTCCGACGCCGGGCATGGTCGGCAAGAACATGCACGTCGACGTCAAGAAGCCGGGCAAGACCTACTGGTCTTACTCGTCCAACCGCACCATCTACGCCAACACCAGCGGCGCAGCGGCCTGGATGTACAAGTACCTGTTCAAGGCCGGCATGGCCAAGGGCACGTACCAGTTCAAGGCTGTGTACGACGGTCCCACGTTCGACCCGAGCGTTTCGGGCATCGTGTCCGTCACACTCCGCTAGGTTCACACACAACATCAGGTGATCCACTGATGTGAGGCGGGGCCCCGGCGAGATCGCCGGGGCCCCTTCCTTTTGCGGCGCGAGGCGCATGCTCAAGCACGATTCGCGGTATCATCTTCAGGAGACTTCACCTTCGCATGGAGGCTAACGGTATGGGTCGGAACGCTCGAGGCTTGATCGTGGCCGCGTTCGTGGCGTTCGCGGCGTTGGCCCTGGTGGGATGCACAGCCATCGCGGCGTCGGTCCCGACCCCGAAGCATTCGCCCTATCCGGCGGGCAAGCCGTGCGCCGAGTGCCATGCGAAGGACAAGACGCACCTGCCGCCCTACGCGGGCGCGTGCGACAAGTGCCACGGCCTCACGTCTTGGCGCACGATCGTGTACTCACACGCGAACGACGATTTCAACCAGGCGCTGCACGGGACGATCGGCTGCTCCCGCTGCCACCGGGAGGGTTCGGCTCCCCCGTCGCCCAAGTGCGGGGACTGCCATCTCGCTCCGCACGGCGGCTGGACCTCGTGCGTCGCGTGCCACGTCCCGCTCACCTGGCTGATGCGCAGACCTGTCCCGGCGAATCATCTCTCATTGCTCGGGGGCCATTCGAACCTGGTGTGCTTCGACTGCCACACCAAGGCGCAGACGCCCGTGCCGCCCCGTACGTGCACCAACTGCCACGGGACCAAGCACGGCGGGCTGACGGACTGCGGCAAGTGCCATGCTCCGGCCAACGGCTGGAAGCCCGGCAGCTTCGACCACAGTGTCTTCTTCCGGATCACCGGTCGTCATACCAGACTGACGTGCACGCAGTGCCACCCGCGCGCGAGATTCGCCGGCACCCCGGCCTTCTGTTCGGGCTGCCATGGCTCGAAGCACGGCGGGCTGACCAACTGCGCCAAGTGCCACACGACCTCGGGCTTCAAGCCGTCGACGTTCCGGCACTCGAGCGTCTTCCCGCTGTCACCCGGCCCGCATGCCAGGCTGGCGTGCACGAGGTGCCACTACAAGCTCCAGTACGCGAAGGTCAAGGGAGACACCTGCGTGGGCTGTCACGGGCCGCAGCACGGCGGCTTCAGGACGTGCACGCCGTGCCACAGCCGCACGGGTGCGATCGTCTCCGTCGATCACAACCGCTTCTTCCCGCTGACCGGTGCACACACCAGGCTGGCGTGTGCAGCCTGCCACGGGACTCCGTTCAAGCCCGCTCCGGGCGTCAACTGCGTGGACTGCCACGGCGTGAAGCACGGCAATCAGACCCAGTGCGGCACGTGCCACACGACCACCGCGTTCTCGCCGATCAAGGCCATCACGCACCCGGCACCGATCAGCCTCGGTGCGAAGCACAGCGCGCGCCCGTGCGCGTTGTGCCACCCGACCCTCATCTTCAACGCGCCCACCAAGCCGTGCGCCGACTGCCACACCGCTCCCCACGTGGGACCCACCGACTGCCTGAGATGTCACAGGCCGACCGTGTGGACCGAGGTGCACTTCACGCACGCCACGCTCGCCAACGGGCACGGTCCGTGGGACGGCCTGTGCACCGACTGTCACATCGGCGGCAACTTCACCAACATCGACGGCTGGGTCGGCTGCGTCTGCCACTGACAGCGACTGACGGCTGTGTCACGAGAAGAGGGACGCGCAGCGTGCGCGTCCCTCTTCTCGTCGTCCGCCACGCGGGGGCGCGACCTCGGGGCCGGTGCTCAGGGCACGCGCGGACCAGGGAAGCGCTCCCGCCAGTCGGCGCCGCCGACCGTGAGACCCGGTCCCGGCCGACCGAGATGGTAGCCCTGGGCGTAGTCCACCCCGACGTCGCGCACGATCTCGAGCACGTACTCGTTCTCCACGCACTCGGCGACCGTCGTCACACCGCTCAGCGTCGTCACGGCCCTGACGGCCTCCAAGAGCGTCAGCTGGCGCGGATCGGCCACGAGTGAGCGCGTGACACTCCCGTCGATCTTCACGCGATCGACGGGGAGGTTGCGCAGGTAGCCGAACGAGTTGTGGCCGGCGCCGAAGTCGTCCAGGGCGAAGCTGAACCCCGCCTCGCGCGCCCGCGAGATCCATTCGCGGGCCGTACCGACGTCTTGCAGGACCGACGACTCGCTCATCTCGAAGCTCAGCCTCGCGGGCGCGACGTCCTTCTCGCCGAGCATGTGCAGGATGTCGTCCAGAAGCACCGCGTCCTCGACGTCGCGCCCCGACAGGTTCACGGAGAGGCGCAGGTCCGGGTTCGCATCCAGCACCCCGACGGCCTGCCGGACGACCCACCGCGAGAACTGCGGCATCAGCCCGAAGCGTTCTGCGACGCCGATGAACTGCGACGGCGCAATGACGCGCAGGTCCCGGTCGACCAGCCGGGTGAGCGCCTCGAAGTACTCGATCGTGCCGTCCGAGACGCGGAACACCGGCTGGTAGTGAAAGACCAGCGCGCCGTCCCGCGAGAGCGCGTCCTTGAGCTTGGCGAGCATCGACCCGGTGACCGAGTCGCTCATGTCCACCGGCTCGAACCCCGGCTGGTAGACGAGCACCCGATCGCCGCCGGAGTCCTTCGCCTTGTACATCGCCGCGTCGGCCTGCGTGAGCAGCGCGTCGCCGGTGCTGGTGCCGTCCACCTCCACGAGACCGATGCTGAGGGTCAGCCGCTTCATCCCCGGGCTGCGGACCTGGTCCCGCACGGCCTCCCGGATGCGCTCGGCGACCCTTCGGGCATCCGACAGCACCGTGTCCACGAGCAGCGCGCTGAACTCGTCGCCCCCGATGCGCGACAGCAGGTCCTCTCCCCTGATGACCTTGCGGACCGCCGAGGTGATCGCCACGAGCGCCCGATCGCCCTCCGCGTGCCCCAGGGAGTCGTTGACCTCCTTGAAGCCGTCCACGTCGATGAAGAGCAGCGACGCCGGATGCCCGCGGCGCGCGTGCGCCACCGAGCGCTGGAGTGCTTCTTCGAACACGCGGCGGTTCGGCAGGTTCGTGAGCTCGTCGTGGGTGGCCAGATGCTCGAGCTGCTGCTCCTGACGCTTGCGTTCGCTGATGTCCTGCACCGAGCCGATCATGCCGGCGAAGGCGCCCTCCACCTCGGTGAACGGACGGCCGCTGTCGAGCACCCAGCGATACTCTCCGCTGTGGTGGCGCAGGCGGTATTCCAGCGTGAACGGCTGGCGGTCCCGGACGGCCGCGGCGATCGCCGCGACGCGACGGTCGCGATCGTCGGGGTGCACGTCCTCCATCCAGCCCGAACCGACCGACTGCTCCAGCTTGCGCCCTGTGAACTCCAGCCATGAGGCGTTGAAGTAGTCGTGCGTGCCGTCAGCGGCCGCGCGCCAGATGAGCGTCGGGAACCCCTCGAAGAGCGTGAGGTAGAAGTCGCGCGAGTGGGCGAGGGACTCCTGCACCCACTTCAGCTCGCTGATGTCCGACATCATCAGCGTCACGTAGCCCGGCGACGGGCTGTAGGCCGAGGCGGCGTACCAACGGCCCAGAGGCTCGGCCAGCGCGTCGAACGCCGCGGTCTCACCGGTGACCGCGACCTTGCCGAGCCGGCCGAACCAGTCGTGACGCGAGTCCTGCAGGCCGGGAACGACATCGGACAGGCGCTGGCCGATGACGGTGGCCGTCGGCTTGCCGACCAGGCGCTCGAACGCCTCGTTCATCTCGACGAGCACGTAGTCGACCGGGCGGTTGCGCTTGTCCAGGACCACCTTCATGTAGGCGAACGCCATGAGCATGTTCTCGAACAGCGACACGTACTTGTTCTGGCTCCGTCGCAGGGCGTCCTCCGCGGTCCTGCGGTAGGTGAGGTCCGTCAGCACCAGCAGGGTCCCTGAGAACTCGCCCTCGGAATCGAACAGCTTCGTGAGCCTTGCCTCGAAGTAGCGGGTGCCCTTCCCGGTCTTGAGCTCGCGCTCCAGGGTGGCTGCCGACTCACCGGAGTCGAGGAACTCGTGGATCTCGTCGCGCAGGACGGGCGGTGCCTCCCGACGGCCGGGATCGGCGAAGTAGCCGCCGCGCGCGCCCGGGGGCCCGAAGAGCGACACCGCCGCCGCGTTGATGTTCTCGACCCTGCCGTGCGCGTCGAGCAGCATGAGGGGCAGCGGCAGTCCGCCCACCGCCGAGAGGTAGCGGGTCTTCTCCATGGTGGTCAGCCGGTTGCGCTCCAGGATCTCCGCGGACACCTGCTCGCCCGAATAGGCGGTCCACGCGGAGACGTAGCCCAACTCGAGACGATCGAAGTAGCGCTCGATCGCGTCCGCCGCGACCGTGAGCTCGTCCTCTTCGAGCCCCGATCTCCGAACGACGTCGGCGTAGGCGCGCCGGTAGAACTTCAGAAGCCCCAGGAACAGCGTGAGGTCGGTTCCATCCCCCCGACGCATGCGCGCGAAGCGGGCGCCGAGCGAGGCGATCGGGTCCGAGGCTGTCGGCTCAGCCGCACGAAGCTGGGGCACCTCTCCCAGCACGGACAGCACCTGGGACAGGTTGGCCGAGATCGTCGCCACCGCCAGCCGGTACGACTCCTCAAGGCTCGGCATGTAGTGCGCGTAGCCGTGCTCGCGTGCGGCGGCCATGACGGCGTTCACGATACCGTCCTCGGCATCGAGGATGAGGCGCCTCAGCTGTTCAGTTCCGCCCACGCCCGATACCGCCTCCAGTCGTTGCCCGCGAGCCCCCCTGTTGTCAGGTTCGGTCCTGCGGGCGGCCCCGGCGACACCGCGGCGACGGACGGTCGCTCGGACGCCGAACCGGTGACCGGTTCACACGGATCCTATCCCTCCGGCCCTTCTCCGCCCGCAGCGGGCTCGACCGGGTGGACCTTGTGGCTGAAGTACTCGTACATCGCCGGTATGAGCGAGACCAGCACGACCCCGATGAGGATGATCGTCATGTTGTTCTCGACGAACGGCAGCCCGCCGAACAGATAGCCCGCGCCGTACGCCACCCCGACCCAGAGCACGCCACCGGCGACGTTGTAGAGCAGGAACTTGCGGTAGGTCATCTCACCGACGCCCGCGAGGAACGGCGCGAACGTCCGCACGAAGGGCACGAAGCGCCCGAGGATGATCGTCTTGCCGCCGTACTTCTCGAAGAACCGGTGCGTCCGGTCCAGATACTCCTTCTTGAGGATCTTGCTGTCGGGCTTGGAGAGCATGCGTGGCCCGAGGGTGTGCCCGATCCAGTAGTTCACGGTGTCGCCCAGGATGGCGGCCACGCACAGCAGCAGGAACAGCAGCCACGGGTTCAGCGCGCCGGCGCTCGCGGTCACGGCGCCGGCCGCGAACAGGAGCGATTCACCCGGCAGGAACGGGGTGACCACGAGACCCGTCTCGCAGAAGATCACCAGGAACAGCAGCACGTAGACCCAGGACCCGTACAGCGCCAGGACAGCGGTCAGCCACTCCTTGGGATCGCGCAGGAAGTCGATGAACGTGCGGATCAGCTCCATCTAGCGGTCCGTCCCGTCGCCGTAGGCCCGATACACCCTGTCCAATTGCCCGTTCCAGAACGCCTGCCGGTCGGTCACGTCGCACCCGGCCCGGGCAGCCGCCCGGAAGTAGCCTTCGCCGGGCATGCCCGTGTCCTTGCGCGTCACGATCGACGCGAGGACGATGCCGTGCTCCGCGTCCTCTCCCGAGCAGATCTCGTCGAGGAACGCGACCATCGCGAACGAGTACGGCCTGAGGGCTATGGCGTCCACCGATCGGCACAGCCCGGCGTACGTCAGAACGTCGCGGCGCGCGGCACAGGCCACCAGCGCGGCTTCCGCCTCGCGCTTGGCCGCCTCCCAGTCCGCGCGCGAGAATCCGAAGCGTGTGTCATCAGGCATGCGCGAAGTATCGCACACGCGCGCGCACCCTCGCGCCCGCGTGCCCATGCGACACCGAGATGTTGTCCTGGAAAGGCGGCCTCATCCGCCGGGCCGGCGGCGCGGGTATCATCGCAGCAGGAGGTACGGGACATGGCCGAAGGACCGATCGACATACCCGAGACGGACGAGGGACTGCTCGCCCAGTGCCGCGTCCAGACGTTTCGAGCGACCGGGCCCGGCGGCCAGAGCGTCAATACCACCGACAGCGCAGTCCGCATCGTGCACCTGCCCACCGGCGTCACCGTGACATGCCGCCGCGAGCGAAGCCAGCTCATGAACAAGTCGACCTGCATCCGCCGGCTCAGGGAGCGCCTTGAAGCGCTCAACCATGTGGACGAACCCC
>CAZHMA010000031.1:0-13878 GCA_964533555.1 uncultured Eubacteriales bacterium
GGCCGGCACCGGCCGCGCGTCGCGCTCGCGCAGGGGCTCGCGCGCCGCGAGCGCATGGAGCTCGTCATCCAGAAGGCCACCGAGCTGGGCGTCAGCGAGATCCTGCCCGTGGCCTTCGCCCGTTCGGTCGTGAAGCTCGACGACGAGAAGGCGGGCAAGCGCACGGAGCGCTGGCGCCGGATCGCCGAGGAGGCCGCCAAGCAGTCCCAACGCGTCACGGTCCCGCTCGTGCGGGAGCCGGTCGACGTGCGCGGACTCATCGAGGCGGCGAAGGGCTTCGACGTCGTGCTGGTCCCCTGGGAGGAGACCGTCGGCCGACCCGCGCCGGGTATCGGCGAGGCGCTCGACGCCGCGGGAGCCACGGGGCGCACCTCCGTGCTGCTGGTGATCGGGCCCGAGGGCGGCCTGGAGTCGGCCGAGGTCGGTGCCATCGAGCGCGAGGCCGGGGGCGTGACCGTGGGCTTGGGCGACACGGTGCTGCGCACCGAGACCGCCGGCGTCATCGCGGCCGCGCTGGCGACGTACGAGCTCGGGGGTCTCGGAGGACGCTTGCGTGACTGACACCGCGCCCGCCCTGACCGTCGCCGTCCGCACGCTCGGCTGCAAGGTCAACCGCACGGAGTCCGAGACGCTCGCTGAAGAGCTGCTCGGCAGCGGGACCGTCGTGGTCGACGACCAGGACGCAGCGGACGTAGTAGTCATCAACACCTGCACGGTCACGGCGGAGGCCGACGCGAAGGCCCGCAAGGCCGTCCGTCACGCCCTGCGGGCCGCCCGGGAACCGGTGGTGGTGGTCACCGGGTGTCTGGCCTCCATGGATCCCCAGGGTCTCAAGGCCCTCGACAGTCGCGTAGTTGTGGAGCAGGACAAGACACTCTTGGCGAAGGCGGTTGCGGAGGCGGCCGGAATCCGCGGGGGTCCGGCGCTCAGACAGGCTTCGGCCGGGGAACCTTCGCCGCTTCGCGGCGTCCCCGGCCTGCAGAACTCGCGGCGGACCCCCGCGGATTCCGGCCTCACTGCACGGGCGTTCCGGACAAGAACGACGGTGAAGGTCCAGGACGGGTGCGACCGGCGATGCACGTACTGCATCGTGCCGGACGCCAGGGGCAACCCGCGCAGCGTACCGGCTGCCGACCTCATCGGGCGCGTCGCCGCGCTCCGCGCCGGCGGGACCAGGGAGGTCGTGCTGACGGGGATCAACATCGGCAGATACTCCGATGCGCCTGCCGCGCCGGATGTCGCTTCGCTCATCGGCGCACTGGCGGAGACCGGGATCGAGCGGATCAGGGTGTCGAGCATCGAGCCGCTCGACCTCACGCCGCGGCTGCTCGAAACGCTCGCGCCCATCCCGGCCGTGATGCCACATCTGCATGTGCCGCTGCAGTCCGGGTGCGATCGGACACTCGCTGCGATGGGGCGCGGGTACGACCGTGCCGCCTTCGCCGACGCGCTGACCCGCGCCCGTGCCGCGATCCCCGGGCTGGCGCTCACCACCGACGTCATCGTCGGCTTCCCGGGCGAGACCGACGCGGACTTCGCCGAGAGCCTCGCGTTCGTCGAGGCCTGCGGCTTCGCGAAGCTGCACGTGTTCCGGTACTCGGCGCGGCCGGGGACGCCCGCGGCCGACCTGCCCGACCGGCCCGATCCGCGATGCGTCGCCGAGCGGGCCCGGGCCATGCGGGCGCTGGGGGAGCATCTTGCCGCCGCGTACGCGCACTCGCGCGTGGGCGGGCGCGCGAGCGTGCTCGTCGAGCGCCTCGGCGGGTTCACGTTCGCGGGGACTTCGGAGGACTACCTGCACGTCACGGTCCGGGTCGCGGACAGCGACGTGCTGCCGAGGAGCGGCGACGTCGTGGCCGTGGACATCACCGCCGCAGAGCGCGGAGCCGCGTGGGCGACGCTTTTGTGAGTGCTAGAATCGATGCTCATGAAGCGCCAGATTCGAAAGGACCGGGAACCGAAGCGTGCCTGACACCGAGATCCGCCTGGTGGTACCGCCCGGGCGAGACATGGTCGACCTGCTCGGGATGGGCGACCACCTCCTGAAGCTCATCGAAGAGCAGTTCGAGGCGGACATCTGCGTCCGCAGCAACGAGATCACCATCACGGGTGAAGGCAGCGAGGCGCAGGCGGTATCTGCGCTCTTCTCCGAGATGCTGCAGCTCCTGGAGCGCGGGACGCAGCTCACCCCGGACTCCATCGACCGCGCCATCGACATGATCAAGCGCCACGAGGGCAGCCCGGCCAGCGCGTTCTCCGACGTCATCCTCACGCACCGCGGCAAGACCATCAGGCCCAAGACCGCGGGGCAGAAGCGCTACGTCGACGCCATCCGCAAGCACACCGTGACCTTCGGCATCGGGCCGGCGGGCACGGGCAAGACCTACCTGGCCATGGCCATGGCCGTCGACGCGCTCAAGCGCAAGGAGGTCGGCCGCATCATCCTCACGCGACCGGCCGTCGAGGCGGGGGAGAAGCTGGGCTACCTGCCCGGCACGCTCTACGACAAGGTCGACCCCTACCTGCGCCCGCTCTACGACGCGCTGTTCGACATGATGGACATCGAGAAGTCCACGAGCCTGACCGAGCGCGGCGTCATCGAGGTCGCGCCGCTCGCGTTCATGCGCGGCCGGACGCTGAACGATTCGTTCGTGGTGCTCGACGAGGCGCAGAACACCTCGCAGGAGCAGATGAAGATGTTCCTGACTCGGTTGGGCTTCGGCAGCAAGGTCGTCGTCACCGGGGACGTCACGCAGATCGACCTGCCCGCCGGCGCGTCCGGGCTGAAGCAGGTCCGCGAGATACTGAAGGACGTTGACGATCTCGCCTTCGTCGAGCTCGAGAGCCGCGACGTGGTGCGCCACAAGCTGGTCCAGCACATCGTCACGGCGTATCACCGCTGGGACGAGGCCAGGCAGGCGGCCGCCGAGAGCGCCGCCGCAGCCCGAGGTTCCGGGGAGGCCAAGGCCGAGAGGCCGTAAGCGCGATGACCAGGCTCGTCGACAGGCTCTCTTCCCTCATGCCCAACCACGGCGTGCTCGCCACCGAGGCCGGTAAGCGCATGGCCCTGGCGGTCGCGGCGATCACCGGCGGCGCGTTCATCGTGTCCGCCGCGATCTTCGGCGGCGTGGTGCTGGCGTCGAACGCGTCGGGCGTGCTCGACCAGACCGCGGTCCACGCGCTGCTGTTCGGCATCCTCGGCGGGCTGGCGGTGGTGGTCCTGGCGTTCCTGCTGCTGCCCCTCATCGGCCGGTTCACGGGCATCGCCAACGACTTCCGCCTGCTGGAGCTGTCCAACCCGGGCTCGCCGCTGCTGCGCGACCTCATGACCGCCGCGCCGGGCACGTACTCGCACTCGATCATGACCGGCTCGCTCGCCGAGCGCGCCGCGCTCGAGATCGGTGCGAACGCGCTCCTGGCCCGCGTCGGCGCGTACTACCACGACATCGGCAAGTCGGTGCGGCCGAACTTCTTCGTCGAGAACCAGGCCGACGGCGGCAACCCGCACGACATCGCCTCGCCGATGCAGTCGGCCTTCGTCATCACCGCCCACGTGCGCGAGGGTGCGGAGCTGGCGCGGCAGAGCCGCCTGCCGGACGAGGTCGTGGACATCATCAACCAGCACCACGGCACCAGCCTGGTGGCCTGCTTCTACGAGAAGGCCCGTAGGGGCGACGGCGCCGTGCTGGAGGCGGACTACCGCTACGACGGCGAGCGCCCCGCCACCCGTGAGGCCGCGCTCGTCATGCTGGCCGACGTCTCCGAGGCCGCGGCGCGCACCGTCCATCTGCCGTCCGAGGAGAAGCTGCGCTCCACCGTGCGCCGGGTCGTCGAGGGCAAGGTCGCCGACGGGCAACTGCGGGACTCGAAGATGACCCAGGCGGACATCGACCGCACCGTGAACGTGTACGCACGGATGCTCGCGAGCGTGTACCACGCCCGCGTGGCGTATCCGGAAGACGTCGAAGCCAGGTAGGCGTGACGAGAATGCAGGTACGCGTGACGAGCCACCGCGATCCGGAGCCGCTGGCGCTGGAGGCCTTCGAGCGCCTCGGCGAGTTCGTCCTCGGCCGCGAGGACGTCCCCGACATGGCCGAGCTGTCCATCGCCCTCGTCGGCGTCGACGAGATGGCGCATCTCAACGAGCAGTACCGCGGCGTGGCCGGGCCCACCGACGTTCTGTCCTTCGGCTGTGACGAGCCGTGCGCGGCCGGCAGCGACGAGCCGATCACCCTGGGCGACGTCATCATCGCGCCCGAGGTCGCCGAGAAGCAGGCCGCCGAGCTCGGGACGACCGTGGAGGCGGAGCTCAACCTGCTGCTCGTCCACGGCGTGCTGCACCTGCTGGGTTACGAGCACGACGCCGACGAGGCCGCAGCGGCCATGCAGGCCCGGGAGGCCGAGCTCCTGGCCGCCTGGGCCGACCAGAGCTAGGCGGCAACGTCCCCGTGCGCAGCCGCTCCCTGCTCTGGAGCTTCGACTACGCGATCCAGGGCATCGTGTACGCCCTGCGCACCCAGCGCAACATGCGGCTGCACGCGCTCGCGGCCGCCGTCGTCCTCGTGGCCGCGCTCGCCCTTGGCGTGGGCGGGCTCGAGCTCATCGCGCTGTTCTTCGCCATCACGCTCGTGGTCGTGACCGAGTTGGCCAACACCGCCATCGAGGCCACGGTGGACATCGCTACCGACACGTTCGACCCCATGGCGAAGGTGGCGAAGGACGTCGCCGCGGGAGCCGTGCTCATCGCATCGGTCAACGCGGTGGCGGTGGGCTACGTGGTGTTCTTCGCGCGCCTGACGCCCATCACCCAGGGCTTCATCGAGCGCTCGTCGACGTCGTCGGCCACGCTGACCATCGGGGCGCTCGCGCTGACCGGACTGGCCGTGCTCGTTCTCAAAGCACTCACGCACGAGAAGCACACGTCCTACGTGCGCGGCGGCTGGCCTTCGGGGCACACGGCGCTGGCCGTCGCGGTCGCGACCTCGATCGGCTACGCCACCCAGTCCGCGAAGGCGATGATCCTCGCCATGTTCATCGCGGCCCTCGTCGGCCAGAGCCGCGTCGAGAGCGAGGCGCACACGATCGCGCAGACGGTGCTCGGCGCCGTGCTGGGCTTCCTGCTCACCACCGCGGTCTTTCAGGTATTCTTGCGGTAGGGAGGAGGCCGCGACGTGAGCCGCTGGTCAGATATGCTCGCGGCGTTCCCCGCCGCGTGGAGCACGTTCACTGAGACGCTGGCGGACCCCGAGCGCGCGGTCGCGCGCAGGCGTCACGGCAACGGCGACGACACGGAGGCCGACGAGGCCGCCGAGGCCATGATGGAGGCCGTCGCGGACCTGGGCGAGAAGATGGTCCGCGAGGTCATGGTGCCCCGCCCGGACATGGTGTGCCTCGAGGACACCGCCACCATCGACGAGGCGATCACGGTCATCACCGAGGCCGGCGTGTCGCGCGTGCCCGTGTTCCACGAGGACCTCGACGACATCAAGGGCGTGCTCTACGCGAAGGACCTCTTGCGCTGCGTGGCCGATACCGGGTGCAGCCGCCTCGTGACCGACCACATGCGCGAGGCGCTCTTCGTGCCCGAGACGAAGCCGGTCGAGGAGCTGCTGCGCGAGATGCGGCGGCGTGCGCACATCGCCATCGTGCTCGACGAGTACGGCGGCACCGCGGGACTCGTGACCATCGAGGACCTCGTGGAAGAGATCGTCGGCGAGATCTACGACGAGTACGACGAGCAAGTCCAGATGATCACGGACCTGGGCGGCGGGCGCTACAGCATCGACGCGCGCCTACCCATGGACGACCTGAACGAGCTGTTCGACACCGACCTGGATGTCGACGCCGATTCGGCCGGCGGCATCGTCCCGGAACTTGCGGGGCACATACCCCAGGTCGGAGAATCGGTTCAAGCGGCGGGCCTGCGTTTCACCGTGGCCGCCAAGGAAGGCAACCGGGTGCTCATGCTCGACGTGGAGCCCGTCCTGCAAGCCAGCGAGGAAGAGGAAGACCGATGACGGACCCGACCCAGACCGATCTTGCTCTGCTCGCCTTCGCCCGCGAAGCCCAGGAGAAGGCCTACGCGCCGTACTCGGACTTTCGGGTGGGGGCCGCGATCTTCGCCGGCGGCGAGATCTACCAGGGGTGCAACGTCGAGAACGCCGCATACGGCTCGAGCATCTGCGCCGAGCGGGGTGCGGCCACCAAGGCCGTCATGGCCGGCGCCCGCTACTTCGACGCCATCGCCATCGTCGGCGATTCGGACGCTCCCACGGTGCCGTGCGGCGCGTGCCGCCAGTTCCTGGCCGAGTTCAACCCCGAGATGCGCGTGGTCATGGGCGGCGCGACGGACGCCGTCATGGTCATGACGCTCGACGAGCTGCTTCCCGAGGCGTTCGTGCGCGGCTACCTGGACCAGGACGACAACAGCCGTGACTGACGGCGGGGGAGCCTCTCACCCCACGCCGCCGGAAACAGTCCGCAGCGGCTTCGTGGCGCTGGTCGGGCGCCCCAACGCCGGCAAGTCCACGCTCGTGAACGCGCTCGTCGGTGAGAAGGTCGCGATCGTCTCCGACAAGCCGCAGACCACCCGCCACCGCCTGCGTGCCATCGTGGACACCGAGGACGCGCAGGTGGTCTTCGTCGACACGCCGGGTCTCCACAAGCCCAAGGACGCGCTGGGCGAGGAGCTCAACCGCAGCGCCCTGATGGCGCTGTCGGACGTGGACGTGGCCTGCCTCATCATCGACTCGACCCAGCCCGTGGGCGAAGGCGACAAGTGGGTCGCCCGCCACGTGGCCGCCGCGCGCGGCGCCAAGGTGCTCGTGCTCACGAAGGCGGACGTCAAGAGCCGCATGCCGATGGAGCGCAGGATCGCCGCGGCCACGGCGCTGGGCACGTTCGACGACGTCGTGGTGCTCTCGGCCAAGGAGGGCTTCAACGTCGAGGGCTTCCTGGCCGTGGTCACGCGGCACCTGCCGCAGGGTCCGCGCTTCTTCCCGCGCGACATGGCCACCGACCAGCCGCTGGCGGTGATGCTCGCGGAGTTCGTGCGCGAGAAGGTCCTGCTCTCCACCCACGACGAGCTGCCGCACGCGGTGGGCGTCGGCATCGAGGACGTCTCTTACGACGAGAAGAACGACACGACCACGGTGGTGGCCATCGTCTACGTGGAGCGCGAGTCGCAGAAGGGCATCATCATCGGCAAGGGCGGCGAGGGCGTGCTCCGGATCGGCACCGAGGCCCGTCGCGACCTCGAGCCCCTGCTCGGCACGAAGGTCTACCTCGACTTGCAGGTGAGGGTGAAGAAGGACTGGCGTCGCGACGCGTCGCAGATACGCCGATTCGGCTACGGAGAGGGACTGTGAGCGACATGGACCGCCGCACACTCGCCTCGATGATCGACCAGACGATGCTCAAGCCCACCGTCGGGTACGCCACGGCGTCCGAGTGGATGGAGGCGAACCGTGACGCGGGCTTCGCCACGCTGTGCGTGTCGCCGTTCCTCGTCCCGCTCGCGGTCCAGCGGCTGGGAGACACGGGCACGAAGGTGTGCGCGGTCGTCGGCTTCCCGCTCGGCTACTCGCTCACCGAGACGAAGGCCGACGAGGCACGACGCCTCGTCCAGCTGGGTGCCGCGGAGATCGACATGGTCATGAACGTGGGCGCGTTCCTGGACGGCGAGGACCAGCTCGTCACCGACGAGGTCGCGGCGGTCGCCGACGCCATCTGCGACGCCACCACGCACGGCGTGCTCCTCAAAGTGATCCTCGAGACCGGCTACCTCACGCCCGAGCAGGTCGCGAAGGCCGCGCGCCTGGCGGCCGCCGGCGGCGCCGACTTCGTGAAGACGTCCACGGGCTTCGGCCCGCGCGGAGCGTCCGTCGAGGACGTGCGCGTCATGGTCGAGGCCGTGGGGCCCGAAGTGTCGGTCAAGGCCGCCGGGGGCATCCGCGACCTGGCCTTCACGCTGGAGCTCATCGAGGCCGGGGCCGCTCGCATCGGCACGTCGTCGGGGCTCGAGATCCTCGCGGCGCTGGACAGCGGCGACGCCGCACCCGCGCCGGAGGGCGCCGGGTACTGACGTGCCGTCGTACCCCCTGCGGGCGCTCGTCCTGCGCAAGACCAAGCTGGGCGAGGCCGACCTCATCATCACCATGCTCGCCGCGGACGGGCGCCAGGTCCGCGCCGTGGCGAAGGGCGCCCGCAAGACCAAGAGCCGCTTCGGCGCGCGCGTCGAGCCCTTCTCGGTGCTCGACTTGCTGCTGCACACCGGGCGCACGCTCGAGGTCATCGCCGAGGCCGAGATGGTCGCCAGCCACGACGCCATACGCGGCGACCTCGACCGCATGGAGGCGGCTGCCGTCATCGCCGACCTGCTGGACAAGATCTCGGTCGAAGGGCAGGCCGAGCCCAAGCTGTTCCTGATGTCGCTCGCGACGCTGGACGCCATGGACAGCGCCGGGCCCGGCGACCTGCCGCTCCTGGTCGCCGCGTTCCTGCTCAAGGCGCTCGCCATGCACGGCTACCGCCCGGCGCTCGACGAATGCGCAGCGTGCGCGGGGGACGTGACGGCGTCCGTGCTGTTCTCGCCGCGCACCGGCGGCTGCCTGTGCGGCGACTGTTCTGCCGAAGACCCCACCGCCCGTCCGATGAGTGCCGACGACGCCGCGGTCATGCGGGCGCTGATGCGTGCCAAGATGGCCGACGTGGCCGGGCTGGGCGTGCCGGACGACCTCCGCGACTCGGTGCTTCGGCTGGTGACCCTCTACGTGGGGTATCACGTACCGGCGCGGCTGAAGGCGCTCGACATGTACTCGAGAGGGATGTGACGGCGGTGACCGATACGCAGAGCCCGGACCCGGTGGAGCCGGCGACGCCGGACGCGCCCGACCCCGCGGCGCCCGTCGAGACGCCCGCGGTCGAGTTCGTGTCCCAGCTCACGCCGATGACGCTCACCCAGGTGCTCACGGCGGGCACGCTCGCCAACCCGAGTGTCATCACGGTGCTCCTGGCCGGGCCGACGCTGCTGGTGGTGGCCGCGCTCACCGGCAGTGCCCTGCTGCTGCAGTGGGGCACGAGCTTCCTGATCGCCCTGCCGGCCGTCCCGCTCATCTCGTTCGCGGTAGGGTACTTCAACGCCCTGCGCAAAGCCGCGAAGCCGCTCTACGAGCCGCTGACCGTGCGCGCGGACGGGGAGGGGCTCACGCTCACCGTCGGCGACGAGGCGCGCCAGGCCGGCTGGGAGGACTTCTCACGGTGGCGGAGGGTCTTCGGCTGCCACCTGCTCTACAACTCGCCGCGCACGTTCGTCGTGCTCAGGACCCAGGCGCTGGACGCAGACACGCGCGCGGCGTTCGAGGGGCTGCTGCGTGCGCACGTGCCGAACGGCCCGCGCCGCTGACCCTGCGCGCTCCGGTCCGGCTCGCTTCCACCCGTTCGCCGCTTCGGTGCTTCACGCTGTCAGAGGTAAGGCGTATCCTCGACAGTAAGGCATGGGTACAGAAGTAAGGGGTGGCGCTCATGAGCGGGCCATATCGAGCGAAGATCACCAGCAAAGGGCAGGTCACGATACCTGCCGAGGTCCGGGCGCTGTACGGGCTGGAGACCGGCGACTGGATCGTGCTGGAGCCGCAGAGGGAGTACGTGGCGGTCCGCAAGGAGCCAAGCGTCCACGAGTACTTCGAGGCGCTGCGCAAGAAGCACCCCTCCGGTCCTGCCCGGTTCGCCACGGACGAGGAGGCCCTCGCGGACTACTATCGCACCACCTTCGCGACCCCACCGGTCGGTCCGGGGTACGTGGTGAAGTTCGAACGGCACCGCGGAGCCGTCCCGGAGGACGACGATGAGAATCGCTGATACGAACGTACTGCTTGGCCTCATCGTGGACGACCGGCCGCATCACACTGCGCTGATCGAGGCCGCAATCGATCCCGACCGGTCCCCGGTGCTCATCACCGAGGCGGTTCTGGTGGAGACTGCATCGGTCTTGTGCTGGAGCTACCGCTACAAGAGGTCGGGCGCCGCGGATGCGCTGCTCGACGCGCTGAACGGCCCCGGCATCCTCGCATGGGACCGGCACCGCGCGGACAGGGCGCTTCGGCTCATGCGCGCGGACGGAGCGCTCGGGCTTGTGGATTGCCTGCTCATCGAGCAGGCGCTCGACGAGGGCGACGAACTCATCACATTCGATGCGCATGCTCGCAAGCGGGGTACGGCGTACGTGGAGCTGTAGCCTGTCCGCGGTGGGTCCGAGTGCCCGCTGGTGTACCATATCCGCACCGAAACCAAGAGCGAAGGCACCGAGGGGAACCATGGCTGACGCACTCTCGTTCCAGGACATCATCCTGGCGCTGTCGCGCTACTGGGCCGACCAGGGCTGCGTCGTCCTCCAGCCCTACGACACGGAGGTCGGCGCGGGCACGTTCCACCCCGCCACGACGCTGCGCGCGCTGGGCCCTGACACGTGGCGCACCGCGTACGTCCAGCCGTCGCGCCGCCCCACGGACGGCCGATACGGGGAGAACCCCAACCGCCTCCAGCACTACTACCAGTTCCAGGTGATCCTGAAGCCGAGCCCGGACAACGTGCTCGACCTGTACCTCGGCAGCCTTCGCGCCATCGGGATCGAGCCGGCGGAGCACGACATGCGGCTCGTCGAGGACGACTGGGAGTCGCCGACCCTCGGCGCCTGGGGGCTGGGCTGGGAAGTCTGGCTCAACGGCATGGAGGTCACGCAGTTCACGTACTTCCAGCAGGTCGGCGGCTTCGACTGCCGCCCCGTGCCCGCCGAGATCACCTACGGGCTCGAGCGCCTGGCCATGTACATCCAGGGCGTCGACTCCGTGTACGACCTCACGTGGTCGAGGGGTCCTGACGGCCACGTGTTCACGTACGGCGACGTGTTCCTGCGCAACGAGCAGCAGTACTCGAAGTACAACTTCGAAGTGGCCGACACGGCCATGCTGCGCGGTCTCTTCGACACGTTCGAGGCCGAGTGCCGCCGCACGCTGGAGGCCGGCACGGTCCTTCCGGCCTACGACTACGTGCTCAAGTGCAGCCACGCGTTCAACCTGCTCGACGCCCGCGGAGCCATCGCCGTGACCGAGCGCGTCGCGTTCATCGCGCGCGTGCGGGCGCTCGCCAAGGCGTGCGCGGAGGCCTACATGGCCGTCGTGGCACCGGCTCCGGCCGACGCCGCGGCACCCGGCCCATCCTCCGCTCCCGGCGAAGCCCCTTCGGCCGAAGGGAGCGCCTCGTGAGCAGCCGTGACCTCATCTTCGAGATCGGCGTCGAGGAGATCCCGTCCCAGGCGCTGTACGACGCCATCCCGCGCCTGGGCCTGCTGGCCGAGAAGCGCCTGCAGGAGATGCGCCTGCAGTACGGCAAGGTGCAGACCTTCGGCGCGCCCCGCCGGCTCGTCCTGCAAGTCATCGGGCTGTCGGAGGCCCAGGAGGCGCAGGACCTGCGGGTGAAGGGGCCGTCGGTGAAGGCCGCGTTCGACGCCGACGGCAACCCGACCAAGGCCGCCGAGGGCTTCGCCAGGGGCCAGGGCCTCGCCGTCGCGGACCTCGTGCGCGAGACCGAGCCCGGTGGCGAGTACCTCTACGCACTCAAGCACGTCGCCGCCTCACCGGCCGTCGACGTCCTGCCCGGCCTGCTCGCGGGCCTGGTGACCGACCTCGACTGGCCGAAGTCCCAGCGATGGGGCAGCACCGAGGAGCGCTTCATCCGCCCCGTGCGTTGGCTGCTCGCGCTCTTCGGCAGCGATGTCGTGCCGGTTCGTTTCGGCGCGCTGACCGCGGGCCGCACCACGCAGGGCCACCGCTTCCTGTCGCCGGGAACCATCGAGGTGGCCGGCGCCATGGACTACTACCGCGCGGCCGAGGCCGGCCGCTTCGTGTTCGACCACGAGGAGCGCGCGCGCCTGGTCGACGAGGGCGTGGAGTCCGCCGCGTGCAGGGCCGGCGGGACCGCGGCCATGCCCGACAAGACCCGCGCCGAGGTCATCAACCTGGTCGAGTGGCCCACCGCCGCCGTCGGCAGGTTCGACGAGGACTTCCTGGCGGTCCCGCGCGAGGTGCTCGAGACAGCGATGGAGTCCCATCAGCGCTACTTCCCTCTCCAGGGCAGCGAAGGCGCGCTCATGAACGCGTTCGTCGTCGTGCACAACGGCGACCCCGCGCGCACCGACGCCATCGTGGCCGGCCACGAGCGTGTCATCCGGGCCCGCCTGGCCGACGCGGCGTTCTTCTACCGCGAGGACCTGAAGTGCTCCATGGAGGACTGGGTCGAGCGCCTGGAGACGATCGTCTTCCAGAAGGACCTCGGCACCATGTCGCAGAAGGTCGAGCGCATCGAGCGCCTGACCGAGGAGCTCGCGGTGATCAGCGGCGCCGACGCCGCTCAGAGCGCCCAGGCGGTCCGCGCCGCGCATCTGTGCAAGGCGGACCTGGTCAGCCACGCGGTCATCGAGTTCCCGTCCCTGCAGGGCGTCATGGGCCGCTACTACGCGCTCGCGGCAGGGGAGGAGCCCGCGGTGGCGGACGCCATCCCCGGGCACTACCGCCCACGATTCGCGGGTGACGCACTGCCGCCGTCCCTGCCAGGCATGCTGGTCTCCGCGGCCGACAAGCTAGACACCATGTGCGGGATCTTCGCCATCGGCCAGGCGCCGACCGGCTCCGCGGACCCGTACGCACTTCGTCGCGGCGCCATCGGTGTGCTCGCCATGATGCTCGACGGCGGCCTGAAGCTCACGCTGACGGAAGCGATCGCGGCTGCGCTCGAGGGCTACGAGGGGACCGTGAAGGACCTCTCGAAGCAGGAGGCCGGCTCCGCGGTGTCCGCCTTCATCCGCGCGCGCCTGGAGGGCATCCTCAAGGAGCGCGGACACGCCTACGACATCGTGGCGGCCGTGCTCGACGTGGCCGCCGACGACCCGGCCGACGCGCTCGCCCGCTGCGAGGCGCTGACCGCCTTCCGCAACACGGACGCCGGCGCCGACCTGCTCGTCGCGTTCAAGCGCGCGGCCAACCTCGCGGACGCCACGCGCGGCAGCGCGCCGGACGCGGTCGCGATGGGCGAAGAGGAGCGCGCGCTGTTCGAGGCCGTTGTCGCCGCGGAGTCGCAGTTCCACGCGCTGGTGGCCGATCGCCTCTACAACGAGGCACTCGGAGCGCTCGCCGGCCTCCGTGGTCCCGTCGATGTGTTCTTCGACCGCGTGCTGGTCATGGACCCCGACGAGGCCGTGCGCGACAACCGCCTGCGCCTGCTCAACCGCGTGGTCGACCTGTTCGCGGGCTTCGCATCGCTCGCCCAGCTAGAGGGCTAGGAACCCGGGTGTCTCCCGAGCGCAACGGGAACGGCAACGGCGGACCGCCGAAGCGCGATCCGCGCCCGGCCGTCTACGTGCTGTCCGACTCGCTCGGTGAGACCGCCGACGCCGTGGCCAAGGCGGCGCTCTCGCAGTTCGACGAGGAGGCCTTCCACGTCATCCGCCTCCCGCGGATCAACTCCCGCGGGCAGCTGCAGGGCGTGGTGCGGGGCGCGGCTAGGGAGCGCTGCGTGTTCCTGTACACGCTGGGCGCGCGCCGGCTGCGTGACGAGATGGCTGCGCTGTCCCGCGAGGCCGGGGTCTACGCCATCGACATCCTCGGACCGTGCGTGAGCGCTCTCGAAGACGTCTCCGGCATCGAGCCCGAATGGGAGCCGGGCCTCGTGCGCCGGATCGACCGCGGGTATTTCGACCGGGTCGAGGCGCTGGAGTTCTCGGTCAAGCACGACGACGGGCGCGCGGTCGAGGAGCTGGACCAGTCCGAGATCGTGCTGATCGGCGTGTCGCGCTCCAGCAAGACACCGATCGCCATGTACCTGGCG
>CAZHMA010000032.1:0-13297 GCA_964533555.1 uncultured Eubacteriales bacterium
GCGGGTCGTGTTCCCGGACCTCGGGATCACGAAGGACCTCACCAAGGGCGGCGCGACCGTGGAGCTTCCCGCGCTCAAGGCGGGGGAGTACTCGTTCGCATGCGGCATGAACATGGTGTTCGGCAAGCTGGTCGTGCGCTAGAGGGACCCACCCCGGAATGGAGCTCGTCGTGACCGACTCGACATGCACGGTCGTCTATCGCAGGCGCGTGGAAGGCATGCACTGCCACGCGTGCGAGACGCTGTTGAAGGGCAACCTCTCGGAGCTGGACGGCGTCGATGAGGCGTCGGCCGATGCGGCCGCCGGCGAGCTGACCGTCCGTATCGACCCCGCGCGCGTCACCGACGACGACATCGCCGGCGCCATCGTCAAGTCGGGCTTCGTGCCCGGCGCGGTGCTGGACGGCGAAACGGCTCCGGCCGAGGCCCAGGCTGCGCCCGCGGCTCCCGCCGAGGCCCCCGCCTGCCCTGTGATGCCGCCCGACGAGTCCGAGGCTCCGGCTCCCATGGACGTCCCGGCGCCCGCGTCGGCGTCCGCGCCCGGATCCGCCGCGACCGCCGAGGCGACCTTCGGCGTGACCGGCATGACCTGCGCCTCGTGCTCGGCCGTCATCGAGAAGACCGTGTCGCGCATGCCGGGCGTGGCGAAGGCCACCGTGAACCTGGCCGCCGAGAAGCTGGCGGTGTCGTACGACCCCGCCGTCCTCGACGAGGCAGGCATCGTGGCCGCGGTCGAGGGCGCCGGCTACGGGGCCGTGCCGCTGAGCGCCGCGCCCCCCGCGGCCCTGAGCGGGCGCATCACCCTGGCGATCACGGGGATGACCTGCGCGTCGTGCTCCGCCGTCATCGAGAAGACCCTTTCGCGCCTGCCGGGTGTCACCTCGGCGGTCGTCAACCTGGCCATGGAGACGGCCTCGGTCGAGTTCGACCCGACGGTCGTCGGCCCGGACGAGCTCATCTCCGCCGTCAAGGGCGCCGGCTACTCTGCCGCGCTCAAGTTCGACGCCGCCGAGTCGGGCGGCGAGGGCGAGGACACCCAGCGTCTGGCCCAGGAGGCCTACCAGCGCCACCAGCGCAACCTGTTCATCTTCTCGCTCACGCTGTCGGCGCCGCTCGCGATCATGATGTTCCCCGGCGTCATGGACGCCGTGAACCTGTGGCTCGCGACCTGGCTCGCCAACACCGTCGGCGGCGCATGGGACGTCATGAACGTCGGCAAGTACCTCGGGTTCATCCTCGCCACCCCGGTGCAGTTCTACGCCGGCGCGCAGTACTACCGCGGCTTCTGGCACGCGCTCAAGCGCAGGACCGGCAACATGGACACGCTCATCGCCATCGGCACGTCGGCCGCCTACATCTACAGCGTCGCGGCCACCTTCGTGCCGGCGCTGGCGGGCGAGCCGGTCTTCTTCGAGACCTCGGCCCTGCTCATCACGTTCGTGCTCCTGGGCAAGCTCCTCGAGGCCCGGGCGAAGGGCCGCACCTCCGACGCCATCCGCAGCCTCATGGGGCTGGCGGCCAAGACCGCGCGCGTCGTGCGCGGCGGCGAGGAGATCGACGTTCCCGTCGAGCAGGTCGTGGTCGGTGACCTGCTGGTCGTGCGCCCCGGCGACAAGGTGCCGGTCGACGGCGTCGTGGCCGAAGGGTCTTCGGCGGTGGACGAGTCGATGCTCACCGGCGAGCCCATCCCGGTGGAGAAGAACGCCGGCGACACCGTCATCGGCGCCACCATCAACAAGCTGGGGTCGTTCAGGTTCCGGGCAACCAAGGTCGGCGCGGACACCGCGCTGGCGCAGATCGTGAAGCTCGTCGAGGACGCCCAGGCGTCGAAGGCCCCGATCCAGCGCTTCGCCGACCGCATCTCGTCGGTGTTCGTGCCGGTGGTCATCGGCGCGAGCGTGCTGACGTTCGTGTTCTGGTTCTTCGCGGGGCCCGCGATCTTCGGCGCCGAACCGGTGGCGCCCGCCGGCCTGCTCGGCCTGGTCATCTCGCCGATACTCGCGCTCGCCGCGTCCAGCGGCTGGGCCGTGGCCGCGCTGCTGGCCGCGACGGCCGTCGTCGTCATCGCCTGCCCGTGCGCGCTCGGGCTGGCCACACCGACCGCGATCATGGTCGGCACCGGCCAGGGCGCGGAGAACGGCATCCTCATCAAGTCCGGCGGCGCGCTCGAGACCGCCTACAAGCTCGACGCGGTCGTCTTCGACAAGACCGGCACGCTGACCCACGGCTCCCCCGAGGTCACCGACGTCGAGCTGCTCCAGGGGCACGACACCAAGCGGGTCCTCATGTTCGCCGCCTCGCTCGAGAAGTCGAGCGAGCACCCGCTGGCCGAGGCGATCGTCGCTCACGCCAAGCGCGAGGGCGTCGAGACGGGCGTCGTCGAGGGCTTCGCCGCCGTTCCCGGTCACGGGGTCGAGGGCGATGTCGGCGGCATGCGCGTCGCGCTGGGCAACCGCAAGCTCATGGCGCGCGAGGGCATCGACGTCTCCGCGTTCGAGGAGCGCATCTCCGCGCTCGAGGACGAGGGCAAGACCGTCGTGCTCGTGGGCGTGAACCGCGAGAAGGTCGCCGGCCTCATCGCCGTGGCCGACACCCTGAAGCCCAACAGCGCCGAGGCGGTGTCGCGCCTGGGAGCGATGGGCGTCGACGTGTACATGATCACGGGCGACAACCGCCGCACGGCGGCAGCGGTCGCCCTCCAGGCCGGGATCGCGCCAGAGCACGTGCTCGCCGAGGTCCTGCCGGAGCACAAGGCCGAAGAGGTCGCGAAGCTCCAGATGGCGGGCCGCATCGTGGCGATGGTGGGCGACGGCATCAACGACACGCCGGCGCTGGCGCAGGCCGACATCGGCATCGCCATGGGCGCAGGCACCGACGTGGCCATGGAGACCGGCGACGTCGTGCTGATCCGCAACGACCTCCGGGACGCCGTCAGCGCCATCGAGCTCTCGCGCGCGACCATGCGCAAGATCCGCCAGAACTTCATCTGGGCGCTCGGGTACAACACCGTGCTGGTGCCCGTGGCCGCGGTGGGCCTGCTCTCGCCGTTCCCGTGGGTGGCAGGGGCGGCCATGGCCGCGAGCTCGGTGAGCGTCGTGACCAACTCCCTGCTCCTGCGCGGGTTCAAGCCGTCGCTCAAGCGCTAGAGTGGGGCCATGGGATCGCAGGTAGGCATACTCGCGGCGTTCGGGGCCGGCGTCATATCGTTCCTGTCGCCGTGCGTCCTGCCGCTGGTCCCCGCGTACATCTCGTTCATGACCGGCCTCTCGCTGGCCGAGCTGACCGGGACCGATCGGCGGGTGAGCCGGGTGCTCGGGCCGGTCCTGCTGTTCGTCGCCGGGTTCACCGTCGTGTTCGTGGCGTTGGGCGCGGGCGCTTCGGTGCTGGGTTCGCTGCTCGTGGCGAACAAGCTGCTGCTCACGCGCGTCGCTGGCGTCGTGCTCGTGTTTCTGGGCATCGTGCTCCTGGACGTGATCCCGCTGCCGTTCCTGCACGGCGGGGCGGGGATCGACGCGGCCGCGTTCCGGCGCTTCGGGCCCGCGGCCGCCGTCGCGCTGGGCATGGCCTTCCCGTTCGCCCTCGGTCCGTGCGCCGGCCCGATCTACGGCGCGATCCTCACCCTCGCGGTGGACAGCCGCAGCGTGGGCACCGGCGCGCTGCTGCTCCTGGTGTACTCGCTGGGACTCGCCGTCCCGTTCATCGCGGTGAGCCTCCTGCTCGCGCGGCTGGCCGGAACGCTGCGATGGATCTCGGCCCACTCGAAGGTCGTGCAGCGCATCTCCGGCGTCGTGCTCGTGCTGATGGGCGTCGCCATGCTCACGGGCCTCATCGAGAAGGTCGCGCCGCTGCTGCGGGCCATCCCGGTCCTCGGGGGCATCGGCTAGCCGCCACGGCGTCCGTGCGCGGCACGTCCGCACGCCGGTCCGCGCGGGCCCGCCTCCCGCGTCCGGGCGTCCGTCCGCGCTCCCGCGCGTGCGCGCGTGCTCCGACTGGACTAGGATTGACCGGGGTGTTCGACCAGAGGCGGGGCGGGGTCACCGACGTGGCGCGAACGCAGAAGCAGGGCCGGGGTCTGGCCGGACGCGTGGTCGCGTTCACGATCGTGGCCGTCGTGGCCGCGGTCCTGGCCATCGGACTCGTCTCTCTGGCCGGCGTCTACAACCTCGCGCAGTCCGAGGACACCGCCCGGCTCAGCGCCTACCGGCAGCTCCTGGCCGACGACACGAACAGCCACACCCTCATCGTCGCGCGCACCATCGACTCGGTGGGCTCCCTGCAGACGCTGCGGCCCGACGCCCGTGAGGGCCTGTCGGCCGCACTCGCGCGGGTCGCGGCCGCCAACGCCGAGTACCTCGACGTCCTGGCGGTCATCGACGCCTCCGGCACCGTGCGCGCGGCGTCACGGCCGGCGGCCCTGCCGCGGTCCCTCGAACCGATGGCCTTCTTCGACAAGGGGGCGACCAGCGAGCGCGCCTGGTTCGGATGGCAGGACGGCACCGGCTCGCCTCACACCGGGTCGCTGTGGGTCATGCGCAAGCTGTCGGGCGCTTCCGGCGGCGACCTGATCCTGGTCGGCCGCGTGAGGGTCGGGTTCATGGACAGGCTCATGGACGAGATCGCGCGCGCGACGGAGTCCAGGTCCGCGTTCATCGTGGGCCGCGGCGGCAAGCTCGTCGACGCGGGCGCCAGCAGCCTGCGCTACGAGCCCGGCGCGCTCGACTACACGCCATCGGGCGCGACAGCACGGGCAGGGACGGTCACGGGCAGGGACCCGCGGTTCGGCGCGATGAGCGGCTTCTACCAGGACCTCGACGCCGCTCCCGAACTCGGCTGGCGCGTCGTCGTGCTCGAGTCGCAGTCCGCGGCGATGCTGCGCGCGCGCCAGGCGCTCCTCCCCGCTGCGGTGGCGACGGTGCTGGCCGCGCTGGCGGCGGTCCTTTCCGCGCTCGTGTTCAGCCGGCGCCTGGTGGCTCCGCTCGCGGCCTTCGAGCGGCGCGCGCGGGAGATCGCGTCCGGCGGCTACGTCCGCCCGATGGTGCTGGACCGCAACGACGAGCTGGGCCGCCTCGCGGACGCGTTCAACGAGATCGGCGTGCGCCTCAACTCCCTGCAGGAGGTGGCGCGGCTGCTCGCGAGCGCGTCCGACCCCGACGAGGTCATGGACGCCGTCCTGTCGGCCATCGGCCACTTGCTGACCACGAGCGACGCCGCCGTGCTGCTGGCCTCGCCCGATGGCGGGGAGCTGGTGCTGGCCCGGGGTCGCGGGTTGCGCGAGCCGGACATCCGGTTCGCCCTGCCGATCGAGGAGTCGTCGCCGCTGACCGTCGCCTTCAGGGAGCAGCGCGCCGTCCCCTTCGAGGGGCAGCAAGCCCGGTGGGCGTACTCCGTGTACCGGCTCTTCGACGCGGCGCCCGACCGCTCGGGCGTCGCGATGCCGTTGTCGGTCGGCAGCGAAGTGCTCGGCGTCGTGGTCGCGCTGGCACAGGGCAGGCGCGGTCTCACCGAGGCCCAGATCGAGACGCTGCGGGCCTTCTCCGCCCAGGCCGCGGTCGCGGTGCGGACCGCCCGGCTGTTCGAGCACGAGCATGCATCGCGGCGGGAGGCCGAGGCCCTTCGTGAGGTCGCCGAGCTGATCGCAGGCACCCGCGGGCTCGGCGAGGCGCTCGAGCGCGTCGCGGCCGTCGCGGCGAGCCTGCTGAGCATGTCCGATTGCGGGATCGCCCTTCGCGACCGCGGCGAGTTCGGGCTCGAGGCGTCGGTCTCTCCCGACCGCGATGCCGCCCTGCTCGCGACGTGGAGCCGGCAGGCGGCGGAGCGGGCCGAGGACGGGGCGCACCCCGAACCGGTGGTCGTGCGCGAGGAGCCCGCGGCGGCCCGGGACGAGGCCGATGCCGCTGCGGCCGCCGCAGGACCTGACGCCGCTCTCGTCTGCCCGGACGGCGGGACGCTGCTGCTGGTGCCGCTCGTCCGCGGCGACGACGTCCACGGCGTGCTTGCGCTCACGCGCGGGGCGGAGGCGCCGGCGCCCGACGCCCGGCAGGTCGCGCTTGCGGGCACGCTGGGCAAGGAGATCTCGCTGGCGCTCGAGAACGCCGCGCTGCTGCAGGAGGCCCGGTCCCGTGCCGCCAACCTTGAGACGGTCTTCCGCATCAGCCAGGCGGTGAGCTCGTCGCTCCAGATAGGCGTCGTGCTCAACCGGGTGCTGGACGTCGTGCAGAAGATCTTCTCCGCCGACGCCGTCTCGCTCATGGCCTACG
Organism: uncultured Eubacteriales bacterium; assembly: GCA_964533555.1. Taxonomy (GTDB): domain Bacteria; phylum Actinomycetota; class Coriobacteriia; order Anaerosomatales; family PALSA-660; genus JANYAK01. The sequence continues at coordinate 6,258 of CAZHMA010000032.1, forward strand.
ATCCCGCCAAGCGTATGATCGCCACGTCCATGGCGCGCGGCCTGGCGAACCGCGACATGCTCTACCTCCAGGTATTGCCCGGCCAGGACGTCCCCGGAGCGGTGTTCGAGTCGCGCACGCCGGTGGCCCACGGCGACCTCGGGGCGCTGGACACGCCGCTCGCGCACCTCGCCACCGCGCAGGGGCTGCGCTCGCTGCTGGCGGTCCCGCTGCTGGCGCGCGGTCGAAGCATCGGCGTGCTCAGCGTCTACGACCACGTGCCCGACGCGTTCTCCAGCGGAGACATGGAGCTGCTGCTCACGTTCGCGTCACAGGCCGCGCTCGCCATCGACACGGCCTCCCTGTACGGCAAGGAGCACCACGTCGCGAGCATCCTGCAGGCGTCGATCCTGCCGGAGCGGCTGCCCGTGATGGCCGGGCTGGAAGCGGACAGCTTCTACCTGCCGGCGGGCATCGACGCGGAGATCGGCGGCGACTACTACGACCTGTTCTCGACGTCGGACGGGTCGGTCGTCGTCGCCATCGGTGACGTCTGCGGCAAGGGCGTGCTCGCCGCCACCAAGACGTCGATGATCAGGTTCTCCCTGCGCGGGATGGTCGCGGCGGGCGCGGGACCGGGCGAGGCGCTGACCGAGCTCAACCGTCTCGCCGCCGGGAGCGGAGACCCCGCCGACATCGTGACCGCCTGGGTGGGCTTCATCTCGCCGGACCGCAGCTCGCTCACGTACGCCGACGGCGGTCATCCGCCCGCGCTGCTCTACCACGCCGCGTCGCGGCGCATCGAGCGGCTCGGTCCCACCGGGCCGCTGCTGGGCGCCATCCAGGACGCCACGTTCGATGAGGCCGTCGTCGCGCTCGGCCCCGGCGACGTGCTGGTGACCTACACCGACGGCGTCACCGAGGCCAGGAAGGGCAAGCGGTTCTTCGGCGAGGGGCGCATCCGGCGCGCCATCCGCGGCTCGGCGACGCCCCACGAGACGGTCGCGGCGCTGCTCACCGCGGTCGGCGAGTTCTCGTCCGGTGTCATGCGCGACGACGCGGCCGCGCTCGTGGTGCGCGTCAGCGACCGCGAGAGCGCTGTGTAGCTCGTCACACGAGCGTTATCGCTCTTCGGCGCGGGGTAGACTAACCTGCGTCCGGCCTTCATCCGTGGGGCCGCATTCGATAGAACGGACATGCGAAGATGGGCCTGCGCATCGAGCAGCCGAGCGGATCGCCGGTCTGCGTCGTGCACATAGACGGGGACATGGACATGTCCGTGGTCCCGGAGATCCGATCGGCTGTGGATCGCGCGGTGGACGGCGGCTGTGCACACATCGTCCTCGATCTCGCAGCGGTCACCTATGCCGACAGCTCGGCGCTCGGCCTGCTCGTCTGGTTGGACCGCCGGCTCCAGCCGCTCAACGGCCGGCTCGTGCTGGCGGGTGCCGGCCGCGACGTCAGCCGCATCCTGGAGCTCTCGGGCCTGATCGGCCTCGCGCCCTCGATCGTCATGGCGGGAGACGCCGAACAGGCCGTCACCGGCCTTGAGATGCCGCTGCCGGCCGACGAGCCGTTGTGGGAGCGGCACCTGGTCGTCTCGGCGCGCGTCGAGGAGATGTCGAGGGTCCGCTCCGACGTGTGCGATCTCGTCGAGCCGCTGGGTCTGGGCGAGCACGAGGTCTTCGACCTGAAGGTCGCGGTGGGTGAGGCGCTCGCCAACGCGGTGCGCCACGGCTCGCCCGGCGGCGAGGCAGACCGTGTCGACGTGACCGTCGGCGCGTACGGCGACCGGGTGATCGTCTCCGTGCGGGACACCGGAAGCGGCTTCGACGGAGTGCCCGCCGCGGGCGACGACGTATACGCCAGCGGAGGCCGGGGCATCATGTTCATGCGCGCCCTGATGGACCGTGTGGAGTTCGCGGCGAGCGACGACGGCGGGACGGTCGTCCGGCTCACCAAACGCCTGCCCGCCACCCGGTTCGTGGCGACGTCCGACCCGGTGGACGCTTGACGCGCCAGCGCCGCGTCGTGGTCGTGGGCGCGGACTTCGGTGCAGGTCACGAGTCCATCGCCGAGGCGGTCGCCGATGCGCTGCGCCGCCATCGGGGGACCGGCGTCCGGGTCGCTTCGATCGATCTGCTCGCGCGGTGCGCCCCGCGTTCGGCGCAGCTTGCGGCGATCGCGTACCGGGGCGGTGAGGAGTTCTTCCCCGACGGCACGGGGACGGTGGCCGAGATGGCCGCCGCCGCCCCCGACGACCCGGTCCTTCGCGAGCTGGTCACGGGCGGCATCGCGTCCGCGGAGGCCGCGCTGAAGGCGCTGGAGCCCGACCTCGTGCTCGCGGCCCATCCGGTGGCGGGCGCGATCGCGGCCGAGGTGTCGGGCGGCTGCGGGTTCCGCGTGATGTCGGTCGTGGGTGACCTGTGGCCGCAGCGCCTGTGGACGCACCCCGCGACAGCGCTCCACTTCGTGGCGGGTGCGCCCGCGCGTGACGTGCTCACCGCCCGCGGGGTCGAATGGGCCCGTGCTGTCGTCTCCGGCGTTCCGGTGTCCGAACCGCCCACGCGGGCCGCCGCGCGCGCCCGGCTCGCCCGGTCGGGCGGACTCGCCGACCGGTTCACCGTGCTCGTGAACGTGCGCGACGGAGCCGCGGCCATCGCCGGAGAACTCGCTTCGCACGGGGTCCAGGCGCTCCTGCCTGCCACGGGCGGGCGTGGCGCCGAGCGCGGCGGCGTCGTGACCGCGCCGGCCGACGAGTCGAGTGCGAGCCTCATCGCCGCGAGCGATCTCGTCGTGTGCGGTCCGTGCGGTCAGGCCATGTGGGAGGCGCCCGCCGCCGGCGTGCCGCTGCTGGTCATGGAGCCGGTGACCGCGATGGAACGCGGCAGCGTCGACCTGCTCGTGACCGCGGGGGCGGCGATCGTCGTCCGGGACGGCGCCGACGCCGTCCGTCGTGTGAGATACCTCGCGGCGGACGCCGGGCGTGCCGAGGCCGTGTCGAAGGCAGCCGCCGCGCTGGGCCGGCCACTCGCCGCCCGTGCGGTGTGCGAGCGGGCACTGGCCGACATCGACTGAGTCTCGCCGCGAGGCGAAAGGGGCTACACCATCACGCGGCCCATCGGGTACCATTCAGGGGAGGGTATCCCGCATCCAGCTGGTGAGGTCGCCATGGATCTGTACGAGGCCATACAGGCGCGCCATTCCGTTCGGGCGTTCTCGGACGGGGACGTGGACCGCGCCAAGCTCGACCGCATCTTCGCGGCTGCCGCGGCCGCTCCCTCGGCCATGAACGCACAGCCCTGGCGCTTCCATGTCGCAACCGGCACGTCGCGCGAGCGTGTCGGCCAGGTCATGGCCCAGAGCACCCTGCACCTCAAGGAGTACATCGGGATCGTCCCGCAGGAGAGGCTCGACCACGCCGAGCACTTCTACGCGGACCTCGGGGAGGCCCCCATCGTCGTCGCGGTGTCCGCGCCCGTGCTCACGGACGACCTGGAGAAGGTCAACACCTACATCTCCGTCGGATGCGCCATGGAGAACATGCTCCTGGCCGCCACGGCCGAGGGTCTTTCGTGCTGCAGCCTCACCTTCTCGTTCTGGGTGCGCGACGACCTGGCGAAGGAGTTCGCGCTTCCCGCGGACCGCGAGATAGTCGCCTTGGTACTGCTGGGTACCCCGGCCGAGAAGCCGGCGGCGCCGACGCACAACCTGGACGTCGTCACGTATCACGACTGATGGAGCACGAGCGACCGTCAGCCATCTTCTTCGACGTCGGCAACACCCTGCTCTACCCCGACCCCTCGGTGTCGCACGTCGTCGAGGAGATCCTCAGATCGGCCGGGCACGGCCGCGACCTGGCGGCCATCGAGTCGTTCATGCCGCTCGTGGACGAGTACTACGAGGACCGGTTCCGCGCGGACGACACCTTCTGGACGAGCGAAGAGGCCACCTCCGGCGTATGGGTCGGGATGTACTCGCTTCTGGCCCGCCGCCTCGGCATCGAGGACGAGGCCGAGACCCTCGCCCGTGCCGTCTACGACGAGTTCGGCAGAGCGGACCGGTGGAGGGCGTACGATGACGTCGAGCCGGCGTTTCGGCGGCTGCGCGCGTCGGGCGTGCGGCTGGGGATCATCTCCAACTGGGACGGGCGGCTCGAGGGGCTGCTCGCGGGACTCGGGCTGGCGCCGCTCCTGGACACGGTGGTGTGTTCGGCGGCGGTGGGGCTGCACAAGCCCGACCCGCGGATCTTCGAACTGGCCGCCGAGAGGCTCGACGTGGCACCGGCGTCCTGCGTGCACGTAGGCGACCATTTCTACTCGGACGTGCTGGGTGCGAAGACCGCCGGCATGCGCGCCGTGATGATCGACCGGAAGGGCGCAGGGCTGACCGGCCCGGTCCCGCTGATACACACGCTCGACGAACTGGAAGGGGCGCTGTAAGACATGAAGGCCCGCAACTGGATAGCCCTCGCGCTGGGGACCGTCGTGGCACTCGGTGCGGCCTACGCGGCCTACACCGTCGCGAACATCTCCTGGAACCAGGTCGTCGACTACCGCAGCCCGTATGCGAAGGAGGCCCTGCCCGAGGGCGCCGCAGCGGACGCGGAGGCGCTGCCGCGCTCGAAGCGCGTCGTGTACGTGATCGTGGACGGGCTTCGCGAGGACGTGTCGCGTCAGATGCCCACCATGCAGCAGCTGCGCAAGAACGGTTTCGACGCTGTCGTGCGCACGGGCCAGCCGTCCCTGTCGTTCCCGAACTGGACGACCCTGCTGTCCGGCGCTCCCCAGCGCATCAGCGGCGTCAACACGAACTGGTTCGAGGAGCGGGTGCCGGTCGAGACGCTCATCGACGTGGCCCTTCGCGAGAAGCAGGCCGTGGTCGTGTCCGCGCCGAAGGACTTCGAGATGCTCTACGGCGTGAACCGCACCGGTCACGTGTTCCTGAAGGACTGGTCGAAGGACAGCTACATGTCCGCGGAGATCGTCGATCACGCGATCGACCTCGCCCGCGACACCACGCCCACGCTCGTCGTGGTGCACCTTCCCGACATCGATGAGGCGGGCCACGCGTTCGGCGGGGCTTCGCCCGAGTACCTTGCGAGCGCCAAGAAGGTCGATGCCGACCTGGGCAGGCTCGTGGGAGCGCTCCAGGACGGCGACACGGCGTTCGTGGTCGCCGCCGATCACGGGCACATCGCCACCGGCGGCCACGGCGGCTGGGAGCCCGAGGTCATCGACGTGCCGGCCGTCTTTGCGGGCGCCGGCATCCGGTTCGGCAAGGGCGCGGGCACGCAGGCGCAGGTCGCGCCGACGGTGGCCTACCTGGCGGGGCTTCCGGCGCCGCGCAACGGCGTCGGCGCGCCGCTGAACGTAGGCATCGCCATGGTCGACCTCTCACGCTTCGCCGAGCAGCGCTCCGCCGCGTTCAAGGCCTACATCCAGGTCATCCAGCGCGACATGCCGACGGGTTCCACCAAGGTGACCACCCCCGCGACAGTCGACGACGCTGCCCAGGGCTTCGATGTCGTCACGCAGGACCGCCTGAAGGTCGAGCGCCGCGAGCGGATGCCGATGGCGGCCGCACTTGCGCTGGGAGCGCTGGCCGTCATAGCCGTCATCGGGATCCTGTCGTGGCGGGCGCTGGTCTCGGCCGGAGCCGGCACCGTCTTCTACTACCTCGTGTACAACGGGCTGTTCTTCCTGCTGCACGGGTATCGCTGGTCGCTGTCCTCGTTCAACTCCGAGGACCTGCTGAAGGCCTTCTTCAACGGACGCATGCTGGAGGCGGTCATCGCCGCCGTGGTGGCCGCGTTCGTGGCCGCCGACATCTACCTGGCGCTTCGCCGCCCCGTGCACCGGCCGAAGGGCGAGTACCTGCCCGGCTGGATCGCCTTGGGCACGGCGACGGTCCTGGTCATCCAGGCGACGCTCGCCCTGCAGGTGGCGTGGTATCTCTGGCAGTGGGGCATCTCGATCACGTGGGTGCTGCCCGACTTCATGTGGGCGTTCAAGTACGACCTGGACCTCATCCAGGCGACCGCGCTGGGCGCTGCGGCCATCCTGGCGCCGCTCGCGACGTATCTGGTCGGCAGGTTCCATCCTGTCCGTGAGGTGGCGGCGGACGCGGCGTCGCCGGCGACGCCGACCGCCCCCGTCGAGGAGGTCTGACGAAGTGGCCATCAAAGACCTTCGGGAGTTCATGGCGCTGCTCGAGGCGAAGGGCCAGCTCAAGCGCGTGAGCGCGGAGCTCGACCCGGTGCTTGAGATCGGCGAGGTCACCGACCGCGTGAGCAAGGCGGTCGGGCCGGGGCTGCTCTTCAGCAACCCGGTGGACCGCGAGTCGGGCTTCCGCTACCCGCTGCCCGTGGCCATCAACCTGTTCGGCAGCTACGACCGCATGGCGTGGGCCATGGGCGTGGACGCGGAGACCGGCACGTGGAAGGACCTCGACGCGGTCGGCAAGCGGATCATGGACCTCCTGCCGCTCGACATGCCTGCTTCCATGAAGGGCAAGCTCGACGTCCTCATGGGGCTCAAGGACCTCGCCGGCGCCGGCGCCAAGGAAGTGAAGAAGGCGCCGTGCCAGGAGGTCGTCCTGCGCGGCGACGACGTGGACCTGGGGATCCTGCCCGTGCTGAAGACCTGGCCGGAGGACGGCGGGCGCTTCATCACCCTGCCGCTCGTGGTCACGGCCGACCTCAAGGGCAAGCTCAACGTCGGCATGTACCGGATGCAGATCTTCGACGCGAAGACCACCGGGATGCACATCCACGAGCACCACGACGGGGCGAAGAACCTGCGCGAGCACTTCGCGGCGGGCGAGAAGCGCGTGCCGGTGTCGGTGGCGCTGGGCGCGGACCCGGTGACGATCTTCGCGGCCACGGCTCCCGTGCCGCCGATCATCGACGAGTACCTGTTCGCCGGGATCGTGCGCGGCGAGGCGGTCGAGGTCGTGAAGTGCGTCACGAACGACCTCCTGGTCCCGGCGCACGCCGAGATCGTGGTCGAGGGCTACGTCGAGGCGGGGGAGACCCGCTGGGAGGGCCCGTTCGGCGACCA
>CAZHMA010000033.1:0-13250 GCA_964533555.1 uncultured Eubacteriales bacterium
GCCACCGCACCGTTCGCGACCTCATCGAGCTGACCGGCTACAACGACTTCGAGACGGCGAAGATCCTCTACGGCATGTACTCGGTCGGGCTCATCGACAAGGTCGGCGGACCCGACGAGGGCGCTGGCGCGTGATCCACTAGCGATGCCGGGCTCAGGCGAACAGCTTTCGAAGGACCTCACACTCGCTGAATTCAGGCAGTTCCGGGACTACATCCACAATCACTCCGGCATCTATCTCGAGGAGTCCAAACTGGACTCTCTGCGCATCTCGTTGCTCGCGCGCGCCACGAGGATCGACTGCGCGGGCTGGGACGCGTATTTCGAGGTCCTGGCGCGCGACGAGTCCGAGTTCCGCGAGCTCATGAGCCTCATCACCATCAACGAGACCTCGTTCTTCCGCTTCCCCGCGCAGTTCGAGGCGCTCCGCACGTTCGTCCTTCCGCAGCTGGCGTCCGAGCGCGCGACGGACAACAGGACGATGCGCATCTGGTCGGCGGGCTGCTCCACCGGCGAGGAGCCGTATTCCATCGCGATGACCGTCGCGGACTCGGGTCTCGAGTCCTCAGGCTGGCGCGGCGAGGTCGTGGGAACCGATGTCTCGACCAAGGCGCTCGGCGTCGCCAAGGCCGGCATCTACCCCGCGCGCTCGGTCGTGGGCCTCTCGGACGATGCGATCCGCCGCCATTTCGCGCGCGTGGACGATTCGTACCGCGTCGCCTCGCACCCGCGCGGGATGGTCGAGTTCGGCTACCACAACCTGATCAAGGAACCGTACCCGCTGGCCCTCATGGGCAACTGGGACGTCATCTTCTGCCGCAACGTGACCATCTACTTCAAGCTCGACTCGACGCGGCGGGTGGTCCAGAACTTCCACAACAGCCTGAACCCGGGCGGCTACCTCTTCGTGGGGCACTCCGAGACGCTGACGACGATCACCGATCAGTTCGAAGCGGTCGAGGTCGGCGGGGTGTTCCTTTACCGCAAGCCGCCGGCGCGGCGGCTCCATGTCGTCCCCCAGGTGCCCGCCGACTCCCGGCGCTCGGCGCGAGCACCCGCGGTCCCGCCCCGGCGCACCGATCGCACCAGCGAGGAGACAACACGCCGGGAGCGTCGCACACTGCCGACCCCTCCGACGCCTCCGACCCCTCCGGCCGCTCCGCCGGCCGGCCAGGACTCCGAACACGGCGCGGAGGAGCTCCTCGCCGCCGCGCGGGCGCACGTGGCCGCAGGCCGTCCCGCGGAAGCGCTCTCGGTCATCGAGCTGGTGCTGCGCGGCGACCGCGACAACACCGACGCGCACCTCGTCGCGGCGCACGTGCACGCCGATGCGGGTGACTTCGTCCGGGCGCTCGCGGAATGCGAGCGCGCACTTGCCGTTAATCCGCTGCTGCCCGGCGCCCGATACTTGTTGGGAGTCATCCATCAGCGGGAGGGGGACCTGGTCCACGCGGTGAGCGAGTTCAAGAAGACGGTGTACATCGACCCCGACTTCGTGCTGGCTCACGTGAACCTCGGAGCGATCTACCGCGGGGAGAAGCGCTACACCGAGGCCGTGCGGGAGTACGAGAACGCCCTGCGCGCCCTGTACAAGAACCCGGAGGGGGAGTGGACCCTCTTTCTGGGCGGCTGGAAGGCCGATGTCGTACTCAGAACCTGTGAACGCAGTCTGCTAGAGTGTCGGAAGGCGACGGGCACCGCCTAAGCGAGGTCGGTTGCCCCCGGAGGGAGCACGAAGATGGCGAGTGCCAGGGTACTGGCTGTCGACGACAGTCCGACGATCCTCGAGATGATCAAGGCGATCCTCATCGCCGGCGGCTACGAGGTCATCACCGCTTCGGACGGGGCGGAAGCGCTGGAGACGGCGCGCGCCGAGAAGCCCGACCTGATCCTGCTGGACGTGATGCTGCCCAAGCTCGACGGCTACCGTGTCTGCCGTCTGCTCAAGTTCGACCAGAAGTACAAGAACATCCCCATCATCATGCTCACGGCGAAGACCGAGGAGCAGGCCATGGTGACCGGCATCCGCACGGGCGCCAACCAGTACCTGACGAAGCCGGTCGAACCGGAGCGCCTGCTGGCCGCGGTCGCCGAAGAGCTCGCCAAGGCGCAGGGGTAGCGGGTCTTCCTGATGGCCGAGACGAGCCTCACCGACAAAGTCCTGGACACGCTGGTGTCCGCCGGCCTGCTGACCATGGAGCAGCTTGCGAGCGTACGCGAGGTCGCCGTCGGCGGAACGCCCGTGGGCCGCGTCCTGTTGGACCGGGGACTCGTGACCTCGGCCGACGTCGGAAGCGCCCTCGAGGACGAGCTCGGCGTGCCGCGTGTGGACCTCTCGTCCTACGCCCCCGACGAGGACGCGCTCGAGCTGGTGCCTGCCGCCCTCGCGCGCGAGCGTCGGATGCTGCCGCTCTTCGAGATCGACGGCACCCTCACCGTCGCGGTTGGTGACCCGATGGACGTCCTGTCGCTCGACGACATCGCGCGGGAGCTTTCCCTCGAACTCGACCCGGTGCTCACCGACCCGACGTCCCTGCTGGGCGCCATCGTGCAGTACTACGGTGACAAGGACGGCGCGGAGGTTCCTCCCGCCGAGGGACCCGCGGAGCCGGTCGAGGTGGCCGTCGTGCCCGAGGAGATCGAGGTCCCGCTGCCTCCGGTCGCCGAGGAGGAGTTCCCCGTGACCGAGATCGCGGCGGAACTGGCCGACGAGGCCGCCGCGTACGACTTCAGGACCACCGCCGCCGAGGCCGAGGTCCCGTTGCCCCCTTCGGCGGTGCCTGAGATCGAGGAGGCGCCGGTCGAGACGTTCGCGGTCGAGACCATCGAGCAGATGGTCGCCGAGGCTCCCACGGGTCCCGCGGCCGTCGACCTCGACGTCCTGGCGGTCGCCGACTCCACCAAGGTCACCCTGCTCGTCAACGACATCCTCGCCGACGCAGCCTCCCGCGGTGCGAGCCGGGTGCACCTCCTGCCGTACAAGGACGACTTCTTCCTCGTCTATCGCATCAAGGGCCGCCTTGAGAAGGTCGCGAGCGCGCCGTTGTCATTGCAGGGTGCGCTGGTGGAGGGCTTCAGAAGCTTCTCGAAGATGGGCGCCACCGCGCCCGGGGCCCCGTCGATGGGCCGGGTCCGCACCCGGCTCGCCGACCAGGACCTCGTCCTCACGGTTTCCGGGGTCCCGACGATCTCCGGCCAGCGCGTGGTCATCTCCCTGGTGCCGTTCCGGCCCGAGCCGCGCGGCCTCGGCAGCCTCGGCATGTCGGATGCGGAAGTCCGCGCGCTGCATGCCATGGTAGAGCGCGGCCGCGGGATCCTGCTCGTAGCCGCTCCGGTGGCCGAGGGCCGAAGCAGCACGTACTACGCGCTGCTCGCGCACGCGGCGTCGTCGGGCAAGACGGCGTACTCCGTGGAGCGTGCGATCGAATACGAGATCCCCGCGGTCGCACAGGTCCTGATAGGCCCCGGTTCGCCCGTCGCGCCGTCGGCGTACCTGTCCGCGGGCATCCGTCAGGACACCGACGTCGTCGCCATCGACGCCATGACCACGGTCGACGACGTGCATGCGGCGATCGAGGCCGCGGGCGCGGGCCGGCTCGTGATCGCCACTTTCGCCGCGGGCGACATCGTGTCCGCGATGCGCCGGATGCTCGACCTCGGCGCGGAGCCGCACAGCCTGGCATCGGCGCTCACGCTCGCCGTGGGCCAGCGCCTCGTGCGCACGAACTGCCCCAATTGCACCCTCGAGCGGCCCTCCACTTCGGTCGCCGCGATACCGGGCGCGCCGGCCGACCTGGTCAACATGGCCGGTACGGGCTGCCCGAACTGCGGCAAGTCGGGCTTCGGCGGCGTCACCGGCATATTCGAGGTCCTGCCGTTCACCGACCCGGTTCGCGCGGTCGTCGCGCGCGGGGGCAGCGCGGAGCAACTTGCCGATGCGGCCCACGCGGCCGGGATGCGTCCGTTGTCTGCGTCGGGTCTCGCGAAGGTCAGCGCCGGCCTGGTCAGCGCCGACGAGCTCGACAGGGTCTTGAGGCTGTCGCGGTGAGCCCGCGCAAGCCGAAGCAGGCGGCAGTCGGCGTCGAGACGGAAGAGCGGCCCGTCCGCAAGCGGACGCCCCGTCAGCCGGCGGAGCCGGCGGTGGAGCCCGCTGTGGAGCCCGCGGTCGCGTCCATGGACGCCGCTCCCGAGCCGGAGGCCTTCGCCGCGATAGACCGGCTCGTGGTCTTCGTGGTGGACGGTCAGCGCTACGCGCTGCCGATCGCCGATGTCCAGGAGATACAGCAGCTGGTCGCCCTGTCCGAGATCCCCGACGACTCGGGCACCGTGGTCGGTGTGATCAACCTGCGCGGCTCCGTCGTCCCGGCCATGGACGTCCGCCGGATGCTTCGGCTGCCGGACCATGAGTACGGGCTGCAGACGCCGATGATCTTCGCCGTCACGCCACGCGGGCTTGTCGCGCTCATCGTCGACGAGGTCGAGGACGTCGTCGAGGTGCCGGCCGACAGCCTGCAGGCCGTGTCGGACAACTACGAGCTGGCCGACAAGCTGAAGGCCGTCTGCAGGCTCGACGACCGGCTCGTGTTCGTGTTCGACATCTCCTGCCTGGTCCCGCCTTCGCGTTCGGGCGGGCGATGAACATGATGGCCGACGAGCACATGGGCGACTACGTGTACGCGGTCGGGATGCACGACGAGATCCTGCGGCGCCGCGCCGAGTCGCTGGCCGTCGAGCAGGTCGACGAGGCCGACGAGCAGCGCACCGGCGTCCTGTTGTTCGCGCTGGGCGACGAGTGGTACGGGGTCCGGGTGTCCCAAGTCCGCGAGATCTACAACGAGTACACCGTCACCACGATCCCGTGCGTGCCCGACTACATCGCGGGCGTGGTCAACATCCGGGGGGAGATCGTCTCGGTCACCGACCTTAGGACGATGATGGGCCTTGGGCGCACCGGGGAGCCCGGCGCGGAGCAGCAGCCGCCCCTCATCGTCATCTCCGACGAGACCGTGTGCACCGCTCTGATGGTCGACGCCATAGGCGACATCGCCGACATAACCGCGGACTCGATCGAGCCCCCGCTGGCGATCCTGGATCGCGCTCAGGCCGACTACGTCGCAGGTACGTTCTACGTCGCGGGACGGCTCGTGGCGCTGGTGAACCTGCCCCGCGTGCTGACGCCCGTCGTCGGCGCATAGCATCGAAGCAGCAAGAGGGAGGACGAAGATGATCGCAGGGTTGATCGCGAAGTTCCGGCACAGGTTCCTCTACAAGTTCCTTGCCGTGAACCTGCTGCTGTACGGCGCCCTCAACATCATCCAGTTCGTCGTGTTCTGGTCGCTCATGGGCAAGAACCTGACCGACGAGCAGGGCTGGATGCAGGGGATCATGTTCGTCTCGGTGCTCTTCCTGGTGCTGATGATCGGCTGGCTCTTCCTGTTCCTGTTCATCGGGGGGAAGATGCTCGCCCCGCTCGACTCGGTGGTGGACAGCGTGAAGCTGGCCACCCAGGGCGAGATCGGCCACAAGGCGGTCGTGCAGTCCGACGACGAGTTCGGGACTCTGGCGAAGAGCTACAACCAGATGCTCGACCTCATCGTGTATCTCATCACCCAGACGCAGGAGTCGAGCCGCCGGCTCGCGCAGTCGTCGTCCGAGATCCTCTCCGCCACCGAGCAGCAGGCGTCCGGCGCGGCGGAGCAGGCGGCGTCGATCAGCCAGACCACCGCGACCATGGAGGAGCTGGCGGCGACCTACCGCCAGATCGCCGATAACGCCGACAGCGTGGTCAGGATGGCCGAGGCCACGCTGGGCAGCGCCGAGTCGGGGCGGCAGGCGGTGGCCAACACGCTGGCGGCGATGGACTCGATCAAGAGCCGCGCGCAGTCGTCCGCGAACAAGATCCTCGCCCTCGGGGAGCGCAGCCAGCAGATCGGCCAGGTCCTCGCGATCATCAACAACATCGCCGACCAGACGAAGATCCTCGCGCTCAACGCGGCCATCGAGGCCGCCCGTGCGGGCGAGGCCGGCAAGGGGTTCTCGGTCGTTGCCATCGAGATCCGCAAGCTCGCCGAGTCGGTCGTGGACTCCACCGGCGAGATCTCCACGATCATGACCGAGATCCAGAAGGCCGCCAACGACCTCGTGATCTCCACGGAGCAGGAGCTCAAGCAGGTCAGCGAGGGCGTCGAACTGGGCAACGTGACGGGAGACTCGCTGGAACAGATCCTCGACATGATCGAGCAGACGACCTCGTCGGCCAAGGAGATCTCGGTCGCCACACAGCAGCAGCGGACCGCGACCGAGCAGGTCGTAAAGGCCATGAAGGAAGTCGCTCTCGTGGCGCAGCAGACGGCGGCGGGCACCAAGCAGGTCGCCTCGTCGGCGGAGGGGCTCGCCGCGATGGCCCGCGACTCGAGCCAGGTCGGCCAGGCGTTCAGGATCGTGGAGTAGCCGGGGCCCGCCGGGTCCCGGCCGAGCAGAACAGGCGCACACCAGCATGGTCGAGTTCGACCGCAGCGCGTTCATAGGCAAGTTCCAGGAGGAGGCCGGAGAGTATCTCCAGCGTCTGAACGAGGGCGTCATCACGCTGGAGGCCGATCCCGGCAACCGCGAGCTCATCGACCAGATGCTGCGCGACGCGCACACGCTCAAGGGCTCCTCGCGCATGGTCGGGCTCATCGAGATCTCGGACGTCGCGCATCGGCTGGAAGACGTCATGGTCAAGGTCCGCGACGGGCTCATGACCTACAAGCCGGAGATGAGCGACTTCTTCTTCGAGGCGTTGGACATGATCGTCTTCCTGTGCGAGAACGCGGGAAAGCCGCTGCCCGAGGACCTCGACATCGCGGGCCTGGCCGCGCGACTCTCGACGCTCGCCGAGAACGGCGACGCCGTCGCCGCGCGGGCCGCCGAGACCGTGGCGGCGCCCGAACAGCCGCCCACGGCGGCCGAAGTGGTCGCAGCGGCGGCCGAGGCCGGGCCCGCCGAGGCGGTCATCGAGCCGGAAGGCGCGCCGTCCACCGACGGCGGCCCGATACGGGCGAAGCGCGACGACACGCTCGTCGCCAAGGAGCAGACGACCATCCGCATCCGGACGCACCAGGTGGACTCCCTGCTCAACCTCGTCAGCGAGGTGGTCATCGCCCAGATCAAGTCCGAGGGCCGCGCCGGGGACCTGCGTGCGCTGCAGCTGGCCATGAACGACATCTGGCAGTACTGGACCAGGCTGAAGGCCGCTGCCGGGCAGCTGCCCGATGCCACGTCGACCGACCTGATGGACGAGGTCTCGGCGGTCGACGGGGTCCTCGCCGACGTGCGCCGCAACCTCGCCGCCTTGGCGAAGGACTACCAGGAGGACGTCGCGCGCGGATCGACCGTGGTGGCCGACCTCCAGGAGCAGGGCATGCAGCTGCGCATGCTCCCCGTGTCCACGATCTTCAACACGTTCCCGCGGTCCGTGCGCGACCTCGCACGCGACTTCAAGAAGGACGTCGAGCTCGTCATCGAGGGCGCCGACACGGAACTCGACAAGAAGGTCCTCGAGGAGATCAACGACCCGCTCATCCACATCATGCGCAACGCCGTGGACCACGGAATCGAGGCCCCGGACGAGCGCGAGGCGGCGGGGAAGCCGCGCACCGGCACCATCCGCCTGGCGGCCCGGCAGGAGGGCGACCACATCGTCATCGAGATCAGCGATGACGGCGCCGGCATCGACCCCGACCGCGTGCGCGGTGCCGCGGTGCGCAAGGGGTACCTGAGCGAGAACGAGGCGCTCGCGATGTCCGATCGCGAGGCCAGCTACCTGATCTTCGAGTCGGGCTTCTCCACCGCCGCCATCATCACGGAGATCTCCGGCCGCGGTGTCGGCATGGACGTCGTGCGGCAGTTCGTCGTGGACAAGCTCAAGGGCTCGCTGGATGTCGAGTCGAAGCTCGGTGAGGGCACCACGTTCAGGCTCACGATCCCGCTGACGCTCGCGATCATCAGGGCGCTGCTCATGCGCGTCGGGGACAAGACCTTCGCGATCCCCACCCAGAACATCGAGGAGACCCTTCGGGTCGCGCCCTCCGAGATACTGAAGGCCGAGGGGCGCGAGGTGATCAGGCGTCAGCGGCGCACGGTGCCGCTCGTCCGCCTGGGTGACCTCGTCGGCGTCGCGCACGCCCCGATGGGCAGCAAGGTGCCCATCGCCACGCTGGGCTTCTCCGGCCACCGCATGGATTTTGTGGTCGACTCCTTCGTCGGCGAGCAGCAGATCGTCATCAAGACCCTCGGCAGCCACTTGAAGCGCGTCGAGAACGTCGCCGGCGTCACGGTGCTGGGTGCCGGCGAGGTGGTCGTCATCCTCAACGTGCCCGACCTCATGCAGAACGCGCGCACGCGCTCGGGCATACGCTCGCGCGGGGACATGGGCGCGACCGAGCACAAGGGGCCCAAGCGCGTCCTCATCTGCGAGGACTCCTTCACGACCCGCGAGCTGGAGCGCTCGATCTTCGAGTCGGCCGGCTACGACGTGGAGGTCGCGATGGACGGCGCGCAGGGGCTTTCGCGGCTCAGGCAGGGACTCCAGGTCGATGCCGTCGTCACGGACGTGCAGATGCCGAACATGACGGGCTTCGAGCTCACCAAGGCCATCAAGGCCGACCCGGTGCTCGCGGTCATCCCTGTCGTGATCGTCACGTCGCTGGAGCGTGATGAGGAAAAGGCCGAAGGCATCGACGCCGGGGCCGACGCCTACATCACGAAGTCCGTGTTCAACCAGGACACACTGCTCGAGACCGTCGAGCGCCTCATCCGCTGAACTGACCTCAAGGAGCCTCGATGACCGAGCGGCGCATACGCGTCGTCATAGTGGACGATTCGCTGGTGGCCAGGGAGATGCTGTCGCAGATCCTCTCGAGCGACCCGGCCATCGAGATCGTGGGCCTGGCGAAGGACGGCAAGGAGGGCGTGGACATGGTCGCGCGCCTGACGCCCGACCTCGTCACGATGGACATCCACATGCCGAAGATGGACGGCCTCGCCGCCGTCGAGCACATCATGGCGTACACGCCGACGCCGATCCTGGTCGTCTCCTCCTCGGTCTACGGGTCCGGCACCGGCCGGGCCTTCGATGCGCTGAAGCTCGGCGCTCTCGAGGTCATGAGGAAGCCGGAGCCCCGTGACTGGGAGGACCTCCAGCGCATCGGCAAGGACATCATCCGCAAGGTGAAGATGCTCTCGCGGGTGAAGGTCATCACGCACCTCTCGGGCCGCAAGCGCGGCGAGCGCAGGCCCGTGGTGCCCGTTGTGCCGGTGGCTCCCGGGCGCCGGGGCCCGCTGCTCGTCGCGATCGGCTCCTCGACCGGCGGCCCCTCGGCGCTGATGACGGTGCTATGCAGTCTGCCGAAGGACTTCCCGGTGCCGATCCTCATCGCCCAGCACATAGCGGACGGCTTCATCCCGGGGCTGGTGGAGTGGCTCGGCGGCGGCTGCAAGATCAAGGTCGCGGCCGCGGCCGACGGGCTCCAGCCGCTGCCCGGCACCGCGTACCTTGCGGCGACGGGGCGCAACCTGGTGTTCGACGGGGCCGCGATGCACTTCGCCAAGCCCGGACACGGTCAGCTCTACATCCCCAGCGCGGACACGCTGTTCCACTCGGTCGCCGAATCGCTCAAGTCGCGGGCGGTCGGGGTCATCCTCACGGGCATGGGCAACGACGGCGCGAAGGGCCTGAAGGCCATGCACGAGGCCGGGGCGCCGACCATCGCCCAGGACGAGGCCACGTCGACGGTCTGGGGCATGCCCCGTGCCGCGGCCGAGATGGGCGCCGCCTCGGCGGTCCTGTCTATCGAGTCCATCGGGCCCGAGGTCCTTCGGCTGGCCGTGAAGTAGCGAAGCCCCGCGGCCTGTCGCCGGGCGCCGGCCGCCTGGAGGCTATACTGGACGGCATGGACGAGCTGCCCATAGGCATATTCGACTCGGGGCTCGGCGGGCTGACCGTCGCCGCGGAGGTCATGCGCACGCTGCCCGGCGAGTCGGTCTTCTACTTCGGCGATACCGCGCGCTGTCCGTACGGTCCGCGGTCCCGCGACGAGGTACGCCGCTTCGTGCTGCAGATCGGCGGGTGGCTGACTAGGCGGCGCATCAAGCTGCTGGTCGTCGCGTGCAACACCGGCACCGCCGCGGGGCTGGAGGCCGCTCAGCGCACGTTCGATGTGCCGGTCATCGGCGTCATCGACCCCGGCGCGCGCGCGGCCGTGAAGGCCACGCGCAACCGCAAGGTCGGCGTGATCGGCACCGTCGGCACTGTGGAGTCGGGGGCGTACAGCCGTGCGGTGCGGGCCATCGACGCCGGGGTGACGGTCTTCTCGGCCGCCACGCCGAAGTTCGTCGACGTCGTGGAGTCGGGCCTGCGCATGGGCCCTGGTTCCTTCGAGGACGCGCTGGCCGAGGTCTCCGACGTCTTCATCAGGCCGTCGTTCTACGAGATGGCGCGCGACTACCTCGACCCGCTCAAGCGCACCGGCATGGACACGCTCGTGCTGGGCTGCACGCACTTCCCGCTGCTGTCGCCGGCGATCCAGCAGGTCGTGGGGCCCAAGGTGCGCCTGATCTCGTCGGCCGAGGAGACGGCCCGCGAGGTCGCGGACACGCTCGCCACCCGAGGCCAGCTCGCCCGCGAGGGCGCGAAGGCCCGCCACCGGTTCGCGACCACGGGTGACGCCGCAGAGTTCGCGCAGCTCGGTGCACGGGTCCTGCATCAGCCGATCGCGTCGGCCGAGCACGTGGAGCTCGAGGAACTCGAGGCGCTCGAGCCCGAGGAGCGCCGGACACCTTCGGGGGGCGTTTCGTGAGGCTGACGGTGCTCGGCTCCTCCGCTTCGTTCCCGGGCCCCGGGCGCGCATGTGCCGGCCACCTGGTGGAAGGCGACGGGTACCGCGCGGTCTTCGATCTGGGCAACGGCACGCTGGCCAACCTCTGTCTCGCCACGGACGCGTACGCGCTCGACGCGGTCTTCGTCACGCACCTGCATCCCGACCACTACCTCGACCTCTTCGCTCTGATGGCGATGCTGCGCTACGCCCCCGGCGGGTCCTGCCCTCCGGTGGCGCTCTTCGGCCCGGCCGGGCTCGTGGAGCGGATGCAGTGCCTGCTCTCCGACTCGGCGAAGCCCGACGTCACGGACGCGTTTCGCTTCACGCCTCTGGCCGCCGGCGAGCCGGTCCTCCTCGGCCCCCTCACAGTGACGCCTCGCGCGGTGGAGCACAGCGGCCAGTCCTTCGCCCTCGTCGCCGAGGCCGGGGGGCGCAGGCTGTGCTACACGTCGGACGCGAGACTCTCCGACCCGGTCCGCCGGGCGGCGTCCGGCGCGGACACGGTCCTGGCCGAGGCCACGCTGCCGCAGGCGTATGCGGGAATGGCTCCGCACATGACGCCATCGGAGGCGGGGGAGCTCGCGCGGGAGGCGGGCGCCTCAAGACTGGTGCTGTCCCACCTGTGGCCGACCGTGCCGCGCGAGAGCATACTGTTCGACGCTGCAGCGGCGTTCTCGGGTACGGTGCTACTAGCCGAAGAGCTGCTGCGGGTGGACATCTGAGACACGTTCGCGCGGAGCGATGCGCTCCGCGCTCTGAGAGGCGGTAACAAAGACATGGCACGGGTCGACGGCAGGGCGCCCGCGGCGATACGTCCGGTGCGGCTCACACGCAAGTACCTCAAGCACGCGCACGGCTCGTGCCTGTTCGAACTCGGTGACACCGTCGTGCTGTGCGCCGCGAGCGTGACCGAGAGCGTGGCGGGCTGGCGGCGCGGATCGGGCATGGGCTGGGTCACGGCCGAGTATTCGATGCTTCCCGCCTCCACACACGAGCGCCGGCGCCGCGAGATCGGGGCCGGGGGGCCGGGCGGCCGCACGCACGAGATCCAGCGCCTCATCGGCCGCTCCCTTCGTTCGGTGACCGACATGGCGGGTCTTGGCGGCGAGGTCACCGTGGCCGTCGACTGCGACGTCATCCAGGCGGACGGCGGGACCAGGACGGCGGCGATCACCGGTGCGTGGATCGCGCTCGCGGACGCCATGGAGACGTGGCGAGAGGCGGGCAAGATCTCGGCGTCGCCGCTGGTCGGCCGGATCGCCGCGGTGTCGGTCGGACTCGTGGACGGCGAGGCGCTCGTGGACCTCGACTACCCCGAGGACAGCCGCGCCGAGGTCGACATGAACGTGGTCATGGACGGTGAGGGCCGTTTCGTCGAGGTACAGGGCACCGCCGAGCGCGCGCCGTTCTCGCGCGACCGGCTCGACGCCCTGCTCGACCTCGCGTCCGGCGGCATCACCGAACTGCTGGCCGTGCAGCGGGAGGTCGTCGACGGGGGGCTGCTGCAGTATGGCCGCTGACGGGCCGCACCGCGTCATCGTCGCCACGAAGAACCGGGGCAAGCTCGCTGAGATCCGCGGCACGCTGTCGTTCCCCGGCTGGGAGTTCATCACGGCCGAGGACCTGGGGCTGGATATCTCCGAGGTCGTCGAGGACGGCGAGACCTTCACCGACAACGCGCTGATCAAGGCGTTCGCATACCGCGAGCGCTTCGGTCTGCCCGCGATCGCGGACGACAGCGGGCTCGTGGTCGACGCTCTGGGCGGGGAGCCCGGTATCCGGTCCGCCCGCTACAGCGGGGACCAGGCGACGGACGCCTCCAACAACGTGAAGCTCATGGCGATGCTCGAGGGCGTGGCGGATCCGGGGCGGACGGCGCGGTTCCAGTGCGCGATCGTGTACGTGGACGAGCACCGGATGCCCAGCGCCGCCTACGGAACGTGCGAGGGCCGCATCGGGTTCGAGCCGCGCGGCAAGGGCGGCTTCGGCTACGACCCGCTCTTCCTGCCCGACGCCACGCCGGGGCGTACCATGGCCGAACTCGCCGCTGATGAGAAGAACGCCATCAGCCACCGCGGCCAGGCCCTACGGGCGCTGAGGGACTCGCTCTTCGGCCCGGAGTAGGCTCGCCCGCCGCGCCTCGGACGGTCCGCGAAGCCCCCGCCGCGGTGTGTGTTTGCCGCGCTCGGGGCGCCTCCCTATACTGATGCACGCCGCTCTCGCGGGGGCGGGCCGGGAAAGCCGGTGTCGGGCCGTGGCGCAGCTTGGTAGCGCACCTGCTTTGGGAGCAGGGGGTCGCCGGTTCGAATCCGGCCGGCCCGACCAAATCCATGCGGACGTAACTCAATTGGTAGAGTGTCAGCCTTCCAAGCTGAATGTTGCGGGTTCGAGA
>CAZHMA010000034.1:0-13248 GCA_964533555.1 uncultured Eubacteriales bacterium
AGTACAAGTACTACTTCAAGAAGGGCATGACCAAGGGCATCTACTACTTCAAGGCCGTCACACCCGCCCCGGGCTTCGCGAACGGCGTCGGGTTCATCAGGTCCGAGTCCGGCATCGTGTCCATCCGGCTCAGGTAGTCCCGGACCAGCACGACGAGCTCGCTTCGAGAACGGCCGCCCCCTGGGGCGGCCGTTCTTTCGTTGCGCCGGTCCGGGTGGCGCGGCGGCGCGGCCGACCCGCCGATGCGCCGACATTGATTTTTTCAATCTACTGCTTGACTTTCTTAAGTCATGGGTACACTATCCATCGTGTTGACTGAAAGGAAGTGATTCCATGGCACATGACTGGCATGAACTGACCGACCTGACGGGGGACCGCGGGTTCGTCGTGACGAGCGTGCGTCTCAAGGACACGGGCATCGCCATCGACGGCGAGTTCGAGCCCCCGCCCCTGGCCGGCCTTCGCTACGAGGACCAGGTCTTCGTCGGGGAGTTCGTCCGGTGCCACGGCTCCATCAAGCACATGGAGAAGGCGTTCGGCGTCAGCTACCCCACCATCAAGAACCGGCTCAACCGCATCGCCGGCCTGCTGCAGCTCGTGCAGATCGAGACCGAGGCGCCCCTCCAGCCGGCGGACGAAGTGCTGGACCTGCTCGAGCGCGGCGAGATCAGCGCCGAGGAGGCCGCGGAGAGGATCCGCAGATGACCGCCATCATGCCGCCGCTCGTCATCGACGTGCGCATCCGCGAGAAGGGCGCCACCAAAGACGTCCACGTCTGGGTCCCCTTCTTCCTGCTCTGGCCGCTGCTGCTGGTGATCGGGGGCTTCGCCCTCGCGGTCACGGCCATCGTGGACCTGGCGCTGTGGCTGGCCGGCGCGCGCTATCACCACTACAGCCTGCTGCTGATCGGCGCCATCGGCGTCGTGGCCGAATCGCGCGGGACCCGCGCGCACATCGACGGAACCGACGCCCGCGTGGACGTCGACATCTACTGAGGATCACGAAAGGACGCGTGCGACCATGAACGAGGAGAAGAAGCGCATCATCACCATGCTCGCCGAGGGCAAGATCACCGCCGACCAGGCGGAGCTGCTCCTGGACTCGCTGGGCGCCGACGACGACGCCCCCGCGCCCGCGGCGCCCTCCCCGTCGGCGAACTGGCCCACCGGCCCGTCGGCCACGGGCACCCCCAAGTTCCTGTACGTGAAGATCGACAGCAAGGAGAAGGACAAGGTCGACGTGAAGATCCCGCTCGCCCTCCTGCGCGCCGGCATCAAGCTCACGACCCTCATCCCGCCGCAGGCGATGGACCAGATCAACGAGTCCATGGGCCAGAGCGGCATGTCCATCGACTTCAACAACCTGAAGCCCGAGGACCTCGAGGACATCATCGAGAACCTGCGCGAGATGGAAGTGAACATCGTCTCGACCGACGGCGACCACGTGCGCGTGTTCTGCGCGTAGGCGCCACCGGTGCCGCGCCCGCGGCCGCCCGGCGTTGCCCGAACGGGCCCGTCTCCTTGCGAGGCGGGCCCGTTCATGTTCCGGTCGGAAACCGGCAAGGGGCGAGCCGTAGGCTCGGAGCCGGGAGGTGATTGCCATGGATCCGGCCATCCCTGCGCGATCGCCGTCGTCCCGGCCGTGGACTTCTGAGGCTGAGTGGTGTAATATTCACCACAGTACGGTGATATTTACACCACTGGAGGGGCGCCCCATGTACGCGCGGAATCTGACGGCACGCGTGATCGAGGCCCTCGCCGACCGGCCTGTCGTGGTCGTCAACGGGGCTCGCCAGACGGGAAAGACGGTTCTGGCGCGAGACATCATCGCGGCGCAACGCCGTGCGAGCTACCTCACGCTGGACGACGGGGCGACCCTGTCGCTGGCGACCGCCGATCCCGCCGGGTTCATCGCGGCCCAGGACGGGCCAGTGGTGATCGACGAGATCCAGCGCGTCCCGGACCTGCTGCTGGCGATCAAGGCATCTGTCGACCGCGACCGCACCCCCGGCCGCTTCCTGCTCACGGGCTCCACGAACGTGCTCCTGCTCCCTCGCCTCGCCGACTCCCTTGCCGGCCGAATGGAGATCGAGACGCTCTGGCCGCTCACGCAGGGTGAGATCGGTGGCACCGCGGAGGCGTTTCTTCCGGCCTTGTTCGAGCACGCGCTGCCCGCTCTGACCGCCTCCGAGGAGACGAACGTCGATCTCGTCCGGCGCCTCACGCGCGGCGGCTACCCGGAACCGCACGCGTGGAGCGACGCTCGGCGCGACGGCTGGTACGACTCGTACCTGACGTCCGTCCTCCAGAAGGATGTGCGTGAGCTGGCCGACGTCGACGCTCTCTCCGCCTTCCCGCGATTGCTCGCCGCGATCGGGGCGCGCACGTCCTCGCCCGCCAACCTGAGCGACCTGTCGCGGACCCTCGGCATCCCGTGGAGTACGCTCAGCCGCTACCTCGCCCTGCTGCGTGCCACGTACCTGGTGATAGACCTGCCGGCGTGGTCGTCCGGCGAGGTGAAGCGCGGAGTGCGCGCCTCCAAACTCTACCTGTCGGACAGCGGGCTGCTCGCGCATCTGCTTCGCACCGATGCCGCGCGGCTCACGGCCGATCGGGAGCGTCTCGGACCCGCGCTCGAGTCGTTCGTCGTCTGCGAAGTGGTTCGACAAGCGGCCTCGGCCTCGCAGCGGTTCGCGCTCTCGCACTTCGCGAAGCATCAGACCGCCGAGGTCGACCTCGTCGTCGAGGGACCGGGCGGCGGCGTGGTCGGCATCGAGGTCAAGGCGGCGGCGGCCCTTGGTCCGCACGACTTTCGCGGACTGCGTCACCTTGCCGAGGCGGCCGGCGACCGGTTCGTACGCGGCGTGGTCCTCTACTCCGGTGCGGAGACAGTGCGCGTCTCCGCACCACCCGTCGAACTGCTCGCCATGCCGATCGACGCGCTGTGGCGCTTGGGCACTTAGCGGCTTTCGGGACTTTCGGCGCTCGTAGCGCGCTGGGCCGGCGTCCTCAACTGACCGGTCGGAGGCGTGCGGTGGCCTGATTCCATCCCAGGGCGTCGGCGACCCGCGCCACCCGCTCCAGCGTGGCGGACCGGTACGCGCACGACTCCCACCGCTGGACCTGCTGCCGTTTCACTCCCACGCGCTCGCCCAGCTGCGCCTGGGTGAGCCCGAGCGCGCGCCTGAGCATCACGAGCTGAGGCCCGATGCCGGCCAGGCCGTCGTCAGGCGGAGCGTGCAACGCCTCCGTTGCCAGCGGCAACACCCGCGTTGCGCTCCCGGCGTCCGTCCCGGAGGCGCCGCAGTGGTCGCGTCGCATGGTGTAGCCGACGCCTCGCACCGTCTCGATCGCGCCCGGGAACCCGCAGTCGGCGAGCTTGTGGCGCAGGTGGGAGACGTGCACGTTGACGGCCCCGGGCGACGAGTTCGTCTCGGGGTCGTCGCTGCACAACTGGTCGGCCGAGTGCACCCAGTCGGGGTGCGACGCCAGCGCCGCCGCCACCTCGAACTCGCGCGACGTCACTTCGAGCTCGCGTCCCCCGGCCTCGAGGCGGCGCATGCGTGGCGACACGACGATCTCGCCGACGCGGATGTCTTCGCCCTCCGGCTCCACGTAACTCACCTCTAGCCAACTGCATGTACCCACATTTCGGCGATTCTTCATGGCGCCTTCGATGGCTCTTGGAGCGCGATGTGAACGCTCTCTGAGCATGCGATGCAAGGGCGTCCACGGCGCCTGGTGATGCGCGCGCGGACGCCTCCGAGGACCTATCGCGAAGGGAGGTGTCCAACATCATGCTGGCTAGGAAGGCACTGATCGCGGTGGTGTGCGCGGTGCTCATCGCCGGCACGCTGCCGCTTGTCGCGCTCGCCTATGACGACGGGCTGATCTACGACCACGCCGCGCTCAACTTCCTGCCGTTCACGGAGTCTCCGACGCTGCATCCCGACCGGGTGGACGAGATCAACGCCCGCGCGTACCTGCCCTACACCGAGGTGCCGACGCTGCATCCCGACCGGGTGGACGAGATCAACGCGCGCGCGTACCTGCCCTACACAGAAGCTCCCACGCTCCACCCCGACAGGCTCGACGAGATCCGCGACAGGATGCGCACCCACAACTACGTGGAGTAGCGAAGCGAGCACAGGCACGCCTCTGACGTGACAGGGCCCCGGCCCGGAAGGCCTCGGGGTCTTGTTGCTTCTCCGGGCGACGAGCGGCGGGCCCGACCGGGTCGGCATGCGCCTCGCTTGCACCGGGCGCCATGAGACTTCTGCGCACACTCTTCCGGGCCGCCGTGCTCACGCTGTTCCTCGCTGGCGCTTCCTTCGTCGCGGGGCATCACACGACATCGCCGGCAAAGGCCTTCCCCGGCCCGCGCGTGCCCGCCCCCACGGCGTCTTCCTCGCCCGTCCCCTCGAACGTCAAGGACGACGAGCGCGCCGCGCAGGCCCTGCTCGACAGCCTGAAGAGCACCTACCGGCTGCTCGACGGGGTCACCATCCGCATGGGCGCGACGCCCCGCGGCGAGCAGGCCATCTCGTACTACGGCGACGGCGAGATCGTCGTGAACCCCCGCCACACCGCCGACCTGGACAAGATCGTCGGGCACGAGATCTGGCACATCATCGACTGGCGCGACAACGGCCGGATCGACTGGGGCGAAGCGGTCCCGCCGCTCGAGGCGCCGGCGTACAACAAGTAGACCGTAGGTGGATCCAAATCGACGCCGCGTAGGGGTATCATCCCTCCCGAGAGCACCAAGCGAAGCACAGATCGGGCGAGGCGAAGAAGCGTCGGGGCACCAAGTTCGGTCACCGATTCCGACGATGAGCCAATGGTGAGACCGGCCCCCTTTGGGGTCGGTCTTTGTGTTCTCTCGAGGAATCGCCCCGAGCGGAGGAGGAAGCATGCGAAGAAGGTCGATAGCCCTGTTGCTGGTCGTCACCCTCGCGGTCGGGCTCGCGGCCGTGGCGCTCCCGGTTTTGCGGACGGCGCCCGCGGCGAAGGCCGTCCGCGGGCTCGAGGTCGTTCCCATGGAGCCGGACGCGAAGGCGGCGCTCAAGGCCGCCGGCAAGTCGGCGCCGGGGTTCCCCAACTCGGCGAACCGGGGCAGGAAGTCCAACCCCACCGGCCAGGCGATCCCCGCGCTGGCGACGGGAGCGGACCAGAAGGTCATCACGCTCTTCGTCGACTTCACGACCACGCCGCCCGGCGCGTCCGGCACGCGGCTGGACCTGGCCACGTACTTCGACGACATGCTGTTCGGCACGGTCTACGACCCGCCTGAATACGCGGCGTATCCCGGTCACCCGACCAACAACACGCTCAAGAACTACTACACGAACTCGTCGTTCGGCGCCGTGAACGTGGGCACGCTGAACCTGCCGAGCACGCTGGGCTGGCTGCCGTCCGGCCACTCGTACGAGTACTACTGCAAGGCCGACGGCGTGAACGACAACGGCTTCGGCGCGTATCCCACCAACGTCCAAGGCCTCGTCATCGACGCGATCAAGGCCGCCGACCCGTACGTGGACTTCTCCAAGTACGCCGTGGACGGCAAGGTGCCGACCCTGTTCGTGGTGTTCGCCGGCACCGGCGCCGAGTGGAGCGGAGCCGCCGACATCATCTGGTCGCACAGCTGGGACCTCACCGAGGGCACGGGCATGGACGGCTATGTGACTGACGGCGTCACTATCAACAACTACGCGATGATGCCGGAGGTCGGTGGCGACCTCACCGGCTTCTCCGGTGTGGTCAGCGGGCCGTTCCCGCCGACCGTGGGCGTGTACGCGCACGAGTACGGGCACGTGCTGGGGCTTCCCGACCAGTACGACTACGGCTACGAGTCCGAGGGCACCGGCATCTACAGCCTGATGGCCGGCGGCAGCTGGAACCGCTTCCCCAACGAGCGGCTCTTCTCCGGCAACTCGCCCGCGGTGCTGGACGCGTGGAGCAAGTACCGCCTCGGCTTTGTCACCCCGACCGTCGTGACGAGCGCGTCGCAGGTGTCCCTGGCGCCGGCCGAGACGTCCCCGGCGGCGTACAAGATGGTCGTGCCGAACTCGGGCGGCAAGGAGTACTACCTGTTCGAGAACCGGCAGCAGATCGGCTTCGACAGGGGCTTCGGCCGCTATGGCGCGGGCACCCACGGTCTGGCCGTGTACCACGTGGACGACAACGTCTTCACCATGGACTACTGGCGTCCCAACGAGGCCGAGAACTGGAAGGAGTTCCGCAGCGAGGGCGCGCGCAAGGCCGACAACGGCGCGACGCACTACGCCATCTCGATCCTCCAGGCCGACGACCGGTGGGACCTGGAGCGCGGCACCAACCGCGGCGACGCAGGCGACCTCTATCCGGGGGCGAACGGCGTGACGTCGATCGGCAGCACCACGAAGCCGAACACGAGCGCGTACTACTTCTGGAGCGGGTCGGCCCCGAAGTTCGGCTACTCGGGCGTGACCGTCGACTCGATCGCGGAAAGCGCTGGCAACGTGAGCGCGAAGCTGTCGTTCGTGCCGTGGAGCGGCAAGTAGGCGGCCGGCCGGCGGGCACGTCGGCACGCCGTTGCCTCAGAGGGCTTACACGGTCCTCATAAGCGTGAACACGTGGTGCGGCCCCGGTCTCCCTAGCGGAGGCCGGGGCCGCGCGTCGTTCGCTCGGGTGGCGCCGGGGCCTAGCCCTGCGGCCAGACCGCCACGCCCCAGCAGGTCCCGGTGTGCGTGCAGATGACCGAGCCGGCGTCGTAGATGACGAGCTCGCTGGCCTCCCAGCGCTCCCGGATGCGCTCGCCGATCCGCACCGCGCGATCGCGCGACAGGCCGTGGCCCACCGCGAACCGGCCGGTGCGGGCCTGCCCCATCTGCTTGGCGATCCACTCCATCGTGTAGTCGAGCCCGGCCGCCTCGCCGCGGCTGCGGCCCAGCGGCGCGAACGCGCCGTCCGCGTCCACGGTCATGGTGACCTTCAGGTTGAGCAGCGCCCCCATCAGCGACGACACCGCGCCGATGCGGCCGCCCTTGCGCAGGTTCTCCAGCGAATCCAGGCCGACGATCAGCTTCACCTGCTCGCGCGCCCGCTCGAGCCGCGCCAGCGCCTCGGGCACGCCGAGCCCCTCGGCCGCGGCTGTGGCGGCGTCGACGACCTGCCACGCGCAGCCCCACGACAGGTTGCGGGAGTCGAACACGTGGACCTTGCCGGCGAACTGCTCGGCGGCCACGCGCGCCGCCTCCACCGTGCCCGAGAGCTTCGACGAGATGTGGATCGAGACGACCGACTCGGCGGTCTCGAGCGCGCGGTCGTAGGCGTCGGTGAACGCGCCGACACTGGGCTGCGACGTGGTGGGCAGCTCCGGCGCGCTCTTCATCTTGGCGAAGAACTCCTCCTGCGTGAGCACGCCGTCGGGCAGCGTCTCGCCGTTGATGGTGAGCGACAGCGGCACCACGGCGATGCCGCGTTCGGCGGCCATGGCGGGCGTGATGTCAGCGGTGCTGTCGGTGACGACGGCGAACTGCCGTGCTGGTTCCGGTGCCATGTTGTGTCCCCCCTCGCACGCGCGCGGGGTGCGCGCGGCATCTTCGGTAGGTGGATGGTAGCACGGTGGTTGTTACCCGCCGCGCGGGGTGCGCGTGCCCGCGGGTATGAACCCCCCATCGGTTCCGCGCGAAAGGACACGGGGATGGGTTGCTGTCTTGGAGTGCTGCTGCTTGCGGGCGCGCCGCGCCTTGCCCTGGCGCTGTGGTGGTTCATGTTCCCGTCCCGCATCACCGAGACCTTCGCCGGATGGGTCGTGGGCACCCCCGCCATCCCGACGTGGGCGTGGCCGCTGGCGGGGCTGCTGCTGATGCCGTGGCTGACCATCGCCTACGTGTGGGTCGCGCCGGGCGGCGTCACCGGCTTCGAGTGGGTGATCCTGTTCATCGCGCTGATGTTCGACCTGGGCACCCACGGCGGCAGCGGGCGCGAGGCGCGCAAGCGGTCGAGAAGCTGACGGTGGCCGACTCAGCCGCGTCGCCGACGCCTTCTCCGGCTGCCCGCATGCCGGCGCTCTTCTTGGCGCACGGCAACCCCATGAACGCGCTCGCCGACAACGCCTTCACGCGCAGCCTGAGTGCGCTGGCCGCCGACCTGCCCCGGCCGAGGGCCGCGCTCGTGGTGTCGGCGCACTGGCTCACGCGCGGGACGCACGTGCTCACGGCCGCCGAGCCGCGCACCATCCACGACTTCGGCGGCTTCCCGCCGGAGCTGTACGCGATCGAGTACCCGGCCCCGGGTTCCCCGAGCGGCGCGAAGCGCGTGGCCGAGCTGCTTCCGGAGGTGGTACCCGACGACACGTGGGGCCTCGACCACGCGTCGTGGGCGATCCTCCGCCACATGTGGCCCGATGCCGACGTGCCGGTCTTCGAGCTGTCCCTGGACATCCGCGCGCCCGCCGACCATCACTGGGAGCTGGGGCATCGCCTCGCGCCGCTGCGCGACCTGGGCGTGCTCGTGGTGGGCAGCGGGAACATGGTGCACAGCTTCGCCGGCATCGACTGGGAGCCGGACGCAGCGCCCAGACCGTGGGCCGTCGAGTTCGACGCCTGGGTGGCGGATGCGCTCGTGCGCGGCGACCAGGAGGCGCTCGTCCACTACGAGACGGCCGGGCAGATGGCGCGGCTGTCGGTTCCCACGAACGACCACTACCTGCCCATGCTCTACGCGGCCGCCATGCGCACCGCCGACGACGAGGTGACCTTCACCCACACGGGCATCGACATGGCGAGCATGTCGATGCGGTGCGTGCGGTTCGGGTAGCGGCCGCGCGACTGGTCGCTCGCCCGCGGTTGGAGACCGGCAGGTGTTCGGGAAGGCCGCGCCGCTACGCTGTGTTCGATCGCCTCGACGGATGGTATCATTTCGATATCATCCCGTAGGAGGTGACCAAGTGCCTGACTTCTTGTTGAGGGACCTTCCGGAGGAACTCATGACCGCGCTACGCCAGCGCGCGCAGCGCAACGCTCGCTCGCTGCAGACCGAGATTCGCGAGACGCTGCAGGCGTCGGTGCCCATGCCACGTGAGCAATGGTTCGCGGAGGCCGCCGCCATGCGCGCGCACTCGAAGCGCGGCGGTGAATCGGCGCTGGATGCGATCCGTCGCGGTCACGAGGAGCGCGATGCCGCCATCGACCGCGCGCTCCGGGGCGACTACGACGACTTGAGCCGGCCGTGACGGCCGTCATGCTCGATGCGTCGGTTGCGGTCGCCCTCGTCGTCGACGAGGCCGGCTCTCAGGCAGCGGCCGATGCGACGCTCGGGTTCGATCCGCTGGTTCCGGACACGTTCTGGGGTGAGGTCGCTTCCGCCCTCGCCGGCAAGGTCCGCCAGCGCCTGCGAAACCACGATGAGGCGTTCGCCGCCTTCGCCCTACTGCGACGGCTCGTGGAGTACTCGGTCTCGACCGAGCCGCTCGGCCCATTCGCGATGGCGTTGTCTCTGGACCTCGACCACCCCGTATACGACTGCCTCTACCTGGCGGCCGCGATCGCCCACGAAGCGCCCCTGCTCACGGCTGACCGCGCACTGTACGCGAAGGCGGTCGACGCCGGGTACGGAGATCACGTGCGTCTGGTGGGGTAGCGGTGACGCAAGAACGGCCGCCCAAGTGGACGGCCGTTCTGTTCATTGCTTGGTAGCGGGGGCCGGATTCGAACCGACGACCTTCGGGTTATGAGCCCGACGAGCTACCAGACTGCTCCACCCCGCAATATCCACGTTTCAAGTGCCCCGAGGGGCGGAGACGAAGTATACCTACCGCCGCGGGCGTGGTCAAACCCAGGGGGACGACCGCTCTTGACGGTAATACTTAGGTATGGTTTGAGTAAGCCTTTCGGTGATACGATGTTGCCACTCCCCCCGCAAGAAGGAGCGTGACCGTCATGATCAAGAAGCTCGTGCGCCACGGCAACAGCCGCGCGCTCGTCATCGACAAGCCGATCCTCGAGCTGCTCAACATCACCGACGAGACTGAGATCGAGATCATCACCGACGGCACGTCGCTCACGATGCGGCCGGTCGGGGCCGAAGTCGAACGCCGGAAGCGGTTTGAGGCGGCGATGGAGGAGGCAAATCGCTCGTGGGGTCCCGTCTTCGAGCGCCTGGCCGACTCCTAGCGCCCTACTCCACCACGACCTTCACCGTGAAGGTCTTCGCAGGGGCAACGCCCTTCTCCCACGGCCTGGCGTAGACCAGCGTGAGCTCTCCCGAGCCGGCCTTCGCTGCGTCGTAGTTGAAGACGTGGCGGCCCGCCGCGCCCACGACGCCGGTGTCCGCCGCGGCCTGCTGCTCGTCGCCGGCCTTCTGAAGTACGTCCGGCACCGCGCCCTCGACCGCCCACGAAAAGCCGGTCGTGGCGTTCTCCTCAAGATCGACGATCAGCGTGCCGCCCACCTTGAGGTTCGCCGTCTTGCCGCTGTCGCCGTCAGACAGCCGCGCGGACCCGGCCGGCATCTTCCCGCTGGAGGTGCCTCCCGACGTGCCGCCGTCAGGCGCTGCCGACGGCTGTGTACAGCCCACGACTGCCAGCGCAAGCGCGCACACCGTGACGACCGCCAGAACGCGGATGTGACTCTTCATCGCACGTACCTCCCCGAGACGCATTTCCTGTCCCCGGGTCAGACGCGTCGCGCGCGCCCCCGGTTCGCGGGACTTCCCCGCTCACTGGCCCGCGGGCACCGTGATCTCCTCGAACGGCTGCAGCACGACGAAGCCGGAGCCCTCGAACTTCATCTGGAGCGTCTCGCCGCTGGTGCGGCCGGTGAGCGTTTTGAAGTTGACGTCGGTCTTCACGCTGGTCTGCATCCCGGCCGACCACGCGACGGTCGCGTTGGGGTCCGTGAACAGCGGCTGGCCCGGCGCGACGCCAAGGACCAGCGGCTTCCCGTGGGTGGTCACGGCCACGTAGCCGGTGCCCGTGAGCTGCAACGAGAACAGGCCGCCCGCCATGATGCCGGCGCCGCCCGTCATGACGATGTCCCAGGCGATCGTCTCGGAATACGCCAGGCAGTCCTTGCCGTTGACGAAGATCGTCTCGTTGTCGAGGTAGATGATCGAGATCTCCTTGCCGGCGTCGGCGCAGTACAGGATGCCGCTGCCGACGACCTCGGTCATCGCGCCGCCCTCGCCGGTGAGCGCCGACTTGACCCACTTGCCCGCTCCGCCCGCGCCCGCGCGCGTGAACTTGAGGTCACCGTAGTAGCCGATCATCGCGCCGACCTTGGTGAGCACCTTGTTGCCCGCCAGGTGGATCTCGAGGGTTTTGGCGCTCTCCAGCTGCCACGTGCCGCCGCTGTCCTTCTGCGCATGCGCGTTCACGAACTCCCCGAGGCGCATGGCAACGCCGGGGCTGACCGAATCGCTCATCTGCGTGTCCTTCCGCGTCGCGGGCGCATCCCCCGCCCGAGTGTGATGAGCATACCCGCGCGGGGACGCCTACTGGTAGCGCAGGGCCTCGATCGGGTCGAGCTTCGACGCCCGCTTGGCCGGGTAGTAGCCGAACACGATGCCGATGGCCGCGCACACGCCGAACGCCAGCAGCACCGCCTGGAGCGACACCTCGGTGGTGAGCAGTCCGGTCGCCGTGACGATGGCGGACGTGCCCCACCCGATGGCGACGCCGAACACCCCGCCCAGCACCGTGAGCGTCACCGCCTCGGCCAGGAACTGCGACGTGATGTCGCGGGGCCGCGCGCCGATCGCCTTGCGAATGCCGATCTCGCGCGTCCGCTCGGTCACCGTGGTGAGCATCATGTTCATGATGCCGATGCCGCCGACGACCAGCGAGATGCCGGCTATCGACGCCAGCAGGATCGTGAAGGTGCCCGTGATGGTCGACGCGGTGGTGAGGATGTCGGACTGCGACAGCACCCGGAAGTCGGGCGTGGTCGGGTCCTTGACGTTGCGCGACACGATGAGGGCGTCGCTGATGGCGGTCTGGAGGGTGCTCATGACGTCGGTGGTCGCTGCCTGGATGTTGATGGTCGAGATGTCGGTGCTGCCGGTCAGGTAGCGCTGCAGGGTCGTCAGCGGGATGTAGACCACCTCGTCGGCGTTGCTGAACCCGCTCGCGCCCTTGCTCTTCGTCACGCCGATGATCGTGAAGTTCAGGCCGTTGATGCGGACCTCCTGGCCGAGCGGCTCCGTGCCGTCCGGGAAGAGGTCGGTGACCACGGTGGGGCCGATCACCGCCACCTTGGAGCTGGCGTTCACGTCCTCCTGGGAGAAGAACGAGCCCGCCGACGTCTCGATCGACTTCACCGTGGGATACGCGGCGGTGACGCCGGTGATCCTGAGCGACGTGCTCGCCCCGGCGGTCGCGACCGTGTACTGGCCAGCCGCGTCGGGCGCGATCGCGGCCACGCCCGGCAGGTCCTTGATCGCGTTCACGTCCTTCTGGGAGAGGGTCGCTCGCGCTCCGCCGCCTCCGCCTTCGCCCGGCCTGAAGTTGCCGCCGCCCGGCGTGACCATCAGCAGGTTCGAACCGGCGGACTCGATGGACTTGGTGATGGCCGACTGCGAGCCCTGGCCGATGGAGACCATGAGGATGACCGAGGCGATGCCGACGACGATCCCGAGGATCGTGAGCGTGGAGCGCACCTTGTTGCTGGTGAGCGCCAAAAGGGTCTCGTGCACGAGGTCGTAGATGCTCACGAGGCGCTCCCCTCGGCGGTCGGGGTGTCGACGATCAGCCCGTCAAGAACGTGCACGACACGGTCCGCGTGCTCGGCGACCGACTGCTCGTGGGTGATGAGCACGATGGTGCGCCCTTCGGCCTGCAGCTTGCGGAAGGTGTCCAGGATGATCTCGCCCGTCTTGGTGTCGAGGTTACCGGTCGGCTCGTCGGCCAGGACGATCGCGGGGTCGTTGACGAGCGCCCGGGCGATGGCCACGCGCTGCATCTGGCCGCCGGAGAGCTCGTTGCTCTTGTGGTACCAGGTCTTCTCGTCCAGGCCGACCGCGACGAGCGCCGCCGTGGCCCGGTCCTCACGTTCGCGGACGGGGACCTTTGTGTAGATCATGGGCAGCACGACGTTGCGCATGACCGTGCTTCTGGGCAGGAGGTTGAACGACTGGAACACGAAGCCGATGCGGGTGGCGCGGATCTCGGCCAGCTGCTCGGCGTCGAGCACGCTGACGTCCACACCGTCGAGCACGTAGGTGCCGTAGGTCGGCTTGTCGAGGCAGCCCAGGATGTTCATCAGCGTCG
>CAZHMA010000035.1:0-5548 GCA_964533555.1 uncultured Eubacteriales bacterium
GCCAGCTCCGCCAGTGCGGCGGGCACCGTCAGGGCGCGGCGGTACGGACGGTCCGAGGTCATCGCCACGAAGGCGTCCGCGACGGCCAGCACACGCGAGCCGAGCGGGATCGCCTCTCCGGCGAGTCCGCCCACGTAGCCGTGCCCGTCATACCACTCGTGATGGTGGTAGACGATCGGCACGACCTCCCGCAGGGCGGGGACATCGGCGAGTATCTCGGCCGCCATGACCGGATGTGCTTTGAGCATGCCGCGCTCGATCGTGGTCAGCGGTCGCGCGGTGGTCCCTATCGGGCCTCCGGCCAGTCCCATCCCGATGTCGTGCAGCAGGGCCGCGACGTTGAGCGCCTGGGTGTCCACCGGACCGAGTCCCATCGCCGACGCCATGGCGCGCACGATCTCGACGATCCGGCCCGTGGTGCCGCGCGAGTACGGGTCCTTCGTCTCCAGGGCGACCGACAAAGCGGTCAGTGTCGCGAAGTACAGGTCGGTGGACGACTCCATGGCGCGAGCGTTGCGCAGCGCCACCGCCGCCTGCCGGCCGAGCGTCTCAAGGGTCCGCAGGTGTTCGTCCGTGAAGTGGGCGGGAAACTCGCGCGCACCGACGTTCAGCACGCCGAGGATGCCGTCCTCGTCCGAGATCGGGACGCTGGCGGAGGACCGCACCCCGCGCCGGCGGGAACCCGCCCGGTTCGGAAGGTCCTCCACGAGCAGCGGCTTGTTGCTGCTGTAGACCCACCCCGCGATGCCCTCGCCCGGCGAGACCACCGTGCTGGCGACGACCTCGTCCGGCAGTCCGAGTGATGCAACGATCGTCAGGGAGGCACCGTCCTCGTCGGCGAGCATGACGCTGCCGCTGGCCGCATGAGAGAGCGCCACGGCGCTGTCGAGCGCCACGCGGACCACTTCTTCCTGCGTGAGCCGGCGGCTGAGCTCGTGGGCGGCGTCGATCAGGTTGGCCGCCTGCAGAGTCTCGGACCTGGCGACGTGCAGCGCGAGCGCGGTCGCAAGCACGGGCTGGTAGGGCACGGCCAGCGACTCGAGCGGCTGCCGGTCCGGCCGCACGGCCGTCTCCAGGTCGACGCAGGCGAGCCCCGTGGCAAGAGAGCCGACCACCGGGAAGGCGAAGCGCCAGAGTTCGGTCGAGGCGGCGCCGTCACTGAGGGTGACGCAGGCGTCGAGCGCCGACTCGCCCCTTGTGATGACGCCCGCTATGAACGGGTCGTCGATCGGCAGCGGGACCGCTGAAGGGACCTTGTCACCGGCCGCGGCGACGAGGCGCAGAGTCGCCGTCGCGGGGTCCTGCAGCCACAGGTGGGCGGCGACAGCGTTCTGGCGCTGGGCCGCGGAGCGGTACAGGGAACGGACCACGTCCTCGGCCTCCGAGGTCGTCGGTAGGATGATCCTCGGCTCGAACTTGACGGGCGGAGCCTGGGCCGGTGCGAGGGACTCGCGCCTTCCCGCCTGGGCGAAGATCGCGACGGCGCCGGCCACCCCGGCCGCTGCGGCAGCAAGCCACCATACGCGCGTGAATGCCGCGCCCAAGGCGAGGATCGCCGCCAGCGCGGCTGCCCACTGATAGCCTCTGAGTCTGATGGTCGACAACCCCCAAACGAGCGGACCCGGCGTTCGGCCGAAAGTATATACGACGCGCGGTGGCGAACGCCGCTCACCGCTGGACGATGACGAGTACCATTCCCCTGCCGACGCGCAACGTCACGCCGTCGGACACCGCCACGTTGCTCAGGCCCAAGGCCGAAAGCGGTTCCAGCTCCGATCCCCGCAGCGGGAACCGCGCTCCTTCGATGGACAGCCCTGACGCCCCGGCGGCCGACACGACCGTGAACAGGCCCCCCGCGGGGATCGGCAGGGTCTGCGGTCCGTCGGCCTGCGCGACCACTTGGGCCCACCACGTCGGCTCGCTGACAGACGCACCGATGTCGGCGCAGCGCATCACGGTCCCCAGGGCGGCGAGCGTATGATCCACCCTGCCTTCGAAGGCGGCGGTGAAGGTCACCCAGTCGACACCGCGGGCCCGTGCGGCGGCTGCACACGCATCGAGGTCCGACTCGTCCTTGGCCGTCGGAAGGGACACGACGGCCGAGCCGGCGGCCTGGAGGCGCTCTCTCGCACCGGCGGTCGCCGAGTCGAAGTCCCCGACGGTCAGGTCCGGTACGCGGCCCATCTGCACGCACCACTCCCCCGCGGCGTCTGCGGCGATGAGCCACTCGGCTTCCCGGATCGACGCACGGTAGAATCCCGCGCGGTCCACCGCGGGCGCCGCTCCGACGATCAGGCACCCGCTCATCGCGCCGGCACCGCCCTCTCCAGGACCGGAAGCAGCAGCACGGCCGCGACCGCGCAGATGAGGGCCGCGGGCACCAGGTAGAAGCCGTTGTAGAGCAGCGAGTAGAGCCAGGCCGGCTGACCCGGTGCGGCGTACTGCCCGAAGAACACGAGGCCGGAGACCCAGTGCGACAGGAACCGCAGCGACGCGCCCAGTGCGACTCCGGCCACCACCCACTGCCAGCCGGTGCGTCCCTCCCGGGCGCCGCGGCGCACGAGCGGCGTCATCAGGCCTGCCAGGCCCGCGAGGGCGAACGGCACCGGATAGTCGAGCAGGAACTGCACCGGGTGCACGACTATCCCCCCGAACATCAACGCCACCACGCCGTACAAGGCACCGGCGGCGACGCCGATCCGCCACCCGCGGCGGAGGGCCAGCACCAGGATCGGAAGCATCTCCAGCGAGATGCTTCCGCCGTACGGCATCTCCCATATCTTGAGCAGTCCAAGGACCACCGACAGCGCGATCGTGAGCGCGATCTCGACGATCAGCCTGGTTCTCGTCCCGGTCATCGCCTACCTCTTCCCCGGGTCACGTGAAGGGTGACCTGCGACGACCGTGCGGGGTTCGGTGCAGACAGGGTGCGCACACCCTGACCGTTGTGCGTGCGCCGCATTACCGGCGCCGTCTTCGCGGTCGCGGACCTCGTGTCCGCCTCTCAGCCGCATCACGTCGCGGCTCCCGTCACGGTGCGCGGGTCCTGTCGGATCCGCGCCAGGAGAAGTGTACATCCGTCCGCACCGCCCACGCGAGTGCGGGCGCCCGCTACTCCATCTGCCTGAGATACGGGTACGGGTTGACCCACCGGCCGCTCGGCCCCATCTGGAAGTGCAGGTGGTTGGCGCCGCCCCGGGCGTTGCCGGTGTTGCCCACGTATCCGATGAGCTGTCCGGCCGACACGTGGCCGCTGCGGACCGCATAGCCGTTGAGGTGCGCGTAGTAGTAGGTCCATCCGTTGTCGCCGGTGAGGGTGATCGTGAGGCCGCCGAGCCCGCTCGAATGGGCGCGCACGTACCCCGACGAGACGGCGACGCACGGGGTCCCCTTCGGCGACATGATGTCGGTGCCCTTGTGGCGGCGGCCACCGGAGCGTGGCGCCCCCCACGTGTTGCTGTAGTAGTGCGCGCCCCGCACGGGGAAGACCATCCCGTTCGGGCCCTTCGGCACCCAGGTGTACTTGCCCGCGGCCCGCTCTCGGGCCATCGCGGCGGCAAGCTCGCCGAGGAGTCGGGCGTACTGCGCCTGCACCTTCTGGAGTTCGGTCTGCAGGGCGTTTCGGCGCTTCTTGAAGACCGCGAGGTCGTTCGCCTGCTTCGTGCGGTCCGTCTGCAGGCTCTTGCGATTGCGCTCGAGGCGCGCTCTCGTCTCCTTGACCTGCATCACGAGCTCGGCGTCGCGGTCGCCGATCATCTGGATCAAGTCGGCACGCGTGATGAAGTCGTCGAACGTCGTAGCACCGAGCATGAAGCTCAGCATGCCCATCTCGTCACCCGAGCGGTACATCGCGTCGATGCGCTGGCCCAGGAGCGCTTCGGCATTCGCCAGGTTCCTGGCCTCGACCTTCATGCGCTTGTCGGTGGATTTGATCTTGTCGTCGGTGTTCTCCAGCGCGTTGAGCGCCTTGTCGTACTGGTTGCCCGCGTTCTGTACCTTGGCGCGGACCGCCGCGAGCTCGTTCGCGATCTGGCGCGCGCTCCTCGCGGCATAGGCGGTACGAGGAGTCATCGCCAGGACGATGGCGAAGCAACAGACGGCCGCTATGAGTGTCCTGTTCTTCAATCAGACCTCATCGACATGGCGGCCCGCGATGTCGCGGGCCGTCCGTGGATCACTTGGAACCGTACACGGAGCTCAGGACCCTGTAAACGGCACGGGCGACGTCGTCGGCCCATTGCGGGTCCGTGAACGTGAGCTTGTCGGCCGGCACGGCGGTCGAGCCGAGCCTGAGACGCACGGCCGCGACGCCGGTCGCCATCATGATCGGATCGTTGGACGCCGGTGCGGTCGTCACCGGCTTGCCGGACTGCTTGAGGGCGTCCACAAGCCCCGCGGCCATGCTGTTCGACATCAGGTAGAAGGCTTCGGTGGTCTTCGTCGCAGGCACGCTCAGGACGGCAAGCCCTCCGTCGCCGCTCTGCGCCACGGCGAAGCCCACGAGGGCCGTTCCCGACGCCTCCTTGGCGCGCCTGGCGCGGCTCAGGGTCGATGCCGCGTCGCCCGAATCGGTGACATCCCGCGTCACGACCACGCGGGCCCCGGAGGCCTCGAGCAGGGCACGGACCCTGCGCGAGATGTCGAGCGGGGCGTCCACGCCTCCACCCGCCGGCATGGCCGCCGGGTCGAGCACGAACGTCTTGCCCGCGAGATTGGTCGGCAGGAGGGCGTTGGCTGCGTTCGAGCCGGCAGCGACCGTGATCCGCACCGTGTCGCCTGTCGCGACGGTCACACCGGGGGACGGGAACGAGGTCACTACCGTGCCCTGCGGCTTCTCCGAAGGCTGCGTCTGCACGTCTACCGAGAGGCCGCGGTCGCGCAATCGTTTGCGTGCCTGGTCCAGCGGCAGGCCGATCACGTCCGGCATGGAGAACGACTCGGTGCCCGCGGAGAGCGCGACGACCACCACAGTCCCCTCGGCCACCTTGGAACCGGGTGCGGGGCTCTGGTCCACGACAAGGCCGGGAGCAACTGCCGAGGAGAAGCGGCGGTCCCCGACCTTCAACACGAGTCCGGTCTCCTGCAGCCGCGAGGACGCAGCCGTCCGGTCGAGACCGCTCAGCGCGGGCACTCTCACGATGGCGCTTCGCGCCGTGAGGACCACGACCACGACGACCGCCGCCGTCAGCAGGACGGCCCCGGCAGCTGCCAAGGGGACCCACTTGGGGATCATCGGACGGCGCCTGCCGCCGAAGACCGGCGGTTGCCATCCCGTCCGCACGGCGACCGGCTCAGGCTGCATCTGCTCGGCGGACGCGTCCGCGTCCGCTGCAGTCGGGTCGTCTCTTCTGCGCCAGTCCATGTCCCGAGTATACCAGTGGCCTTCCTTGCGCCCGTTCGCGGCAGGGGTGTATCCTCCGTGCTCGCACGTCGGCCGCGCCGATACATGCAAGGAGCGCACCATGCCAGCCTATGACTTCAAGTGCACCGCCTGCTCGACGGTGTTCGAGATAACGAGGCCGTCCTCGGACGACTCCCCCGTCGTCTG
>CAZHMA010000035.1:5558-13198 GCA_964533555.1 uncultured Eubacteriales bacterium
GGCGCGCCGGGTCTGGCCGGTGTGGCTGAGGGCGCGGCCGAGGCAGAAGTGGGCGTAGTCGTCAACCGGGTGGGTCTCGACCACCGCCCCGAACTCGACCGCCGCCTTCGCGTAGCGGCCGGAGCGGTAGCAGGCACGCCCCAGCGCCTCGCGCCCCGGGGCCTCCTCCGGGTCCCGCCGGGCCGCCCCTCCCAGTGGCTCGGCCGCGTTCCCGACGGCGCCGTCCTCGGACGCCTCCCCCGTCGGCTGCCCCGAGTGCGGCAGCGCGACCAAGCGCGTGTTCACCCCCGTCCGCGTCCACTTCAAGGGCACCGGCTTCCACAACACCGACTACCGCCCCAAGCCGAAGGACGAGACGGCCCCGGCGCCGTGCGCCTCGGCCGGCACAGGCGGCGGCTGCGCGAACTGCCCCGCCGCCGCAGGAGAGTAGCCGCCCCCCGGGGCTACTACCGCGCGAACGAAGCGGCTCCGATGTGTGGGGGTCCGCCGCGAGTTCTGCAGGAACACAGAAGGACCCGGGCCAGTGCCCGGGTCCTTCTGTGTTCCGAAGCCTGTCTGAGCGCCGGACCCCCACACACCGGAGGCGCGCCCAGGTCGATCACCCTAGTCCCGCCGCACCCAGAACCTCTCGGCGCCTGTCTGGTAGACCGTCTCGATGAAGCGCACGGTGCCGGTCTGTCCGTCCATGGCGACCGAGTGCGTGCGCGCTCCACCGCCGAAGTACTTCACGCCGCGCAGCATCTCGCCGTCCGTCACACCGGTGGCGATGAACGCGGCGTCGTCGGTGTTCACCAGACAGTGCATGTCGAGCACGCCGTCGATGTCGCACTTCGACATGACCTTGGCGCGCTCGCGCTCGGAGTCGTTGCGGAAGGCGAAGCGGCCCATGAAGGTCCCGCCGATGCACTTCATCGCCGTCGCCGCCAGCACGCCCTCCGGTGCGCCGCCTATGCCCATGTAGAGGTGGATGCCGGTGCCCTCGATGGCCGTGGCCACGGCACCGAACACGTCTCCGTCGCTGATGAGCCGGATGCGTGCGCCTGACGCCCGGACCTCGCGGATCATGTCCGCGTGCCGCTCGCGGTCGAGGATGCACACCACGATGTCACCGGGGTCGCGGCCCAGGGCCTTCGCCACGGCGTTCACGTTCTCGGTGGGGGTGGCGTCCACATGGATCGCGCCCTTGGCGGACGGTCCGGTGGCGACCTTCATCATGTACGTGTCGGGTGCGTTGAGCAGCGTTCCCTTGGGCCCGAACGCCAGCACGGCCAGTGAGTTGGGCTGCCCGTACGCCGTCAGGTTCGTGCCCTCCAGCGGGTCGACCGCGATGTCGATCTCCTCGCCGCCGCGGCCCACCTTCTCGCCGATGAAAAGCATCGGGGCCTCGTCGCGCTCCCCTTCGCCGATCACGATCTCGCCGGAGATGTCGAGCTGGTCGAAGGCCAGGCGCATCGCCTCGACAGCGGCCTGGTCAGCCAGGTTCTTCTCGCCCTTGCCCATCCAGCGGCCGGCGGCGAGCGCTGCACCTTCCGTCACTTCGAGCATCTCAACGATACGAGTGGTGCGCATGCTTCCTCCCTGCAACCGGCCGGCCGGCATGGCGCCGGACGGTCCCCTCTACCCCTTGCGCACGAGCGCCGCGACGAAATGCCCGTCAGGACCTCCCGGCTCGGGGACCGACTGGAAATGGCCCTCCGGTCCGATCCAGTGGCCCCACGCCTCGGGCACGGCGTCGCGCACGTCGCGGACCGCGAAATCGGCGCCTGCCTCCGAAGCCAGGAAGGCCGCGACGATGTCGTGGTTCTCGGCCCGCGCGAGCGAGCACGTCGAGTACACCACAACGCCTCCGCGCCGCACAAGCGAGGACGCTTGCGCCAGCAGCACGCCCTGAAGCCCCGACAGCGCCTCGATCTCCTGCGGACGCAGCCGCCAGCGCTTCTCGGCGCGGCGGCGAAGCGTTCCGAGCCCCGAGCACGGCGCGTCGAGCAGCACCGCATCAGCGGAACCGGCGGCGGGCAGCCCCGTGATGCCGGCGACGTCGGTGCCGTCGCCCACCAGGGTGGTCACGCCCGGGACTCCGAGGCGCTCCATGCGCTCGGACAGGACCCTGGCCTTGAAGCCGTGGATGTCCACGGCGAAGACCCGCGCGGGCCCGCCTCCCGCGACGCTGACCGCCTGGAGCTGGGCTGTCTTTGTGCCCCGCCCTGCGGCGAGATCGACCACGACGCCTCCAGGATGGGCGCCGACGACCCGCGCGGCCACTTGGGCGGCCGCGTCGGCGACCACGACCAGGCCGGACTCCACGGCACGCCCTCGGACGGCCGCCGAGGCGACCGTCGCCTCGATGCATCCAGGAGGCTCACACGCCCGCGGACCGGCGCCGTCCGCCTCCAGCGCGGCCATCGCCCGGCCCTCGTCGCCGAGGAACGGGTCGTGCCACAGGTACAGCGGGGCCGGTTCCTGATCGGCTCGCAGGACGCCGGCGGCCGCCTCGCGGCCGAGGTCCGCCACGAACAGGTCCACGATCCAGCGCGGGTGCGCAGTGAGCCGCGCGAGCGCCTCGTCGTCGGTGTCGGGATCGCCCCAGGGAAAGCCCTCGGCCTCGAGGGCCAGCGCCCGCAGCACCGCGTTCGCAAGCCCGGCCGCCTGCGGCCTCGCATTTCGGACCGCGTCGACTCCCTCGTGCACCGCGGCGCGCGCCGGCGTACGGGCGAAGAGGAGCTCGTACGTCGCCAGGCGAAGGGCGTCGCGCACGCGCGGCTCCAAGTCCTTCGGACGCGCGACGTGGCGGTCGATGGCCTCGTCCAACACGCCGACCGTCTGGAGCGTGCCGTACGCGAGCCGGGTCGCGAACGCCTGGTCTGCCGGCTCCAGCCGCGACGACGCCAGCACGGAGGCCAGCGTCTCAGGGGCGAACGCCTCCCTCTCACGCACTCTCTTGAGCACCTGGAGGGCGACGCGTCGCGCGGGGGCCACGCTCATGAGGGTGCGCTCCAGCCGGACACGTCGCCCAACCTGGCGCCGCGCGCGAAGTCGGCGGCGTTCATGCTGCGCTTGCCCGCGGGAGTGAGGCGCGTGACGAGCAGCCCGCGGTCGACCGTACCGAGTACGACGCCGTCTCGCGACACGGCGACCCGACCCATGCCCGGCGACGCGTCGGTGACCCGCGCGTCCTCGACGGTCACGACGCGACCCGCGATCAGTGCGCGGCTGACCGCGCTCTCACCTGAGGCTCTGACCCGGCGCTCCAGGTCGACCGCGCACACCGACGGATCCAGCACGACGTCAGCCGAGGTGATCTTGTCCGCGTACGTCGCCGCGGAGTCATCCTGAGCACGCCACACGACGGTGCCGGCCTCGATCTCTTCGAGCACGTCTACCAGAGCCCGTGAACCGATCTCGGCCAGCCTCTCACGCAGGACATGCGCCGTGGCGCCGTCCACGGGCAAGGAGACCTGCGAAGCGACCGGCCCCGTGTCGAGCCCCTGCTCCATGCGCATGACCGCCACGCCGGTCTCGACGTCACCTTCGAGCACGGCTCGCTCGATCGGTGCCGCGCCGCGGCGCCGCGGCAGCAGCGAGGCATGGACGTTCACGCAGCCGAACCTCGGCACGTCCAGCACCTCGGGCGGCAGGATCATCCCGTACGCGACGACGCACACGACATCGGGGCGCAGCGAGCGGAGGTTCTCCACCACACCGGGGTCCCTCAGGGTCGCGGGCTGGACCACCGTGAGCCCGAGCTCCTCCGCCGCGGCCTTCACCGGAGACGGGCGCACGTCGCGGCCCCTGCCCGCAGGCATGTCCGGACGCGTGTACACCGCCACGACGTCGTGCGCGGACGCGAGCGCCCGGAGTGACGGCACCGCGAAGCGCGGCGTTCCCATGAAGACGACGCGCACGTGCCAGCCCCTTCTCGTCGGCGTCAGCCGGTATGCAGCTCGCGATAGCGGCGCAGGGCGGCCTTGCGTTCCTCGGCCGAGGCCCGATCGATGATCAGCACGCCGTCCAGGTGGTCTATCTCGTGCTGCAGGACGCGCGCAACGAGCCCGCCTGCCTCGATCCGCACCTGCCCGCCCTTGATGTCGAGCCCTTCAGCGATGACCTCGCAGGCGCGCTCGACCGGCACGGTGATCCCCGGCAGGGAGAGGCAGCCCTCGTCATCGAGCTCGCGTTCATCGGACGCCGAGACGATGACCGGGTTGCAGAGCGCGACGATGCCCTCGTCGATGTCGAACACGATGACGCGCTTCTGGACTCCGACCTGTGTGGCCGCCAGGCCCACGCCCGGGGCGTCGTACATCGCCTTCGCCATGTCGCGGACGAGCCGTGCGAGGTCGGCGTCGGTCGCGGGGTCGACCTCGTAGGCGGTCTGCTTCAGGGCCGGGCTGGGATGGGCGATGATCTCCACGGCGTGAATCGCGCTCCGGTCTCGGGATGGCTGCATCGGCACGTTCGCTGGCGGCTCGCAAGAGAGCAAAGAGCCTGCCGTAAGCACGATTCTACACTGCGCGGGCTCACATGAGGTCCAGCGGGTCGATGTCGGGAGCCACGCTCACTCCCTCGCGCCGCCCCGCCGCCGCGAGCGCGGCCCGGACCGCCGCGGGCACGTCCGAGCGGGCGGGCGCCTTGACCAGCACATGCCACCGGTACGCTCCGCGGACGCGTGCGATGACCGCCGGAGACGGACCGAGCACCTGCCACTGGGCGGGCACCGCCGCTCTGAGGGCGTCGGCGATACCCGTGGCGGCGGCGCGCACGTCATCGCCCGACGTCCCGGTGCACGTGATGTTGGCGAGACGCCCGAACGGCGGGTAGCGAAGCGCCCTTCGCGACGCGCGTTCCTCGGCGTATAGCGCGCTCGGATCGTGCGACGCCACCGCGACGATGGCGGGGTTGTCCGGCCAGTAGGTCTGCACGACCACCGTGCCGCCCTTCTCCGAGCGCCCCGCCCGGCCGGCGACCTGCTCGAGGAGCTGGTAGGTCCGCTCCTGTGCCCGGAAGTCCGGCATGTGCAGCGTCGTGTCCGCGTTGACCACTCCCACCAGGGTGACGTCGGGGTAGTCCAGGCCTTTCGCGATCATCTGGGTACCTAGCAGGACGCCGGACGGCAGCGCCTCGAACTCGGCAAGGCGCAGCTCGTGGCCCCCCTTTGCGCGAGTGGTGTCCAAGTCCATGCGAACGACCGGCAGACCGGGCACAGCCGCCGCCAGCTCGCTCTCGACGCGCTGGGTTCCCGCCCCGAACTGCCGAAGGTACACGCTGCCGCACTTCGGACACGCGGTCGGCAGCGCCTGCGTCGCCGCGCAGTGGTGACACACCAGGCGGTTGCCCACCTCGTGGTACGTCATCGAGACAGAGCACTCCGCGCATGTCGGCACGAAGCCGCACTCGCGGCACAGCACGAAGGCGGCGAAGCCCCTCCGGTTCATGAGAAGGACGGCCTTCTCTCCGGCTGCGCGAACGCGCTCGAGCTCGCGCAGCAGCGGCCGTGAGAACATGGACCTGTGCCCGTCCGCGAACTCGCACGTCA
Organism: uncultured Eubacteriales bacterium; assembly: GCA_964533555.1. GTDB lineage: Bacteria > Actinomycetota > Coriobacteriia > Anaerosomatales > PALSA-660 > JANYAK01. The sequence continues at coordinate 11,092 of CAZHMA010000035.1, forward strand.
TGTCGACGACGGTCACGGGGGGCATGGCGCCGCCCGCGACACGCTCTGGCAGCGTGACGAGGGTGCACTCGCCGCGATCGCACGCATCCATGGACTCCAGGGCCGGGGTCGCGCTGCCGAGAACCAGCACCGCCCCGGTCGCCACGCACAAGCGTCGCGCCACGTCGCGCGCGTGATAACGGGGAGCTGAGCCCTGCTTGTAGCTCGACTCGTGCTCCTCGTCGATGATGACCAGTCGCAGCCCGGCCACCGGCGCGAAGAGCGCGGATCGCGGACCGACGACGACGCTCGCCTCCCCCGTCCGGGCGCGGTCCCACTGGTCGAACCGCTCGCCGACGGAGAGCCTGCTGTGAAGGACGGCGACGCGGTCGCCGAAGCGGGAGCGGAACCGTCCCACCGTCTGCGGCGTGAGGGAGATCTCCGGAACGAGGACGATGGCGCTGCCGCCTTCCCCGACGACGCGCTCGATGGCCCGGAGGTAGACTTCCGTCTTGCCCGAGCCGGTGACCCCGTGCAGCAGCACGCTCGTCCCGGGCGCGGCCGCCTCGATGGCGGCGACGGAGTCCGCCTGTCCCGCGCTGAGCACCGCGTGGCGCGGCGCCGGACGATCGCCGACCACGGGTCCCCGCATGCGCCTGCGCGTCGTCACCAGCACCGCGCCGGCCTCCGCGAGCCGCTTCACCGCGCCGTCGACGCTCCCGAGCTGCGCCGCCAGCTCCGACACCCGCACCGGGCCTTCGGACAGCGCGTCCAGCACGGCCCGCTGCATGGTCGACCTGGCTGCCGGGCGGAAGGCCGCGTCGCGCACGAGCTCGGCCCACCGGTCGTCCACGGCACCCGCCGCGGCGGGAGCCAGCCGGTAGCCTCGCGCGAGCGCACCCGCGGCCACGAGCGCGCTCGCGGCCGCCTGAGCGGACGGGGCGATGCGCGCGATGTCGGACGACGTCATCTCGCCGCGCTCAGCCACGGCGTCGTAAACGGCGGCCCGGACGCCCTTGTCAGGGCGCTCCCCGGTGACGCTGTAGAGACGCAGGACCTTCGGCGTTCCCCCCGGAGGCAGGAACAGGCGCATGGCGTCCGCCAGAGTCGCCACGTACTCGTCAGAGACCCACGACGCGATGCCCGGCGCCCAGGGCCTGAAGAGCGGCTCGCCGAGGACCTCCGTTATCTCCTTGAGATCGGTCCTCGTCGATGCGGCCGGGCGTTCGACCACATACCCGATCACCGCCTGGGGCCCGAACGGCACCATGACCGGCGCGCCCACCACTGCGGCGGCATCCAGGCACTCGGGGACGACGTAGTCGAACGGCTCGCTGAGCTCGCGAGTCTGGATATCGACGACGACGCGCGCGAAGGGCACCTGCTGCTCCAAACGCCGTGAGATGGTCCGCCCCCGCCCGTCGCGGGGTCTCGCATGCCAGCATAGCGGAGGCCGCCGACACGCATGGGCGCCGGCGGCCTCGACAACGCGGTCTGCTCGAATCGCTAGACGCCGGCCGCGGCCTTGAGCTCGGCGACGCGGTCGGTCCGCTCCCAGGTGAAGTCCGCTTCTTCGCGGCCGAAGTGCCCGTAGGAGGCGGTCTTGCGATAGATCGGCCGGCGCAGGTCCAGGTCGCGGATGATCGCGCCCGGGCGCAGGTCGAACACGCTCAGGATGGCCTTCTCGATCTTCGCAGAATCGATGGCTTCCGTTCCGAAGGTCTCCACCAGCACCGACAGCGGATGAGCGACACCGATCGCATAGGCCAGCTCGACCTCGCAGCGGTCCGCGAGACCGGCTGCGACGACGTTCTTCGCCACCCAGCGTGCCGCGTACGCCGCGGACCGGTCGACCTTCGTGCAGTCCTTGCCGGAGAAGGCGCCGCCGCCGTGGCGGGCCATGCCGCCGTACGTGTCGACGATGATCTTGCGCCCGGTCAGGCCGGCGTCGCCCATCGGGCCGCCGACGACGAAGCGGCCGGTGGGGTTGACCAGCAGGCGGTAGCCGTCGGACGGGATCTTGAACGTGTCGAGGACCGGGTCGATGACGTGCTTCTTGATGTCGGACTCGAGCGTGCCGAGCTCGGTCTCCTCCGAGTGCTGGGTGGACAGCACGACGGTGTCCACG
>CAZHMA010000036.1:0-13004 GCA_964533555.1 uncultured Eubacteriales bacterium
TCGTCAGCGCGCCTGCGACAGCGAACGCGACACCGGCTGCCGCCGCGATCCACGCCGGGGCCGCGGAGCGGCGCAGCGCCGGGGCGGAGGCCGCGGGAGCGGCGCCTATCTCGCGCTCGAGGGCGTCGGCCGTCTCGGCCCGGCGCTCCGCGGACCTGATCTCACCCTCGAGCTGTGCGCGACGTGTGGCCCAGGCCTCCAGGCGCGAGCGGGCCTCCGCCGCGTCGGCCGTGGCGTCAGGCAGCTCGCCGAGTTCCGCGATCCGCGCGCGGGCGGCACCGGCCGCCGCGAGGTAGTTGTCGGCCGACTCGAGCCGTCGCCGGTACGCCGAGTGCTCCTCGAGCAGCGCGTCGAGTTCGGCCGCCACTGACAGGACGCGCTCGTCCGGGACCGCTATCTCGAGGATGTCGCGCTGTGCCGCCTCGGCGTCCTCCAGCTCCGCGATACGCGCCGAGAGGGACGCCGCCTCCTTCTCCAGGCCCGCGGCGCGCTCCGCGTCGCGCTCAATGAGCCGCAGCCGCCCGTCGAGCTCGTCGCGGCGCACCCGCAGCGGTTCGAGCTCCTCCGCGAGGCGGTCCGCTCTCTCCTGGTCGCCGGCGAACTCGGCCGCCTCGACCTCGAGACCGCGGATCACATCGCGCAGGTCCTTCATGTCCGACGCAAGCTGGTTGACGGTCGAGACCCGCCCGCCCGGCTTGAACAGGTCCGCCGCGTCCTTCACGAGCGCTTCGCGAACGTCGAGCGGGTTCGTCTCAAGCCCGGCGCCCGCCGCGTACAGGCGCGCCGTCAGGTGCGGGTCGTCCCCGTTCTCGATCTCCTCGAGCTCGTCCAGACCGAACCCGAACACCACCTTGTACGTCTGCTCCTTCATCTCGCCGAGCAGTTCGGCGAGCAGCCCGGGACGTTCGGGTCCGCGCAGCGCCGTGACGTTCACGGCCCCGCCCTTCTTGCCCTCGACGCGGTCGACCACCCACTCACCCGTCTCGTCGGCGAAGGTCAGGCGCGCGGCGCGGTCTCCCGCCACCGGCCGGTAGAAGCGGTCCCCCGCCTTGCCGCGGCCCATCGGGAACCCGAAGAGGACCGAGCGGACGAGCGCGGTGTAGGTGGACTTGCCCGACTCGTTGGGACCGAGCACCACGGTGAGCCCGTCGCCCAGGCCGTCCAGGCACGTGCCTTCAAGTGCGCCGAACCTGACCGCGTCGATACGCGTGAGCTTCATCGGGCGTCCCCGCCCTCGGCCAGGAGAGCGTCCAGGCAGCGGTCGCGCGCAGCGTCAAGCAGCGCGCGCTCGTCCGTGGGCCCCTCGTAGCCGCGCAGCTTGTCGCGGAGCGGAGCGGTGATCTCCTCGACGAGCGCTGCCAGGTCCGCGGGCGAGACAGCCATCTCGTCCGCCACCGCCACGATCTGCCCGGCGAAGTCGCGGCCCGCGCGCACGGCGTCGAGATCGATGGGCGACGCCGTCCGGCCCTCGATCCGATCGATCCACACCCACGGTGCGGCTGACGCCTCGTCCGCGCGAACGCTCTCGTGCAGATGGCCGACCGCGCCCGTGCGCGCGAGGGCGCCGTGCACGGGCGTGCGCCCACGGAGCACGATCCGCGCGACGACCGGGCGCTGCGCCGATGCGCGCAGCTCCTCGCAGGCATCGCCGATCAGCGCCTCGACACCCTCGATGTCGGTCACTTCGCTCGCATCGAGCGTGAGCGACGCCCACACCACGGGCGCCAGGTCCTCGTGCGTCATGCGAACGGTCCCGCTGCGGTCGATCTCGACCACGCAGCAGCCGTGGACGCCGGTCTCCTTGGGGTTCAGGCCCTGCGGACTGCCGGCGTACACCGCCCACGGATCCGTTGAGAGGACCTCGTGCTTGTGCACGTGTCCGAGCGCCCAGTAGTCCATCCCACCCGCGCGGAGATCGTCGAGCGTGCATGGCGCGTAGGGGTCGTAGTCGGTGTTGCCTCCGACGTTGGCGTGCAGGACACCGACGGCCACGGTGTCGCCGGGATCGCGGCGGTAGCCGGCCGCGAGGTTGTCCGTCTCGGCGGCCTTCGCGAAGCTGCGTCCGTAGACGGCGCACACGAACTCCCCGTCACGGACCGCTTCGACACGCTCCACCGAGGCGGCCGAAAGCACGTGCACCGAGCCGGGCAGGCTCAGGCCGGCGGCGCGGCCGCCCGCCGGGTCGTGGTTGCCGCGAACGAGGTAGGTCGCGATGCCGGCGTCGTCCAGCCGCTGCGTCTGCTCCCGGAACCTGAACTGCGCACGCAGGCTCCAGTCCGCGCTGTTGTACGCATCCCCGGCGATCACGACGAAGTCCACGCCCCGCTCTATCGACAGGTCGACCAGGCGGCGCCAGGCCTCGTAGGTGGCCTCGGCGAGTTCGCGCCCGACGCGGTCGTCGTCGGCCGCGATCCCCTGGAACGGCGCGTCGAGATGCAGGTCGGCGGCGTGCACGAACGTGACGCGGTCCCTCAATGCTTTAGCCTCCTCGGCGATGCGCGGCGCACCGTCGTCGTGCGCGCCGTGGTGTCAGTGTAGCCCGACGATGTGACACGCGGGCGCGGCGCGGCGACCGGCGATCGCCCCCGGAACGCGAAACGGGCGCGGCCGCCGCCGGCCGCGCCCGTGTACTTCGCTTGGCGACGCGCTACTGCCCTGCCGGCACCCGCACGACGCGCGCCGGAACCGTGCCGACGATGTGGAGCTGGCCGCCCTCGATGGTCGCGGACTGGAGGTTCAGCCCCTCCATCTGCGCGAGCCAGTCGTTCATGACGCCGGCGATGTAGTCCCCCGCCGGCCCGTTGTACTCCTGCGGGATCTCGACGCCGAGACCCTCCAGCTTCGTGATGGACCCGCCGACGCTCTGCGGCCCGGTCAGCTGTGCGTTCGCCTGGGCGTAGCCGCCGTACATGCGGCCGTCCCAGACCACGTAGCCGGACATCTCGAGCTGGCCGTTCTCGCCGAACTTCACCTGGAAGTCCTGGACGAGCCAGTTCGGGCTGTAGTGGTGCATGGACATGAGTGCGGAGAACTCCGCGGACGTCAGTGTGATGTCGATGGGCCTGCTGCCCTCGTAGACGACCTTCGTGCCCTTGGCGGGTCCCTCGGTGACCGGCGCGGAGCCCTTGGTGCCGGTGGCCTTCGTCGTGGTGCCGCCCGTCTTCGTGCCGCCCGACTTGGTCGTGGCGTCGGTCGTCGTGGCGCCGCCCGTGCTGCCGGACGCGCCGCCGGCCGCGCCGCCCGTGGCCCCAGGATCGGTCGCCGGGACCTCACCCTTCGCGGTCGGGGAGTCGGGGCCCGACATGCTCACGTCGATGCCGAGCTTGGTTGTGGCGCTCTGGTAGTCGGCCTCGGTGTAGCGCACGCCCAGGTCGCGCGGCTTGCCCAGGGACAGCAGACCGAAGTACCCGGCGCCTATCGTCCCGAGACAGCACAGCAGCAGCGCGGCGATGATGATGACGGCGATCAGGCAGCCGCGCTTCTTCTTGGGCGGTGCCTGGACCTGCGGGGGCGGCGCGTAGGCGGGCGCGACGGGCGCCTGGACCGCCGGCGCCTGGGGAGGCGGGGCGAAGACAGGCGCGGCCTGGACCACAGGCTCGACCGGGGCGGCGGGGGCCTGCCCCGCGTCCCCGGCAGCCATCGACGTGCCGCACGACGGGCAGAACTGGTCGCCGTCCGCGACCGGTGTGCCGCAACTCGGACAGAACACCTCGCACCTCCTCGCTCGCGCTCGCGTGGCCCAAGTATAGGAGCGCTCGGCGCGGCGCGGTAGACTGCCCAGACAGCTCACGCGGGAGCGAAGGGAGGGGGCGCATGGCGAACGTCACCGGTCGGCGCACGGCCGCCGACCCGCTCGCGCCCCTCCCGGGAACGGAAGGTCTCGCCGTGGCGGGGGACGGCACGCGCCTGTGGTACCTCGATGCGTCCGGCGAGGGCGAGGCGGTGCTCTTCCTGCACGGGTTCTCGGGGAGCAGTTCGGCCGCCGTGCACCTCGTCCGCGGCCTTGCCGAGGCGGGGCTGCGGCCGGTGCTGACCGACCTGCGGGGGCACGGATACTCGGACAAGCCCGCGGGTGACGGCGCGTACGACCTCGACCGGTTCGCGACCGACGCCGTGACCGTGCTGGACGCGTGCGGGATCGGGCGTGCGCACGTGGTCGGCCACTGCCTGGGCGGCATCGTCGCCGCCGCCGTCGCGCGCGACAGGCCCGATCGCGTCGCCAGCCTGACGCTCGTTGGCACATCGATGCAGCCGGGGTGGGACCAGCACGCTGTCGCATGGGCCGAGCGGCACTTCCGGCGCTTGATCCATCCGCTCCTGCGGCGGCTGTTCCCCCGCGATTCCCGGTCGGCGCGCCATGTGCAGTACGGGCGCTTCCGCTCCACGGGCGACTGGTACTGGCCCCGGATGTTCGCCGACTACCGCGCCCTTTCAGGCGACGTGACCATATCGATACTCGAGATGCTGGACGGCCTCGACCTGCTCCGCGATGCGGACCGCATCAAGCCGCCGACGCTCATCGTGCACGGGGCGCGCGACACGGTCTTCGCGCCCGAGACGGCCGAGCGGGCCGCCGCCGCGATACCGGGTGCGCGTCTCCTGATGCTGCGCGACGACAACCACGTGACGCTCGTGCTCGAACCCGGGAGCCCGCTCTTCGAAGCGATCGTCGCGCACGTGCGGTCCCATCCCGCCTGATCGGCCGCGAAGCGCCTAGCCCTCGCGCCTGCGGACCGGGTAGAGGATGACGGTCTTCGGCACCTTCGCGCCGGGTCCCGACATGTACCACTCCTCGTGCATGCCGCACACGACGTAGCCCTCATCAGCGATGAACTCGGCGAGGCGGGCGATCGTAGGCTCCTCGGCGTCGTAGTCGCCCAGGTGAACGATGCGCGCCACGGTCCCGTAGCTCCAGCGCGCGACACGGATGGGGAACCGCGGGTCCTTCTGGACGAGGTCAGCGGCGGTCGTCCCGTCGGGCACCGGCAACGCCCAGTCGCCCTCGAGTGCCTCCGGCGTGTCATCGCCCGGCTGCCAGTTCCAGCGGGCGCGCGGCATGTCGAGCTTCATCTCGACGCCCTGCTTCTTGAGCGCGAACTTGAGGGCGTAGGCGGCGCCGTAGAGCGCCTTCATGACATCCGGCCCGGAACCGGTAGGGTCGCCCGACGTGTGCACGTAGGCGACGGTCACGTCCGGCAGCTCCTCGATCCGCGGCCCTGTGTCGGTCTTCTTCGGCATGGCGGCCCCTCCTCGCCCGGCGGGCGCCCTCGGGCAGACCCGTCCGCGCCCGTCCGTCCCTCCGACGATGTATATAGCCGTCCCGGTCCCGTTCGTCGCGACACCCCCATCTACCTGCGACGTTGCCGAAGATGGCACCGATGATGCTCCTTTCGCCCCCGGCCGCCGCCTTCTGGTGCTCGGGAGAGTGCCGTCTCGACCAGGCGGACCGGCACGCGTCGCTCGCACAACCAAGGATCCACGCGAAGCGCACCACGACGCGTACTGCACCCATGGAAGGGACACCATGTGAAGGTACGACAGGACCGTTCCACCCCGGCCAAGAGCGGCCGGAAGGCGACGGCGTTGGCCGTCGCGATCGTCACCCTGGCACTCGCCATCCCCGCTCCGGCATTCGCGATCACCCGTGAAGAAGTGATCGCCCGCGCGTCGAGCTGGGTCAATGGCCGCGTCGGCTACAGCCAGCGCGCGTTCTTCGGCGGCTACCGCCGCGACTGCTCCGGCATGGTCTCCATGGCCTGGAAGCTCAACACCTCGTACACCTCGCGCACCATCGCTTCGCGCACCAGGCGCATCTCGCTCGCATCCCTGCAGCCGGGTGACGCCATCCTCACGCCCGGCCACGTCCAGATCTTCGTCGGCCGCGCGAGCGGCGGCCGCATCGTCGTGCTGGAACAGTCCAGCTCCGCCCGCCGCGCGGTCCGCCGCGTGAAGGCCATGCCCAGGCGCGCCCTCGGCCTGCGCTACACCGGCATCACCGCGCCGTCCGTGCTCGTGGCGGCGGTCACGGCAGCGCCCGTACCCGCGCCCGCGACACCTGCCGCCCCGGTCGATGCTCAGCCGTCGGTCTCCGCAGCCGGGACCGTCACGACCGCGCCGTAGAGCGCGACTCAACGCGAACACATGCGAAGGCCGGGCCCCTCGGGGTCCGGCCTTCGTGCTTCTCGGTGTCGACGCGCACAGTCGGATCGACACGCGGGGACTCTAATAGAGGAAGCGGCTCCCAGATGCAGAAACACGAACGAGGCATGCATGTTCGTGCCACCACGCGCGATCTGCGGGGGCAAGTGATCGCGTACAACATATGGGGGGAACCTTGCGACGACGGGTCCTGGCCCTTGCCGCCGCGCTTCTGATCATCGCGTCTGCGACCGCCCTGGCGCTCGCGCGCCCATGGGACCGCGCGCCCGTGCGCGAGGGCGCGGCCGCGACCGCGATCCCGAGCGAACTGGCCGCGGGAACCTCCATCGCCGTTCCGGCTACGGCCGGGGACGTGCCGTCCAAAGCCGAGACAGCGCCGGTCTCGCCCGTGGCCTCCCTCAGGCCCGGAGCACAAGTTGTTCTCACGGACAGCGTGGTCGCGGCTCTGCGTGCGCCAGTCGAGGGCGAGCTCGAAGCGACCGTCGAGACGATCGACGACCGAGCGCAGAAGGTCTCACTGCGGGTCGTCAGCTTCTCTGCCACCTACGTCGTGTCCGCCACGCAGCCCCCGGTCCGGCTCGTTCTCCCGAACGGCTCGCTCGTCAGAGCGTCCCTGCCCCCCACCGGCGAGGCGGCACTCGCACTCAGGCCCAAGGCCCGCGTGCGCCTGAAGGTACGGATCGGTGAGGCCGCTGGCCGCACCGAGATAGAGATCCTGTCCGAATCGAAGGGAGCGTCCGGCCAATGAGGTCCCGACCCAGCTACGTGCGTCACCACCTGCGAAGAGGACTGACCGCTGTGTTGCTGCTCGTCGCACTGGTCGCTGTGTCGGGCGTCCTGCCCGGCGCGGCCTCCGCACTCGTCCCGCTGACGACAGTCGCAGGCACGGTCTCGCTGCCCGGCGGCGCGCCCGCGGTGGGTGTCGTCGTGAGCGCCTATGACACGATGGGCACACCGGTCGATTCGGCGACCACCGGCGACGACGGGAAGTACACGCTGTCGATGACCCCCGATTCCGTCGTCATCGGTTTCGATCCGAGTGTGCTCAACGACGGAAGCGGCCCGTACTACCAGACGCAGTACTACGCGGGTACAACTTCGTTCTACGCCGCCACGGTGCTCGATCTCAACGCCAGCGGATCCGTGACGGGCATCGACGCGACGCTCGTGGAAGGCGCGCTCGTGACCGGAACCGTCGCCGACGGCAGCGGCGGTGCCGTCAACGCGACCGTCGAGCTGTACCAGGAGGTCGACCCTTGGGTACCGTATACGACGCTGGACGTCAGCGCGCTCACGTGGGCTGCCGTCGTTCCCCCGGGGAAGTACTACGTCCACGCGATACCGACCGACTACCCCACCACGCTCGTCGACACCTGGCATGACGGGCAGGCCGACGTCTATTCGGCCGACCTGCTGACGCTCGCGACCGGGGTGACCAACCCCGAGGTCGCGCTGGTGCTCGCGCAGGGCGGTTCCATCTCGGGGACCGCCACGGACGGGAGCGACGCCGGCGTAGGCATGGTGTACGTGACCGTCCTCGACCAGTCCGGGGTGCCCGCGGGAAGCGGTTCGACCAAGCCCGACGGTACCTACCTGATCGACGGGCTCAAGACCGGCTCGTACACGCTCCGCTTCGACCCCCCGGCCGCAAGCGGCCTCGTCTCCCAGTGCTACAACGCCAAACCCCTCGATGGCGGATACGACACGGCGGACGTGACCCTCGGCGTCGAGACCAAGGGGATCGACGCCAAGCTGGGGTCCGGCGGCTCGATCCGCGGAACGGTGACCGACGGTGCGGGCGCGCCCGTTGCCGGCGCGGACGTCTGGGTCTACTCCTCTGACTTCTTCTCGTCGTGGAGCGCCGTGACCGACGCCGACGGCGCATACTCCGTCTCCCAGATCCCCTTCGACTCACTGTACGTGTTCGTGGACCCGCGCCCCTACAACGACGCGACCGGGTCGAACCTGCGTGCGAGGATGGACTCGGGTGTGCCCGTCCGTGACACGACTCCGGTGGTACACGACCGGTCACTGGCCGACGGTGCCGAGATCTCGGGGATCGTCAGCGGCCCGTCAGGCCCCGTCGAAGGCATCTGGGTCCAGGCGATCGAGGTCCATGCCGGCGGGGGCCCGGTCGGCGTCTCGACAGCCGCGGACGGGTCGTACACGATCAGAGGCTTGGACCCCGGTGAGTGGACGCTCAACCTGAGCGCCGCCGACTACAACACGATGACTGGGGCAGGCCTCGTCTCGCAGTACTGGAACGGCAAGTCGAGCATCGACGTCGCAGACTCCTTCCCGCTGATCGGAGCCATGCGCAAGTCGCTGGACGTCACGCTTGAGAAGGGCGGGACGGTCTCCGGTGACGTGGTCAGGCCCGCCGACGCGGACATGCTGAGCGACGGCGTCGCTCTCATCGAAATGGAGACCGGGCGCGCGATACGGGGCGCCAGTGCGGACGACTTCAACGGAAACGTGTTCGAGCTCACCGAGGTCCCCGCCGGCACGTACACGCTCCGCGCGGGTGAGGACCCGTTCTGGGAGTACGGCAACACGCGCTGGGGTCGCCTTCCGCGCTACCTCGGTGACGTTGCGGAGCTCGCCGATGCCACGACGTTCACCGTCGACCCCGGCGGATCGCGGGGCGGGTTCACAATCACCCTGCCGAAGGCGGGGAGCATCTCGGGTACGGTCACGGGAGACGGGGGCGCGCCGCTGGCCAACGTGGAGATGACGTTCTTCGACTCCGACGGTCGTGCCGTGGACAAGGCTTGGACCGGTCCGGACGGGACCTACCGCACTGCCCCGGTGTTCGACACCGAGGGCTACAGGATCGAATTCGATCCGACTGCGCTCGACGCCGCCAGCGGCGACTCGTACGCCATCTCCTACTCCGGTGGAGCCGCGACGCTCGCCGACGCCACGCCCGTTGCAGCCGTTGCCGGTGCGGACTCCGCCGTGGGGGACGCGGTGCTGAGCCAGACGGGGGCCACCCTGTCGGGCACTCTCACGCCCCGGACGGCAGGAATAGGCTTCGGCAATCGGATCCAGGTGGCTGCCTACACGCTCGTCGACGGTCAGCCCTTCCTTGTGGCGGAGACGTTGACCGACGCCCAGGGCGTCTACTCGTTCAAGTCACTGCCGGCCGGCGACTACCTCCTGCAGATCATGGAGTTCGGGGGTGGAAACCCGAAGTACTACGTGACGACACAGTGGCTGGGTAGCACCGGTGTCAGCGGCGCCGCCCTGATCCCTGTCGAGCGGTTCGACCTCGCGCAGACGTTCACGCTGACCGCGGGCGACAGCCTCACGGTCGACTACGAGTACATCTTCTCCGGCTCCGGGATGATCCGCGTCACGGACGATGACGGCGCTCCGCTCGCCGGCGTCAGCTTCGCCATCGAGCGCGAGATACCCGGCCACGGCTGGATCGACGTCACCGATGTCCTCGCTCCCTTGTGGACGAGCGGCACGCCCGATACCGACTCACAGGGGCAGTGCTTCCTCGGTGTCGTGTTCCCGGGAACGTACCGTTTCGACTTCGGGAAGTACGGTTACAGGACCGCGGTGTTCGGCGATTCAGCGGGTGTGGTCTCCAGCGCCGTCTTGCGGGCGGCGTCCAGCGGTTTCGTCGTGGACGAGACCGGGATCGGCGGCATGTTCACCATCGAGCAGACGCTCGTGCCCGCCGTACCCGTCTCGACCTTCCTCATCGGCGGCGCGCCTGCCGTCGATCCTTCCGCGTGGACGACCAGCACGCAGGTCGCGTGCACGATCAGCGCCGATCTGGTCGGCACGACGACGCACTTCAGGGTCGATGAGGGCAGCTGGGAGACGACGACCGCCTTCGCGATGGACGTGTCATCCGAAGGGACCACGACGATCGAGTACCTGGGGGTCTCGGCGCTCGGAGCCCGCGAGGCGACGAGCACCATGCGCATCCGCATCGACACGTCGGTGCCGACCGTCGGGTTCGACACCGCCGACGGAACGTACACCGGCGCCAAGACGGTCACCTTCACCGGCACCGACGCGGTGTCCGGCGTGGCCGGGTACGAGTACCGCATCGACAGCGGCACTGTACTATCGGGCGCGTCGGTGGTCCTGGCCCCGCGCGGCGCCGCCTACACGCTAGAGGCGCGGGCCATCGACCGTGCCGGGAACGTGTCCGCCTGGTCGTCTCGCGCCATCACCGTCCAGGAGGACGTCGTCGTTCCGCCCGCCAAGACAGCGACCGCTATCTCGATCCGCACCAGCGCCACGTCCGTCCGCCTGCCGAAGCCGTTCCAGCTGAGCGGCGAGCTGAACCCCGGCAAGTACCTGGACCCGGTCGTGGTCTGGGTCAAGAAGCCGGGCTCTGGACGCTGGTCTTACTCGTCCCTGCGCCTTGCGTACAAGGCCAACACGGACGGCAGCTCGACCTGGTGGTACCGCTACACCCCGAGGCTGCGCGGCACCTACACGTTCAAGGCGCGCTTCGCCGGTGACTCGACGCGGCTCGGCTGCACGTCGCCGAACACCGTGGCGGTCAGGGTGAGGTAGTTCGGCCTCTCGCGCACGAAACGGCGGCCCCGTCCGGACACCCGGGCGGGGCCGCTTCATGCGCCGGCCCGCGCTACACGAAGCGCTTCTCCACATACGGCGACGTGAACAACGCGAGCGTGGCCGAATAGCCCGGCACGAACGAGATCTCGTCGCCCACGCACGGGCGCGCGGGCATCGCGTCGACGTCCAGCACCAGATGGTCGCTCGAGGCACCCAGGACCTCGACGCCCGCGTCCAGCGGGGTCAGCCCTTCGGGAGGCGCATCCTGGCGCCCGAGGGCGCAGATCGCCCGCCGGCGTAGGCCCCGGTCCTCGAACACCGGCACGTTGCCGAACGCGTCCTGCACGCAGGTCCCGATCGGCCGTGACGGCTTCACGCCGACCTCGATGACGGGGACGGCCACTGTCACCGCGTCCGCGTGCAGGGCGAGCCCGGGGATCGCCTCTCGCGTGGCGGGGTCGACGCCGAGCACGATCGCCTCGCCGATGCGCAGGTTGTCGATGCCGGCCGGCGCCCGGCCGGACAGCACCGGGTCCAGCGACGTCGAGCTCCCGCCTGATACCAGGAGCCGCTTGCCCAACTGGGCCTCGGCGGCCTTGGCGAGAGCGATCAGGCGCCCCAGGTTCGACTCGTCGGGCAGGATCGCCCCGTAGCAGGTGAGGCTCGCGCCGACGCCCAGGATGTCGATACTGGCGAAGCGCGCCGCGCGCTCCAGGAAGGCGGGCAGGGCGTCGGGCATCATGCCCTCACGCAGGTCGCCGATGTCGACCATCGCCACGATCGCGTGCCGAAGCCCCGCGGCCGCGGCCGCCGCGTCGAGCGCGGCCACGATGTCGAGCTCGCTCTCGAGCGAGACCTCCGTGAGCCGGACGCACTCGTCGGCCAGCGGTGTCGTCGGCGCGCGCAGCAGCCACGCCGGAGCGTCGATCCCGGCATCGCGCAGGCGCGCGACGTTCTCGAGGCGCGACTCTCCCAGCCCGACGACCCCGCCCGCTAGCATCGCGCGCGCGACCTCGGGTGTACCGGCGGTGACCTTCGTGACGCCGACGATCCCGACATTCGGAAGCGCGTCCACGATCCGGCGGGCGTTCTCGGCGATCTTCGCCGTGTCCACGGTGACGGTGGCGCGTGCGAGCATGGTCGGCTCCTTCTAGAGTCCCGCGCTTGCGCGCATCAGCGCGACGACCGCGCCGGGATCGAATGACGAGGCGAGCGCCCCGCAGCAGGCGAAGACATAGTCGCGGTCGACGGCACACCGCGCGTCCGGCGGCGGGCTGAGGAGTTCCCCGCCCTCGCGCGAGGCGCGCACGGATTCGAGCATGGCCTCGCCGCCGGGCAGGCGCGTCAGCGCCCCGCCGGTGCCGATCACGAACCGGCACGCGGTCAGGTCGCGGCCCTTCGCCACGGTCTGGCGGCCCTTCGGGGTGTACAGGTGCACGAGGCGGCCCGCGTGGCGCTCCACGCCCACGCGCGCGGCCGGGCGCGCGAGCCCGGCCGCGGCCGCGATCTCCGACGGCGACTCGGGCAGCGCGGGCGGCAGCGCGTCGGGGCGCTCGGACTCGGGCATCAGCGCGGCCACGTGGCGGGCGCTCACGTACGTGCCGAGGTCGCCCTCGACGGTGCGCTTGGAGTGCGGCTGGGGGTCGGTCGCGAGCGCTGCCATCTCGGGGCTGCCGTCCGTGACCGAATGCACGTCGGTGGTCGCACCGCCGACGTCGACGACGACGAGGTCCCCGACAGCGGCGGCCAGCAGCTCCGCGGCGATCAGCACGGCGCCGGGCGTCGGCAGGATGCGGCCGGTGACGAACGTGCCGATGCGCTCCATGCCCGGCGCGTGCGTGATGTGCTCCTCGAAGGCGTCGTGGATGACGGCGCGCGCGGGCACGATGTCGAGCTCGTCCACCCCGGGATACACGTTGCCGGTCACGCGGACGCGGAAGCCGGCGTCCTCCAGCAGCGTGCGGGCCTCGCCCGCCACCGCGGAGTTGCCCGCGTACACGATGATCGGACGCGACTCCAGTTCGGCGAGCCGGCCCGCGTTGAACAGCACGGTCTCGGTGTCGCCGCCCTCGACGCCGCCGGCCAGCAGCAGCAGCCCGGGCGCGACCTCGTCGATCCGCCGAAGGTCGGCGTCGCGCAGTCGGCCCGCGGTCTGGAACTCGACGACGCCGCCGGCGCCCAGCGCGGCCTCACGCGCGGCCATCGCGGTCATCTTCGCCGTCAGCCCGTGAACGGTCATGCGAAGCCCGCCGGCCGCGGACGACGTGATGCGCTCCACGCAGGTCACCCAGGCCACCGGG
>CAZHMA010000037.1:0-12738 GCA_964533555.1 uncultured Eubacteriales bacterium
CTGCCTGCGTGGCCTTGCGACGGCGGTGCGGGCGCGCTCCGACATGGCGGCGCTACCGGCGGCGGGACTCGTCGCCTCCTTCGGCCTCCAGGCGTTCGTGATCGTCGGCGGGGTCACCCGGCTTATCCCGCTCACCGGGATCACCCTCCCGTTCGTGAGCTACGGCGGATCCTCGGTGCTGTCGAACTTCATCCTGCTGGGCCTGCTCATGCGCGCGGGTGACGACGCCGCCGAGGACGGCGCCGAGGTCCTCGCCTCCGGCCGCACGGGCACGCTCGGGCGGGTCGCTCTGGCGGGCAGGCTCACGCGCGTGGGCTGGCTCGTGTCGGCGCTGATCGCCGCTCTGATCGTCAACCTCACGTACGTGCAGGTCGTCGCGGCCCCCGCGCTGGCGGCGAACCCCGCCAACACGCGCAACCTGGACAAGGAGCTGCGGGCGGAGCGCGGGGCGATACTGACCCGCGACGGGGCGGTGCTGGCCCGTTCGGTGGCGACAGGTTCCCGCTTCACCCGCACCTACCCGTCCGGCACGCTTGCGGCGCACGTGGTCGGCTACTACAGCGCGCGCTACGGCCGCGCGGGTATCGAGGCCGCCCAGAACGAGACGCTGGCGGGACACCGCGCGTTCACCGACTGGCAGGCGGCCATGGACGAGGCGCTCGGGCGGCCGGCGGCGGGCAGCGACATCGTCCTGACCATCGACAGCCGCATCCAGGCGGCCGCGGAGAAGGCGCTGGCCGGCCGGCGCGGCGCGTGCGTCGTGATCGACCCGCGCAACGGCAAGGTCCTGGCCCTCGCGTCCTCGCCCTCGTACGACCCGGCCACGGTGGACTCCCTGTGGGCCGAGCTCTCCAAGGGCACGGCGGCCCCGCTCGTGGACCGCGCCGTCTCGAGCCTCTACCCGCCTGGGTCCACCTTCAAGGTCGTGACGCTGACCGGCGCGCTCGCCAACGGCATCGCCGCGCCCGGCACGACGTACCCGGCCCCGGCGTCGATCGAGATCGGCGGCGGGGTCGTGACCAACTACGGCGGCGAGGGCTACGGCACGGCGACGCTTGCGAAGGCCACAGCGTCGTCGATCAACACGGTCTTCGCCCAGGTGGCCGTCCAGCTGGGCGCCGACAGGCTCGTCGCGGCGGCCCGGGGCTTCGGCATGGACAAGCCCGTCCCGTTCGAACTCACGGTGCGGCCCTCGCTCATGCCCGCGCCGGAGTCGATGACGAAGTGGGAGACCGCCTGGGCCGGAGTCGGTCAGCCGGTCGGCGCAAGCGCCGTGAAGGGGCCCGTCGTGACACCGCTGCAGATGGCTCTCGTGGCAGCGGGAATCGCCAACGGCGGCGAGGTCATGGAGCCCAGCCTGATCGAGCGGGTCACCGACGCCTCGGGCGGCCAGACGCTGCCGGTCCGGGGACCGACCGTGTGGACGAAGGCCTGCGATCCGGCGGTGGCCGCGATGGTGCGCGACCTCATGGTCCAGGTCGTGAAGAGCGGCTCCGGCACGCGCGCGGCCATCAAGGGCGTGCAGGTGGCGGGCAAGACCGGCACGGCCGAGGTCGGCAAGAGCCAGAACACGCACGCCTGGTTCATCGCGTTCGCCCCGGCGGACAAGCCGACGCTGGCCATCGCGATCGTGCTCGAGAACGCGGGCGTCGGAGGGGTCGTGGCGGCCCCGGCGGCGAGGCCCGTGCTCGAAGCGGCGTTGAAGGTCCAGCGATGACGGGCGACGGTCACGTGACGCGCGCGGGAGGCGCCACTTCGGCGCTGCGACGTACTGTAGAATGGCGGGAACATCCGGCGGGGGCCGATGCATGCGCCCCGGCGGACGCAGGCCCCCACGGACTCGGGAGCATCTCGTGAACGACATGGTGTTCGGCAACCGCTACCGCGCGACCGAGAAGATCGGTTCGGGCGGGATGGCCGACGTCTACAAGGCCATGGACGAGGTCCTCGGGCGCACGGTGGCGCTCAAGGTGATGCACGCGCACTACGCGGAGGACGCGACGTTCGTGCAGCGCTTCCGCCACGAGGCGCAGTCGGCCGCCAACCTCTCGCACCCCAACATCGTGAACATCTACGACTGGGGCCAGCAGGACGCCAGCACCTACTACATCGTCATGGAGTACGTGCGCGGCACGGACCTCAAGACGCTCATCCAGCAGCGCGGCCCGGCCGATGCGGCCAAGGCCGCCGACTACGCGGCGCAGGTCTGCGCGGCGCTCACGGTGGCGCACGGCTACGGGATCATCCACCGCGACATCAAGTCCCACAACCTGGTGCTTACCCCCGACGGCACGGTCAAGGTCATGGACTTCGGCATCGCACGCGCCGTCGACACGACCATGACGCAGACCGGTTCGGTCCTGGGGACGGCGCAGTACGTCTCGCCGGAGCAGGCCCAGGGCCGCGAGCTCACCCCCGCCAGCGACCTCTACTCGCTGGGCGTCGTCCTCTACGAGATGACCACGGGTCGCCTGCCCTTCGAGGGCGACACGCCAGTGTCGGTCGCGCTCAAGCACGTGAACGAGGACGCGGTCCCGCCGAGGCAGATCAACCCGAACATCCCGCCCGCGGTAGAGGCCATCATCATGCGCGCCATGGACAAGGACCTCGCCCGCCGCTACGTCTCCGCCGACCAGATGCGCGAGGACCTGCTTCGCGCGGCCCAGGGCCGCCCCGTGGCGGCGACCCCGCGTGTGGACGACACGACCGTGATGCCCGCCGTCGAGCGCAGCGAGCGCATCGCGGACGTCCGCCGCACACCCGTCCCCCAGCGCCGCACGAGCCCCTGGATCTGGGTCGGCGTCGCGGTGCTCCTTCTGGCCATCGGGATCGGCGTCGCCTTCGCCTCCGGACTCATCGGCGGCTCCGGGCGCGTGCCCGACGTGCGGGGGCTGAGCGTCGCGGACGCGAAGGTCGCGATCGAGGCCGCGGGCCTCAAGGTCGGCAACGTGGACACGAAGCCGGACGACACGCTTCCCGCCGGCCAGGTCGTGTCGACCGACCCCGAGATCGGCACGTCGGCCCCCAAGGGCCAGGTCATCGACATCACCGTGAGCGGCGGCCCCCAGCTCGTGAAGGTCCCGGCGGTCGTCGGGCTCACCGAGGATGAAGCCATCACCGCGCTGCAGCAGCAGGGCTTCGAGGTCGCGCTGCCCATCACGCGCACCTACAACGCGAAGTTCGATCCCGGGATCGTCTTCGAGCAGGTCCCTCTCGCCAACGGCAAGGCGCCGAAGGGCAGCAAGGTGACCATCTCCGTCTCGCAGGGCGCGGAGATGGTCCCGGTCCCCTACGTGGTGGACAAGAAGAAGGCCGACGCCATCTCGGCGCTGCAGCAGGCCGGCTTCAAGGTCGTGCCCAAAGACCAGCCTTCCCCGACCGTGGAGAAGGGCGTCGTCGTCGACCAGAAGCCGGCGGGCGGCGGGACGGCCCCCAAGGGCAGCGAGATCGTCATCTACGTGTCGTCGGGTCCGGAGATGGTCACGGTCCCGGATGTGACCTCGATGAGCGTGGCCGACGCCAAGGCGAAGCTCACCTCGGTGGGGTTGGTCGCCGAGGTCGTCACCGTCGGCGCGACCGACGCCTCGATCGTGAGCGAGCAGCTGCCGACCGCCACCAGCAAGGCGGTCAAGGGCTCCACGGTCAAGCTGCAGACAGCGCTCGGGCCCTAGTCCCGGCGGCCGCGACGCGGCGGGCGGCGCGGGTCTCGCGTCAGCGCTCGACCCTGAGCAGCACGAGCTTCGGCGAGGCGTCGAAGACCTCGAACAGTCCCGGCTGTGCCGCCATGGACGCGGCGGCTGCCGACTCGTCCTTGCGCGACGTCCACAGCAGCACGTAGTCGGCCTTCCAGCGGGTCAGCATCTCGCGCCGCTCGGCCTCCGTGGCGGTGGCGAACAGCAGCTCCCGCACCGCGTCGCGCCGCTCGGCGCCGCTCTTGGACTCCACGGCGAGCGGGCTGTGGCTGCGCGGGGCGGCCACCAGGCGCACGCTCGCAAGGCCGGCGAAGTAGTAGCCGGTCTCGGGGTCGGCCGCGATGACCGGATACGTGTCGTCGAGCTTCGCCGTGAGGCGCCCGACCACGGCGAACCCCCACTGGTTGCGGACGTCGGTGACGCGCGACTTCCACACGGACACGTTCATGCCCTTGCGGACGGCGCCGGTGCGCTCGGTCCACGTCGTCTGCAGGTACGGCAGGGCGATCCCCAGCGTCGCCACGAGGGTGATGGTCCCGAGGAACACGGCCTGCGAGCGCCCGCCGGTGCCCTTCGGCCGGGAGAGCGCCCACGCCAGCGCGACGTAGGTGGTGAAGCCCAGCAGGGCGGCCATGCGCGCCAGGTTGTAGAAGGAGAAGCGCACGGCGAGCGTCGTCACCGGCGGGTCCAGGAGCAGCAGCAGCGGCAGGCTGCAGAACGCGAAGGCGGCCAGCGCCGTGCGGTCGCGCCGGACGAACGACCACCCGGCCATGAACAGCGCGAGCGCCGTGGTCATGACGAACGTCAGGTTCCCGCCGTCGAAGAACCTGCCCGGCCGCGTCACCACGAGCGGGCCAAGCTGGAACAGGTCGACGCGGCTCACCGCCGCGGCCGTGTCGACCATGGCCGAGTCCGAGACCACGCCGAACTTCGGCAGGATGAAGGGGACGGCGAGCACTCCCGTCACCAGCAGGACGCCGGCCAGCGCGCGCACCCCGTCCCACTCGAAGCTCCCGTCGCGGCGGCGCGCCACGAGCCCGTCGACGAGCGCCCAGAACGCGAGCGCCAGCGCCATGAGCACGTAGAACTCCGCGTTGCCCACGTGCATGGCCGAGACAGCGATCCCGGCCGCCACCGCGGCGCCCGCCGCCGTCCAGCCCGGCCGGTCGAAGAGCTCGGTGAGGCACAGCAGGCCGAAGAAGACGATCGCGATGGAGATGCGGTTGGGATAGGCGGCCGCCCGGAAGTCGCCGAACTGGTTGAACACGAGGTAGCCGAACGTGCCCACGACGGCCGCCCGGCCGGGTCCGACGAGCCGCTTGAGCAGCGCGTAGAAGGCTGCGATGAGCAGGACCGCGCCGAGCACGTTCAGGCCCGTCCAGACCACGGTCATGTCCAGTCCCCGCAGGCGCGACACCATCGCGAGCATCGTGTGCAGGACACCGGACGACGGGTCGGCCACCGTGCTGCCGCTGCCGTAGAGCGGATCGGTGACCGTGAGCGCGTCGTTCACCATGAGCGAGCGGGCCGCCGCGAGGTGATAGAACGTATCGGCCGAAGGGCGGAACCACGAGCCCTGTATGAGCGCGGCGACGCCGGCGACGCCCGCCAGCACGAGGCCGGGGCCGTCGAGGTCCACAGCGGCCTGTCCGCGGCCGAGGAAGTACGCCCACACGCTCAGGGCGGCGGCGAGCACGAGCCACGCGGCCACGCCGGCGCCGAGCGACAGCCCGAGCCACGTGCCCGCGAGCATCACGACCGCCGCGAGCGCGGACGAGATCGCGAACGCCCCGGCGACCACGGCCGCGAGTCCCCACCGAACCCGCCGCGCGACGGCGACAGCCATCGCGATGCCGGGCGCGAGGAAGAAGACGATCGCGTTCAGCGCGGCCCATGCCTCGCCGGGTCCCTGCTGGGCGATCAGTCTGAGCGCGGCGCCGAACATCAGCGCTTCACCGCCAGCATCGCGAAGGCCGGTGTCTCGACCGCCACGCTGAACAGGCCGGGCTGGGCCTTCATGTCCTCGAAGGAGGCCTTCTGCGCGTCGCGCTCGAGCCAGAACACGACGTAGTCGACGTTCCAGCGCTCGACGATGCCCCGGCGGCGCGCCTCGTCCGCGCCCGGAGCCAAGAGCGCCTCGTTGTCGGCCCGGCGCGCCGGGCCGCTCTCGTTCTCCACGACGTACGGGCTGTGGCTCTTCATGAGCGCCAGCAGCGACGCCCGCGTCAGGCCGACGAAGTAGTACCCGGTCTCGAGGTCACCCGCGACCACAGGGGGCTTCGGCGACTCGGCCGTGAGGGCGGCCGCGGCCGTGAGCCCGTCACCCCAGACGTAGCGCATGTCCTGCAGGCGCGTGATGTAGATCGGGTAGCGCGCGCCCTTCCGCTCCAGCCCCGGGATCCTGACGAAGGTCAGCGCCGGATACGCACCCACGCCGACCACTGCGGCGGCGAGCGCCACGTACGCCGCCGCGCGCGCGAGCGTGCGGGCGCGGCCCTCGGCGAGCAGCGCTCCGAGCGCCCACGCGATCGCGAGATACGCGGCGAATCCCATGATCGCACCGACCCGGTCCAGCACGTACGGGGACACGCGGTACAGCACGGAAGCGAACACCGGGTCGTAGATGGTGAGGAGCGGAAGCGCAGCGACGCCCGCACCGGCCACCGCACCCGCGGTGCCGCCCGGACGCAGCGAGTGGACGAGCATGCCTAGGACGATGAGGCCCGCGCTTATCGCGACCGCAGGGCCGCCTCCTGTGAGCGTGCCCGGCCGGCGGATCCATCGTCCGAACGGGCGCTGCAGCAGCCGGGGCGCAAGCGTGTCGCGCGCGGACGCGCCGAGACCGGCGCCGAGCCCGCCGGCGGCATTGAGCGGGGCCACGCGGGCCCACAGCTCGGGCAGTGCGAGCGCAACGCCGACGGCCGTGGTCGCCACGACCGCGCCGAGCCCGGGGCCAGCGGCTTCCTTGTCACGCCACCGCACGATGACGGCGCGAACGGCGAGCCAGACGGCGATCGCGCCGGCGGCCGTGAGCGCCAACTGGGCGGAACCGAGGTGCGCGCCCAGCACACCAGCCAGGCACACGGCCGCCACCGCGGCGGCGATGAGCTTCGGCCTGTCCGCGAGGTCGATGAGTATCGCCAGCACGATGAACACGACGGCAAAGGTCCCGACCTTCGGGAATGCGGCCATGCGCATGTCCGCGAACTGCGCGAACACGATCCACGCGGCCGCGGCGACCGTCGCCGCGCGCGAGGAGCCCGACACCCGGCGCGCCAGCGCCCAGAAGGCCAGCGCCAGAAGGCCCGCGACCACGACGTTGAGCCCTCCCCACAGCCACACCGGATCGGCGGAGGTGAGGCCGGACCAGAGCGCGACCATGGTGTGCCAGGTTCCGGCGGCGGGATCCCCGGCGGTGGTGGCGGTCCCGTAGATCGGGTCGGTCACGAGCGCCGTACCCCGCTCCAGCAGCGAGCGGACGGCCGCCATGTGGTAGAAGGTGTCCGCCGTGAAGGCCATGTACGGTCCCTCGACGGCCGCGAGCACCGCGGCGGCCAGACCGGTGTAGAGCGCGGCGCGCTCGCGGACCGCCCGCACGGGCTCGCCCGTGTCGCGCGAGCTCCACAACCAGCCCGCGACCGACAGGACGAGCGCGAAGAGTCCCGCAGCGACCAGGCCGAAGGTGCGGTCGGCGGCCACGACGAAGATCGTCACGAAGCCGAGCGTCACGCCGAACGAGGCGGGCAGGGTCGTCTCGAGACCCCATCCCATGCGGCGCGCGGCGCCCCGGGCGAGCCCCAGCCCGGGCGCGATCGCCAGGACCGCGACGACGAGCGCGGCAAGCGTGTTGTTCGCCACGAGGTCCAGTGCGCGCAAGATGTAGACGCTCGTCACGGTGCCGGCTCCTCCTCCGTGCCGTCAGGAGCGGGTCCTTCGGCCCCCGGGTCCGCGAGCGCCGCGGCGCCGGCGCCCGAGAACGGCATCACCACCGCGACAGCCGACATGACCAGCTCGGCCGCGACCGACCACACGCGCGCGGCGAACGCGACGATCCAGGCGGTGGCCGCTCCCCCTGCGACGACGTCTCGCATGAGCAGCACAAGGAAGCCCTCGCGCACGCCGAGCCCGGCCGGGACGAAGAGCACCAGCAGCCCGCCCACCGCGCCGGCCGCGTAGTAGCCGGAGTACGCGAACCAGCCCGCACCCGGGTCGGTCGTGAGCGAGCGCGTGAACAGCCAGAATCCGCCGCCGGCAACCAGCCAGGTGCACGAGTAGTAGCTCACGAGCGCCACGATCTGCCCCAGCTTGAGGTGCGGCGGCTCGCCTTCGATCTTGAGCAGGCGCATCCCCAGCGCCACGACGCGCGCGAAGATCGCCGGCTGCAGCGCGACGAGGATCCCGACGACGATCGCCCAGAGCGGCCACTTCGGCACGCCCTCGGGGAACGGGGCGCCCGCGAGCGTCGTCGCGATGAACAGCAGGAGGCCGCCGGTGACCGACACGGCGGTCTCGACCGTGGTCGCCACGAGCGCCGCGTGCCGGTCGATGCCGGCCTGCTTCGCCATGGCGACCTTGCCCGCCACCTGCCAGATCCCGCCCGGCAGGTACTTCCCGAGATTGGCCGCGAAGGACAGCTTGAACACGTCCCGGTAGCGCGGGCGATAGCCCAGCGCACGGATGCAGAGCATGAGCCCGCCCGCGAACATCAGGTAGTAGCAGGCGATGAGCACCCAGGCCGCGGCCAGGAACAGCGGCGAGAACCGGAGTTCCAGGAACCGGCTCGTGGCGAGCTGCGTCGAGACCGACTTGTAGACGAAGTAGGCGATGACGACAGCGAGCAGGACCTGCGCCCCGCGCAGGCCCCACGTCCGCCAGGGGCTGACGGGCTTGGAGACCGACGCCTCTGCCGTGCGCTCAGCCACCCATGGCCTCCCGGTACACCCGCAATGTCTCCTTCGCGATGGAGGGCCACGTATAGCGCTCGAGCACGCGGGCCCGTCCTTCGGCCGAAAGGCGTTCGCACAGCCGCGGATCGTCGGCGAGGCGCGCCATCGCCGCGGCCAGTGCGGGCACATCGCCCACGTCGGTCAGCAGCCCGTCCTGGCCGAGCAGGTCCGGCAGGGCGCCGACGCGGGTGGCCACGACCGGCGTGCCGAGCGCGAGCGCCTCGGTCACCGAAAGCGGACTGCCTTCGCCGTGCGAGGCCAGCACGAACGCGTCCGCGGCGGCCATCTCCTTGAGCGCGCGCTCGTGCGGAAGCGCGCCGAGGAACTTCACCCGGTCGCCCACACCGGCGGCGGCGGCCCGCTCGCGCAGACCCGCCTCCTCGGGCCCGGCGCCCGCGTAGCGCAGGAAGACACCGGGGCGCGACGCGGCCACGTCGATGAACGCCTCCAAAAGCTCGCGCGGGCCCTTCGTCGGGATCAGCCTGCCCGCGAACAGGAACGTGAACGGCGCTTCGTCGGCGCGCGCCGGCCGCGGACGCTCGAGCAGCTCGGCCGGCACCCCCGAGGGCAGGACGTCGACCGGGCCGGTCCACAGGCCCTCGTCGGCCAGGAACCCGACCTGCTCCTGCGAGACGGCGATCACGCGGGTCGCGCGCGCCAGGCCGGCGGCGAGCAGCCGGCGCCAGATGCCGCCCTTGCGGGCGAGCGTCGTGTCCGAACCGTGCAGGGTGAGCACGACGGGCCGTCCCTTGAGCGCGGGGCCGGCGAGCGCTGCCGTCGGCCCCCACTGCACGTGGACGACGTCGGCCGCTGCCGCGTACCGGGCGACCTGCAGGCGAAGCCGGACAGCGAAGACCGGCAGCGCGAGCGCCGCGCGCCAGTCGCTTCGGATGTTGGACGGGATGCCGTCGCCGTACGCGACGCGCTCCATCGGGCCCCACCAGTAGCGGAACCGGCGGACCGACACGCCGTCCCACTCGTCGCGCTCAGCGAGGCCCGCGGCGTGCGGTGCGAGCACGGTCACGAACGCGCCCGCGCGCGCGACCTCGCGCGCGAGCGAGGCGACGAAATGCCCCATGAAGTCGCCGGCGTACCGGGGGAAGGACGTCGTGACGATCAGGACGCCCGGCTGCGCGGTGTCGCCGGCTCGGCTCACTTGAGGTCCTTGTTGTGCTCCATGTCGAACCACATGGCGAAGAACAGGAACTGGATGCCCGAGATCAGCAGGAGCGCCGAGAGGATCGTGGAAGGCGTGGAAAGCGGACGCAGTTGGATGCGCGCGATCACCATCAGCACGCCCAGCACGAGGCCGAGGAACGTGAACAGCAGGCCCGTCAGGTAGAACAGCACGAGCGGGTGCGTGTCGCGGATGACGTACTTCTGGAACATGCGGTACCAGAAGCGGCGAAGCAGCAGCCACGACAATGTCGGGATGACCTTGTAGAGCCGGATGCCGCTCTTCTCGCCGATGTTGTAGACGGGCTTGATGGGGATGTCGCGCACCGTGAAGTCGTAGACGTTGAGCTGGACGAGGATGTCGTTCGGGAAGCCGTAGCGCGGATACAGGACGTCGAGGTCGATGGTCTCAAGCGCGGCAAGGCTCAGCACGCGGTAGTTGGTCTGCGAGTCGGCCACGTGCCAGTACCCCGAGGCGACCTTCGTCATGAGCGAGAGCATGGAGTTGCCGAAGTAGCGCAGCCGCGGGATCTCCCGCCACGCCTCGCCCGTGAAGAGCCGGTTGCCCTTCGTGCACTCGACCTCGCCGGACACGACCGGGTCGAGCAGGACAGTCAG
The DNA here is from genome assembly GCA_964533555.1 of uncultured Eubacteriales bacterium. GTDB lineage: Bacteria > Actinomycetota > Coriobacteriia > Anaerosomatales > PALSA-660 > JANYAK01. Next base: position 10,433 of record CAZHMA010000037.1, read on the forward strand.
GTCGTCCGGGTCCATCTGCCCGTCGCCGTCCATCACGGCCGTGGCGTCCATCTTCTCCTCGATGGCCGCCTTGTAGCCGGTGACGATCGCGGCGCCGACGCCGCGGTTCTTCGCGTGCCTGATCAGGCGGACCTTGCCGGGGTAGCGCGGGATGCAGCCCTCGACGACCGCGACGGTGCGGTCGGAGGAGACGTCGTCCACCACGAAGATGCGGTCGACGAAGTCCGGCATGGTCTCGATGACCGTGCCGATCTGCGACTCCTCGTTGTGGCACGGCACGACGACGCCGACGGTCTTGCCCTTGTACATGCGCCCTTGTCTCCCCATCTGCGGACGCGGTGAAGGAGGCCCGCGCCTGACGGCCGATTATACCGTCTACCTGCCACGGGCGTTTCGGGGTGCGGGAGCCGTCACCGTGCCGTCATCCGCCCCGCGCGGCACCCGGACCGCTCCCACGGACGCGCATCGCTGCGCATCGCCGGCCCCGCGGAGTGCTAGCATCGTGGTCGGAACGGCACGCGAGCACGGTACGGCACCCTCCGCCGGGTGACGGCGGCGCACCGGAGAGGTGGAGACTCGGTCCATGGGATCTCGCATGACGCACGCGCGGGCGCGGCTGCTGCGACTGTTCGGCGTGAGCCCGGTCCCGCCCGGCGCGACGCTGGGACGCGGCGTGTTCATCGGCTCGGGCGTCATGCTCGACCAGCTTCACGGGCCCAGCCTGACGATCGACGACGAGGCGACACTCGTGCAGGGCTGCAGCATCCTGTGCCACGACGCGTCGTCGAACCGCAGGCTCAAGGCGACGTACGTGGCACCCGTGCACATCGGCCGGCGCGCCTTCATCGGCGCGAACGCCGTCGTGCTTCCCGGCGTCACGGTCGGAGACGACGCGGTGGTCGCCGCCGGCGCGGTGGTGACGCACGACGTCGCGGCGGGGACGGTCGTCGGCGGGTGCCCGGCCAGGCAGATCGGCACGACCGCCGACCTGGACGAGCGCCGCAGGCTGCAGATGGCGTCGCTGCCCAACGTACGGGAGTCGGTATGGCGTTCGAACGGGACGGCGTCGATCGACGCGGACGTCCGCCGGGGCTCGGCCTACTTCATCGTGAAGGACGACGCATAGGCGCCGACGGCCCGGCCTACTTCAGGTCGCGGTTGTGCTCCATGTCGAACCACATCGCGAAGAAGAGGAACTGCATCCCCGAGATCAGCAGGAGCGTCGCCAGCACGACCGTCGGCACCGCGATCGCGAAGCCCTGCATCTTGGCAACGACCTCGACCACGCCGAGGACGAACCCGGCCAGCCCGAACAGCAGACCGAAGATGTAGAACAGCACGAGCGGGTGCGTGTCGCGGATGACGTACTTCTGGAACATGCGATACCAGAAGCGGCGCAGCAGCAGCCATGACAGCGTCGGGATGACCTTGTAGAGCTTGATGCCGCTCTTCTCGCCCACCCCGTAGACCGGCTGGATCGGCACGTCGCGCACGACGAAGTCGTAGATGTTGAGCTGGACGAGCATGTCGTTGGGGAAGCCGTAGCGCGGATACAGCGCGTCGAGGTCGATGGTCTTGAGCGCCTTGAGGTTGGCCACGCAGTAGCCCGTCTGCGAGTCCGCGACGTGCCAGTAGCCCGAGGCGACCTTCGTCATGAGCGACAGCGCCGAGTTGCCCAGATAGCGGACCTTGGGGATGGCGTTCCAGGCGTCTCCGGTGAACAGGCGGTTGCCCTTGGAGTAGTCGACCTCGCCGGAGGCGACGGGCTCGAGCAGGGCCGGCAGGTCGTCCGGGTCCATCTGCGCGTCGCCGGCCATGACCACCGTCATGTCGATCTTCTCTTCGACGGCCGCCTTGTAGCCGGTGACGATCGCGGCGCCCACGCCGCCGTTCTTCGGATGCCTGATCAGGCGGATCCTGCCGGGGTAGCGCGCGATGTAGCCCTCGACGACCTCGACGGTGCGGTCCGACGACACGTCGTCGACGATGATGATGCGATCGACGTAGTCGGGCATGGTCTCGATGACCGTGCCGATCTGCGTCTCCTCGTTGTGGCACGGCACGACGACGCCGACGGTCTTGCCCTGGAACATCTCGGCTCCGATGCCTCTTCGCTCGCTCCCCGCGCGGGCCGTGGTGCGCCCGCACGCGCGGCCTGCGGGCTGACCGCCGCGATTATACCCGAGCCCCGGCGAGCAGGGCCTTGCCCCCGGCCTCCGGCACCTGCCCGAAACGGTCGGAGGGCGCGCCCACCGCCGAGAACCCGTGCGGGACCCCGAGACCGCCCACCCCGTCCACCGCCGGCG
>CAZHMA010000038.1:0-12210 GCA_964533555.1 uncultured Eubacteriales bacterium
GACCGGCCCGCGTGGTGCATCTCCCCGCAGCGCGCCGGGGGTGTGCCGATCCCCGTGTTCAGCGGCGTGAAGTGCGGGGAGACCGTGGCGAACGACACGACCTTCGACGCGGTGATCGACCTGTTCGAGCGCGAGGGCGCCGACGCGTGGTTCATCCGCACGCCGTCCGAGTACCTGCCGGCCGACGTCGCTTGTCCGCGCTGCGGCGGCACCGAGCTCAAGCCCGAGGACGACATCCTCGACGTATGGTTCGAGTCCGGCGTGTCGCACACGAGCGTCCTGGACGCGCGCCCCGAGCTGCGGCGCCCTGCCGAGCTGTACCTGGAGGGCTCCGACCAGCATCGCGGCTGGTTCCAGTCGGGGCTTCTCACCAGCGTGGGAGCGTACGACGCCGCCCCGTTCAAGGCGGTCCTCACCCACGGCTTCATCGTGGACGGCGACGGGCGCAAGATGTCCAAGTCGCTCGGCAACGTCATCTCCCCGATCGACGTCGTGGCCAAGTCCGGCGCGGACATCATCAGGCTGTGGGCGTGCTCGGCCGACTACGGTCAGGACATCTCGGTCTCGGACGAGATCCTCGACCGGACGTCCGAGGCGTACCGGCGCATACGCAACACGTTCCGGTTCCTGCTCTCGAACCTGTACGACTTCACGCCGGCCGACGCGGTGGACTTTGCAGACATGCCGGAGCTGGACCGCTATGCGATGGTCACGCTGGCCGATCTTGTCGAGAAGGTCACCAAGGCCTACGACGAGTGGCGGTTCCACATGGTCTACCGGCACATCTACGACTACTGCGTCACGGACCTCTCCTCGTTCTACCTGGACGTGCTCAAGGACCGCCTCTATGCGGACGCCGCAGCCGGTCCCGGACGGCGCAGCGCCCAGACCGTCCTTTCGGCGATGCTCGCGGCCATGGTCCGCCTGGTCGCGCCCGTGCTGACGTTCACCGCCGAGGAGATCTGGCAGCTCATGCCCGCCTCGGTGCGCGGCGACGCCGAGTCCGTCCAGCTGGCGGCCTGGCCGACGGTCGAGGTGCCGGCCGGGGACGCGGCCCGGCTTCGCGCGGACTACGCGATCGTGCTCGAGGTCCGGGACGTCGTAACCAAGGCTCTGGAGGAGGCGCGCAACGCCGGGGTGATCGGCAAGAGCCAGGAGGCGAAGGTCGTCGTGACCGCCCCTGCTGCGACGGTCGAGGTGCTCGCCGCCCGCGGATCGCGCGAGCTTGCCGACATGTTCATCGTCTCGGACGTTGAACTGCGCTCGGGTGACTCGGAGCCGCAGGTCGCCGCAGCGGTCACCGTGGAACCCGCGGACGGATCGAAGTGCCCGCGGTGCTGGAACCTGCGGTCGGACGTCGGTCTGGACCCGGCGCACCCCGAGCTGTGCGGTCGCTGCGCGACGGTGGTCGGGGCCTAGACGCTCCTGGGCCCCGGGAGCCCTTCGGGACACCAGCGCCCGGCCCCGGATGTCGCCCGCGCCCGCGCGGATGTATACTGGAACAGGCGCGACCCCCGCACCGACGGGGGTCGTTCGCCATTGTCGCCCTGGTTCATCACCCACGAATGCGTGGAGGTCTTCTTATCATGGACGCTACGACGCTTGCCGAGTTGAAGGCCGCACTCGAAGCCCAGCTCGCCGAACTTGAGCACGAGATCGCGGATCTCGAGCGCGACAGCACCACGAGCCTGTCCGACCAGAGCGGGGAGAACAACTACCGCGACCACATGGCCGACCAGGGCACCGCGACCTTCGGCAAGGAACTCGAGATGTCGCTCGAGGGCAACGCCCGCGAGCTGTGCGGCGAAGTCCGCGGTGCCCTGAAGCGCGTCGAGGCCGGGGAGTACGGCAAGTGCGTGCGCTGCGGCAAGGAGATCGCCGTGGAGCGCTTGCGCGCCATGCCGGCGGCGGGCCTGTGCATCACCTGCAAGGAATGGGAAGAGTCGCGCTAGTGCTGCGCCGGCCCGCGACAGTCTTCGCGGGAGTCTTCTCGGTCGCGCTGGTGCTCGATCAGCTGACCAAGCAGCTCGTGAGGACCTACATGGCTCCGCCGGGCACGAGCGTGCCTGTCGTCGGCCGCCTGCTTCGACTGACCTACGTCCGCAATGCCGGGGCGTCCTTCGGCATGCTGCCGGGCCACGCCCCCGTGTTCATGACCATCACGGCGCTCGTGCTGGCCGGCGTCGCCGTCTACTGGTTCCGGGTCCGCCCGCGCCGCGCGCTGCTCGTCGTCGCGCTGTCACTGGTGTCGGCCGGCGCACTGGGCAACCTCATCGACCGGGCCGTGTCGGGCCTCGTGACTGACTTCATCCAGGTCCCGTTCGACTTCCCCGTGTTCAACGTCGCGGACAGCGCGATCGTCGTCGGCGTCACCATGCTCGTGTGGTGGGTGCTCTTCGGCCCGGCGGAACACTCTGCGGCGGTCGGCGAGGGCGCCCGGACGCCTGAGCCCGATGCCGCACCGGCCGACGGGTCCGCCGAGGCCGCTGCCCACACCGTCGCGGGCGGGGAGTGAGTCCGGGATGCATCCGGTGCTGTTCACGCTCGGTCCGGTCGCCGTCTACTCATACGGCGTGATGCTGGGCATCGCGTTCGTGGCGTGCTGGCTCGTCGCACGGTGGTACCTGCCGACGCGGGGCGTGGACGCCGAGGTCGCGCTCGACTCGGTGCTCGCGGCCGCCGCGGGCGGGATCGTCGGCGCGCGGGCGCTGTATGTCGCGACGAACTGGGACGCCTTTGCGGCGAACACGCTGTGGATCTTCCAGCTGCAGCGAGGCGGGATGGTCTTCTACGGCGGCCTGATCGGTGGCGCGCTCGCGGTCCTGGCATATGTGCTGATACGGAGACTGCCCGCCCCGGTCATCGCCGATGGCGCCGCCCTGACCGTTCCCCTGGGGTCCGGCATCGGCCGGCTGGGCTGCTTCCTGAACGGCTGCTGCGCGGGCCGCCCCACTTCCGCGTTCTTCGGACTGACGTTTCCCGGAGGCGCCGGCCCCGTGGTTCCCACGCAGTTGATCGACTCGGCAGCGAACCTGCTCATATTCGCCGCCCTGCTGCACTTCGCCGTGCGGCACCGGCTGCGGCCCGGCCTGCTGTGGTGGGCCTTCCTCGTGCTGTACGGAGTGTCACGCTTCCTGGTGGAGATGCTGCGCACCAACCCGCCGCTCGCGCTGGGCCTGACGCAGGCGCAGTGGCTGTCGATCCCGACCGTGCTGGCGGGCGCCGCGAGTATCGCGTGGATGCTCAGACGCGGCCCGGCGGAGGGCGTGCGCCATGAGTGACAAGGGACTGCTGTCGCACCAGGTGCGCGGTGACGACGTGGGATCCCGTATCGACGTCCTGCTTGCGGAGGTCGACCTCGTGGCCAGCCGCGCCCTCGCCCAGAAGCTCATCGAGCGCAACTGCGTGCGCGTGAACGGCCTGACCGTCAACAAGCGGTACAAGGTGCGCTCCGGCGACCGGATCGTCGTCGAGTTCCCGCCCATGCAGGAATCCGACCTGATCCCCGAGGACGTGGCGCTCGACATCCGGTTCGAGGACGACGACATGATCGTCCTCTCGAAGGCCGCGGGGATGGTCGTCCACCCCGCGCACGGACACTGGAGCGGGACGCTCGTGCACGCCCTGCTGGCGCACAGCGACGACCTGGGAACCCTGGCCGGCGACGAGCGGCCCGGCATCGTCCACCGTCTCGACAAGGACACGTCGGGCCTGATGATGGTCGCCAAGAACGACGACGCGCAGCGCGCGCTGTCCTCGGGCATCCAGCAGCGCCTGATCGATCGCAGGTACGTGACGCTCGTGCACGGACGCATCGTGCCGGATACGGGCCTGATCGACGCGCCCATCGGCCGTCATCAGAAGGACCGCCAGAAGATGTGGGTGACCGACTCCGCGGGCGCTCGTCACGCGGTCACGTCGTTCCGGGTCCTGGAGCGCTTCGAGGCCGGAGCCACCGACGACGGCTACACGCTCATCGAGTGCAAGCTGCAGACCGGGCGCACGCACCAGATCCGCGTGCACCTTGCCTACATCCAGCACCCCGTGGTGGGCGACCCGCTGTACGGCAGGCGCCGCCTGAAGGACGACCTCGGGCTGACGAGGCAGTTCCTGCACAGCTACAGCCTGGCCTTCGACCACCCGGTGACCGGAGCGCCCGTGGCCATCACCGACCCCCTGCCGCCGGACCTGGCGTCCGCGCTCAGCTCGCTGTCGGACAGGAGCGACGGCCGCACCGCCGCCGGCGACGAGGTCGTGCCGCACGTGATGCCGTAGCGCCACCGCTGGTCGGTGCGCGGTTCGACGGCGGGCGCGGGATGCGCATAATGCTCTTGAGCGGAGGCGGTCGCGCGCACACGGGCGGCCGCGAGATGCCGGTCCACGATTCGCCGGGGTGGTCATGCGCAGGTTGCCGCAATCGGTCCGCGTCGCCGGAGCCTATCTGGTCTTCGCCCTGCTCTGGATAGTCGTCACGGACCAGATGGTCTCGCTCCTCGTCACCGACCCGCGGTTGGTGACGCTGCTCAGCACGATCAAGGGCTGGGGCTTCGTGGCCGTGACCACGGTGCTGCTGTTCCTCGTGCTTGAGCGGGACCGGCGGGAGGTGGCCACGCAGGAGGCCGCCGCCGCCGAGGCCGAGCAGCGCTTCCGCCGCATCGTCGAGACCGTGCCCGACGCCATCCTGCTGCTCGACGCCGCCGGCGGTGTCACCTACATGAACGCGGCGGCGGAATCACTCCTCGGCTGGACGAGCGGGCCGGGAAGGATCGCGGCCGCCGACCTGGGGGATGTGCGCAGCGCGGGGGGCCTGCCCCTGCCCGCCGACGGCAACCCCATCGAGCGGGCCATCGCCGAAGGGGTCGTCGTCCGCGGAGAGACGGTGTCCCTGCCCGCGAGTGACGGCACGCGGGTCGTCGTGATCGTGAACGCTGCCCCCATCCTGGGAGACGACATCTCCGGTGTGCTCGTTTCGCTCACCGACGTCACCGCCGAGCACAGGGCGACCGAACGGGTCTACTCGGTGAGCCGCCTGTACCAGGTGCTCGCCGAGACGAGCCAGGCCACGATCGCGCTCGCCGAAGGTCACGACATCCTCCAGGAGGCCTGCCGCATCGCCGTGGAGGTCGCCGGGCTTCGCATGGCCTGGGTCGGAACAGTGGAGCGCCGGTCGATGGAACTGGTGCCGGTGGCGACAGCGGGCCACGTGGCCGGCTACCTCGACGACCTGCACCTGTCGATCCTCGACGTGCCGAACGGTCGCGGCCCCACGGGGTTGTCGGTCCGAGAGGGCAGGACCGTCGTCTGCAACGACATCGCGAACGACGAGGTGATGGCTCCCTGGCGCGAGCGCGCCCGCCTGAGGGGCTATGCCGGCTCCGCCTCACTCCCGCTGCGCATGGACGGGGAGGTCATCGGGGCCTTCTGCGTGTTCGCCGCGACACCGGGCTACTTCGATCCGACCACGGTCGCCCTTCTCGAGCGGATCGCCGCGTCGATGTCGTTCGGTCTCGAGTTCCAGCGCCGCGATGAGGAGCGCCGCGGCGCGTTCGATCGCCTCGAGCGCTACCGGGGAGAGCTCGAGCAGCGCGTGGAGGAGCGGACCGCCGAGCTCAGCCTCGCCAACGCCCGCCTTGCCCAGGCCGACACGGCCAAGAGCCAGTTCCTCGCCAACATGAGCCACGAGCTGCGCACGCCGCTGAACTGGATCATCGGGTTCACGGGGATCCTGCTGCAGGGGATCGCCGGCGAGGTCAGCGGCGAGCAGCGCAAGCAGCTCGAGATGGTGTTCCGCTCGGGAAAGCACCTGCTCTCGCTGGTGAACGACGTACTCGACCTGTCACGCATAGAGGCGGGCCGCGTGCGGATCGAGCCGGAGGAGTTCGACGTGGTCGAGGTCGTCGACGGCGTGGTCGCCGGCCTGGCGCCGCAGATCGAGGGCAAGGGGCTGACGCTCGACCTGGCCCTGCCTCCGGAGCCGCTCGGGATCTTCGCCGACCGCGCCAAGGTCCAGCAGGTGCTGACGAACCTCGTCTCCAACGCGGTGAAGTTCACCCGGACCGGGTCCGTGGGCGTCGCGGTCGCACCGCTGCCCGGAGGACGTCGCCTCAAGATCGCCGTGACCGACACCGGCACCGGCATCCCGCGCGCCGAACTCGAGCACATCTTCGAGGAGTTCTACCAGGCGGCCAAGCCCGAGGGCGACAAGTCGGTGGGCAGCGGGCTCGGGCTCACGATCACGAAGCAGCTGGTCCGGATGATGGGCGGGGAGCTCCTGGTCCGCAGCGAAGTGGGCGTGGGGTCCACCTTCGAGGTCGTCCTTCCGGTGCGGTCCCAGCCGGCCGTCGTCACGAATGCGGAAGCGCCCCCTGACGCGGCGCCGCTCGTGCTGCTGGTGGACGACGACCCGGCGAGCCTGGCCCTGCTGTCGCGGTGGCTCGGCCGAGCGGGGATGCGCGTGGCCGAGTCGACCGACGGAGCCGAGGCGCTCGCCATGATCGTCGAGCAGGCCCCTGACGTGGTCGTCCTCGACATCGTTCTCGCGGGGATGAGCGGTCAGGAGACCCTGCAGCGGCTCAGATCGGACCCGCAGACGAGCGACGTGCCGGTCATCTGCGTCTCGGCGTCCGAGCCGTCCTCGTACGGAGAGCCTCGTCACGCCGACCTGTGCCTGGTGAAGCCGCTCGCGGAGGAACCGTTCGTCGCTGCGGTACGTGGTGCCGTGGAAGGCAAGGTCGGGCATAATCGAAGCGGCGCCTAGAATCGGCGGGCGCCCACGAGAGGAGGAACCGTGAGCAAGCGCGTGCTCGTGGTTGAGGATGACGCGCAGAACTCGTACCTGATCGGGTTCATCCTCGAGAAGAGCGGTTACGAGGTCATCACCGCGGCCGACGGGGAGCAGGCTCTGGCTGAGGTCGAGAAGGTGCTGCCCGATCTCATCCTGATGGATATGCTGCTGCCCAAGATGAACGGCTACGAGGCGACGCGGCGCATCAAGGCGCGCCCGGACGCGAAAGGCATCCCCATCGTGGCGCTGACGGCATATTCGATGAAGGGCGATCGCGAGAAGATCCTCGAGAGCGGCTGTGACGGCTACATCAGCAAGCCGATCGACCCCGAGACGTTCGTCGCCGAGATGGAGGAGTACCTCGGCGGCAAGTAGCGACGCTCGCAGTCAGGTACTCCTGTCACGCATCGGCCCCGACACCCGAGAAGGCGGCCACCATGACGATACTTGTCGTCGACGATGACGACTCGAGCAGGTATCTCATCGCTTCGCTGCTGCGTGCTCACGCCAACGAGGTCGTCGAGGCGCGTGACGGACGCGAGGCCCTGGAGGCGGCGCGCGCGACGCCCGTCGACATGGTCATCACCGACATCCTGATGCCGGTGATGGACGGGTACACGCTCTGCCGCGAATGGAAGGCCGACGAGCGGCTGTCCTCGATCCCGCTCATCTTCTACACCGCGTCGTACACCGAGCCCGCGGACCGCAGGTTCGCCGAGAGCCTGGGCGCCGACGGGTTCTACGTGAAGCCGCAGGAGCCGGATGCCCTGATGGCCATCGTCGACACGGTCCTTGCGAGGGGCGGGGAGGCGTCGGGGGAGGCGCGCATCGCGGAGCAGCGCGAGGAGACCGAGGTGCTGCGCGAGTACAGCGAGCGCTTGGTGAGCAAGCTCGAGCAGAAGGTGGTCGAGGCCAGCAAGGCCAACGAGGACCTCCGCCGCACCCTCGAGGTGCTCTCCGACGAGGTCGAAGTCAAGAAGATCCTGATCGAGAAGCTGACGAGTGATATCGCCGTCCGTGAGCGCGCCGAGGAGGACCTTCGCGCAGCCAACGCCACGCTCGAGACCGTCATCCACGCCTCGCCGCTCGCCATGGTGGCGCTGACCGCCGATCTGACCGTCACCATCTGGAATCCCGCGGCCGAGCGGCTGCTCGGCTGGTCCGCCGACGAAGCCCTCGGCCGGCGCTATCCGCCGCTCGCCGACGAGGAGCTACCCGGATTCATGGAGACGTACGGCGCGGTCCTGCGGGGGGACGCGGGGACGCTTGAAGCTGAGGTCAGCCGCCGACGCAAGGACGGCAGCATGATCGACGTGCGCGCCAATGTCGCCGCTCTGCACGACGCCACCGGGGCGGTCGCGGGCATGCTCTCGATCTTCCAGGACGTCACCGAGCAGCGGCACATCGAGATGGTGAAGTCCGACTTCGTCTCGATGGTGTCGCACGAGCTCAGGACGCCGCTGACCTCGATCATCGGCTACAGCGACCTGCTCGAGCAGATCGACCTGCGCGACAAGCCCGAGCTGTTCCACCAGCTGCTCGGCAAGATCCGCGACCGCGGGGACCGCATGCGCCGGCTCATCGACGACCTGTTGTCGGTCTCCCAGATCCAGTCGGGACCGCTGCGCCTCGATCTCGAGCGCGTCGATGCCGCGCAGTTCGTCCGGGTCGCACTCGAGAAGGCCGAGGTCGGTCCCCCGCACAACCTGGTGCTCGAGGCCGAGGGGGGCCTCCCGCCCGTCACCATCGACCGCGAGCGCATGGCGGCGGTGCTCGTCCACCTCGTGGGCAACGCCGTGAAGTACTCGCCGGACGGCGGAGACGTCACGGTCAGCGTCGCCGGTGCGGGGACGAACGTCAGGATCGCCGTGCGAGACTCAGGGATCGGCATCGAGCCGACGGATCTGGAGCACGTGTTCGACCGGTTCACGCAGGCGGACATGTCCGACACGCGCTCGTTCGGCGGCGTGGGTGTCGGCCTTCACCTCGCGCGGCAGACCGTGGAGGCCCACCGCGGCCGCATCGAGGTCGCCAGCACGCCGGGCGAGGGCTCGACCTTCACGATCCTGCTGCCGGCCACCACGTAGGAGCCTGACTTGATGGAGACCACCCAGCGCGTCCTCCTGGTGGAGGACGAGCGTCCGATACGTGATGCCGTCGCGGCGTATCTCGAACGCGAGGGCTTCTGGGTCACCGCCGTCACGGACGGCGAGGAGGCCCTGGTCGCGGCGGCGCGCAAGCCGTTCGACCTGGTGGTCTTGGACCTGAACCTGCCGAAGGTCCCCGGCGAGGAGGTCTGTCGCCGGATCCGTGACACGTCGGACGTGCCGATCATCATGCTCACGGCGAAAGGCGCCGAGGAGGAGCGGGTCCGCGGCTTCGAGATGGGCGCGGACGACTACCTCGTGAAGCCGTTCAGTCCCCGCGAACTCGTGGCGCGCGTCCGCGCGCTGCTGCGGCGCGCGCATGCGGAGTCCGATCCGCAGCGGGACCGCATCGAGCACGACGGGCTGGTCATCGACCTGCCCTCGCACCGGGTGCACTTGGACGGGAGCGAGATAGAGCTGACCGCGAGCGAATACAAGCTGCTCGTTACCTTGGCGCGCTACCCGGGCCGCGTGTACCCGCGCATGGAGCTGGTCGAGAAGGTCCTCGGCTACGACTTCGAGGGGTACGAGCGCGCCATCGACAGCCATGTGAAGAACCTTCGCTCGAAGCTGGACGACGACCCGCGCGAGCCCAGGTTCATCCACACGGTGACGGGAGTCGGCTACCGTTTCGAGCCCGCGGACCGCGGACAGGCGAAGGACAGCGCCGGGTGAGGCGGCCCGGTCTCGGGGTCCAGCTGGGCCTCGCCTTCGCCATAGTCGCCGCGTTCACGGCGCTGCTCGCGGGCGCGATACTCACCATCACATGGCAGCAGGTCTTCGATGCCTACGTGCAGGAGCGCGTCCAGAGTGACGCTCAGGCGCTGGCCGAGCTCACCGCGCGCGCCTATGCGCTGGACCACGGGTGGAGCGACCAGTCGCTCGCGGAACTCGCGGTCGTCGGTGCGCGCAGGGGATTGCGTGTCCAGGTGATCAACGCCGACGGGGTCGTCCTGGTGGACAGCGCGGACCTGGGCTTCAACACCAGCATGCCGGGAATGCCCAACATCCTGGGGATGCAGGGGACGACGGCCGGTCAGAGCGCGTCGTCACCGTTGAGGGACCCGGTGGTGCGCGTGCCGGTCTACGTCGACGAGGAGCCCGTCGGGGCCATCCGCGTGGCGTCCGCATCGCCGGGCAGCTTCCTGACCGACCAGGACGTGCGCTTCCGCAGCGCGTCGTCCACCGGACTGCTCGTCGCGGCCCTTCTGGCCGTGGTGCGCTCGACCGCCGGCGGGATCGCGTACTCGCGCATGTTCAGCCGGCCCATCGAGCGCGTCACGCGATCGGCCGCCGCGCTGCGCGCGGGCAAGCTCGAGGCGCGCACGGGGATGCGGGGCGACGACCCCGTCGGCGTCCTCGGCCGCACGCTCGACGAGATGGCCGACGCCATCGAGGCCGAGCGCGAGTTCGAGCGCCGGCTCACCGCCGACGTCGCCCACGAGCTTCGCACCCCTCTGCAAGCCATCCAGGCGACCGTGGAGGCCATGCAAGACGGCGTCCTGCCTGCAGACCCGGAGCACCTCGGCGTGGTGCGTGACGAGACCGTGCGCCTCGCGCGCCTCGCGGACAGCATCCTCGACCTATCCCGTCTCGAGAACAGGACGGCGCCTCTGCGCTCTGCTCCGATCGATCTTGCCGAGCCGCTCATGCGGTCCGTTGAGACGCACCGGGCGCTGCTGGAATCGCTGGACCTGAAGTTCGTCGTCAGGACGGTCGACGGCGCGCTCGTCATGGGCGATCCGGACCGTCTGACCCAGGCGTTCGGGAACCTGCTTGCGAACGCGGCGCACTACACGCCCGCCGGGGGCACCGTCACGGTCTCGCTGTCGGTCTCCGCCGATGAGGGCGTCGTGACCGTGTCGGACACGGGCATCGGCATCTCGGAGAAGGACGTCGAGCACGCGTTCAGCCGCTTCTGGCGCTCCCCGGAAGCGCGCGCACGGACCCGCAGCGGTTTCGGCGTCGGGCTGTCGGTGGTCCGCGAGATCGTCGACCAGCACGGCGGCACGGTGACACTCGCGCCGAACTTCGGCGGCCCGGGCACGACCGCCACGGTGCGCGTTCCTCTCGTGGAGCGCCGGGAGCGTCAGGCGGTCTAGCCGTTCGTGCGGCGGATGTCGCTGCCGGAACCCGGGCCGGGCTCCTCCACGCGTTCTCCACGCACCGGACATGCGCCACACACCCCGAGGCGCCACGATGGCCCTGCGGCACCGGGAGCGGTGCCGGCTGGGGACGGTCTCAGGGAGCGCATGCCCGGAGCCGTCCCGGGCGACCAGGAGACAGAGCACGACCTCCGTTCACACCGGGAGGCGACCGTTCCGGACGAGACACCGGATGGTCGCCTCCCGGTGTGTTTCCGGCTCGCGGGAGTATTGCCCGCCGCGGGTCCGACTGGTAACGTGCAACGCGACCTTTAATCCGGTCCCGCGAGGCCGGCAAGGGCGCGAAAAGAACGCGGCGAGACCCATCGACCGATACGCCGCGGGAGCATACCTCCAAACTTGACGCCTTCTTGCCGCCACGAGCGGTGAAGGCGTTTTTCAGTCCACACGGACACGAGGCGGAGGTGGGAGCGTGGAGTTCCGCACGAAGGCCGAGGTCATGGACGCGACGGCCGTCGAGCGCGCGGTGACCCGCATCGCTCACGAGGTGCTCGAGGCGAACAAGGGCGCGGGCGGGGTCTCACTTGTGGGGATCGTCACCCGCGGATCGGTGCTCGCCCAGCGGCTCGCCGGGCAGATCGCGACGATCGAAGGCGCGGAGGTGCCCGTCGGCACGCTCGACATATCGTTCTACCGGGACGACGTGGGCTCGAGCCTGCACCCTGAGGTCCACCGGACGGACATCCCGTTCGATCCCACAGGCCGGACCGTGGTGCTCGTGGACGACGTTCTCTTCACCGGAAGGACGATCCGCGCCGCGATGGACGCGATCATGGACTACGGGCGGCCCGAGTGCATCCAGCTCGCGGTGCTCGTGGACCGGGGCCACCGCGAGCTGCCGATACGGGCCGACTACGTGGGCAAGAACGTGCCGACGTCGCGCCGCGAGCGCGTCAAGGTGCATCTGGCCGAGACCGACGGCCGCGACGCGGTCGAGATCCTCGAGCAGACGGGGGAGGACGAGTAGGTGACCCTCTCTTCGAAGCACATCATCACGATGGACGACCTGACGCTCGACGACATCACGGCGATCCTCGACACCGCGGAGTCCTTTGCCGAGATCAACGAGCGGCGCATCAAGAAGCTGCCGACCCTGCGTGGCCGCACGGTCGTG
>CAZHMA010000039.1:0-2219 GCA_964533555.1 uncultured Eubacteriales bacterium
CGCGGCGCCCACCCCCGCGCGCGCCGCCCGCGTCTTCGAGAACCTGGCCAACGACCAGCCCGCCGAAACCCTCTCGGAACTCGAGGACGGGCTGCAGGCCGAGGTGCTCGACGACCTCGGCAGCGACCGCGGTGCCGACATCCTCGAGATCATGGACCCCGATGACGCGGCCGACATCGTCGGCGACCTTCCCTACGACAAGGCCGAGGCGGTCCTTCGCCTCATGGGCGTCAAGGAGGCCCGCCAGGTCCGCAAGCTCCTGGGCTACAAGGAGAAGACCGCGGGCGGCATCATGACGCCCGAGGTCACGACGGTGACCGAGGACATGACCATCGAGGCGGTCATCGAGCACCTGCGGACCGGCGCCGCCGAGAACGAGAACATCTACTACGTGTACGTGGTCGGCTCCCGCCGCGTGCTGGAAGGCGTAGTGTCCCTGCGTGACCTCATCGTCTCGCCCCCGGAGACCAAGGTCGCGGACATCCTTGAGAAGGACGTGTTCACAGTCGGCCCTGACGACGACCAGGAGCAGGTCGCGGAGCTGATGAGCAAGTACGACCTGCTCGCGATGCCGGTCGTGGACGAGGCGGGACGCCTGCTGGGCATGGTGACCGTCGACGACGCGCTCGACGTCATGGAGCAGGAGGCCGAGGAGGACGTCGCGCTCGCGACCGGCCGTTCCCGCGGCGAGAAGATCGCGGGCGTCTGGCGCTGGATCTCGCGAGACGGCTGGCTCGCCGTGTGGGCCGTGGTGTTCCTCGGTGCGGCCGCGATCGCCCGCGCCGACACGCAGGGAAGCCTCACGGCCATCACCGGCGTCGTCATCCTGTCGCCGATCGTCCTGCGCATCGCGGAGGACGTCGCGGCGCACGTCATGGCGCGCGTGATCGGCTCAGAGGTAGCGGACCTGCTGGTCCCGTTCTGGCGCCGGCTGCTCGGCGACGGGCTCATGGGAGTCGCCGTCGGCCTGGCCGTGGGACTGCTGTGGTTCGGCGTGCAGCTGCTCTCAGCCCCGCCCGAGGCGTTCGACTCCACCACCTATGCGGCGGCCGGGCTTCTCGCACTGCCCTTCGCCGCCGCCACGATCATCGTGACGCTCACCGGGACGTGCGTGGCCTGGCTTGCCCAGCGGCGCTCGGACGGCGGGAAGCGCGTCTCCCAGGTCGTCGTCTCTGTGGCGCTCATGGCTGTCGGCGAGGTGGCGTTCCTGGTCGCGTTCGCGCTGACGCAGATGCTCGCCACCCGGATCTACGGATAGGCCCCGGCCGACGTGACCGCCCGCGCGAACGACATCCCCATGGCAAAGCACCCGCGCCTGCAGCGCGCGATGCTGTTCCTCGCCATCCTCGGCCCGGGGATCATCGCGTCCTCGGCGGGCAACGACTCGGGCGGCATCTCGACCTACTCGGTCGCCGGCGCGCGCTACGGCTACGCGATGCTCTGGATGATGCTGGCGATGACGCCCAGCTACATCATCGTGCAGGAGATGGCCGGCCGTATGGGCGCTGTCACGGGCAAGGGGTTCTCGGCGCTCATCCGGGAGAAGTTCGGCGTGCGCCCGACCCTGCTGGCCATGATCATGCTGCTGGCAAGCAACGCGGCCACGACCGTCGCCGAGTTCGCCGGCATAGCCGCCGCCCTGGAGCTGTTCGGCGTGTCGAAGTACGTCTCCGTGCCGGTCGCGGCGGTCGTCGTCTGGCTGCTCGTCGTCCGCGGCAGCTACCGCAACGTGGAGAAGGTCCTGCTGGCGCTCTCCGCGGTGTTCGTGTCCTACATCATCGCGGCGTTCATGGCCCAGCCGCCCTGGGCGCAGGTCGCCCGGTCGTTCGTCGTGCCGACCGTCGTGCCGACACAGGCCTTCATCGCACTGGCCATCGGCCTGACCGGCACGACCATCGCGCCGTGGATGCAGTTCCTCGTCCAGAGCAACATCGTGGAGAAGGGCACCACGATCCGCGAGTGGGCGCTCGCCAAGTGGGACGTCATAGCCGGCGCGATCTCCGCCAACGTCATCGCGTGCTTCATCATCATCACGACCGGCACGGTGCTCTTCCCTCGGGGGATCGCCGTCGAGAGCGCCAAGGAAGCGGCGCAGGCCCTGGCCCCGCTCGCCGGCAACTACGCCACCGCGCTCTTCGCGCTGGGACTGCTGTCCGCCTCGGTGCTCTCGGCCGCGGTGCTTCCGCTGACCGCGAGCTACGCCATCTGCGAGGCCTTCG
>CAZHMA010000039.1:2229-11922 GCA_964533555.1 uncultured Eubacteriales bacterium
GGGGTCGGGCTTCGAGCGTTGGGGGTCCGAGCGGCCGGCGTTCAACGGCCTTTACCCCTTGGTGAGCTTCCTGGCGGCGGCGGTCATCATGCTGCCGAAGGTCAGCCTCATCACCATCATGCTCGTCTCGCAGGTCGTGAACGGCATGATGCTGCCGTTCCTGCTCATCTTCATGATGCGCATCATCAACGACCGGCGGGTCATGGGCGAGCACGTCAACGGGCGGTTCTTCAACCTCGTCGCGTGGGTGACCATCGTGGTGGTCATCGGACTGACGGTGGTGCTCGTCGGGATGTCGCTGCTCGGGATCGGCTAGCCCTGGCCTGACGCGCGCCCCGTCCCCGCGTCCCCGGGATCCCGGTAGTCGCGCGGCAGCACGAGCGCGAAGGTCGAGCCCTCTCCCACCACGCTGGATGCTGTGAGCGTACCGCCCAGGATCATCGCGAGGCGCCGGGAGATCGCAAGACCCAGCCCCGTGCCCTCGGGCTTTGCGCCGTCACGCGGCAGCTGCACGAACTCGTCGAAGATCTCCGCGAGGTCCTCGGGAGCGATGCCGACGCCGGTGTCCTTGACCTTGAAGACCACGGTGGATTCGCTCGGCGTGGAGACCTCCAGAGATACCGACCCGTGGTCGGTGAACTTCACCGCGTTGGCGAGCAGGTTCACGAGCACCTGGTGGACCTTCTGCTCGTCGGTTCGCAGGAGCACGCCGTCCCGCTGAGCGATGACGCGAAGCTCGATCCGGTGCTCGTCGGCCATGGGCTGCACGATGCCGACGGCCGAAGCCACGAGGTCGTCCAGGCTGAAGCCTGACGGCTTGACCGCGGCCCGGCCCGACTCGATCCGTGACAGGTCCAGGATGTCGCTGATCAGCGCCAGCAGGCGCTCACCCGAGCGGCGGATCATGGTGAGCTGGCCGCGCTGCTCGTCTGTCAGCTCACCGGTCAGGCCCTGCAGCATGACACCGGCGAATCCGATGATGGAGTTCAACGGCGTCCGGAGCTCGTGGCTCATGTTCGCGAGGAACTCGCTCTTGGCGGTGGTGGCCGCCTGCAGCTCCTCGTTGGTGACCGTCAACTCCTGGTTGACCGACGCGAGCTCCTCGTTGGTCGAAGCGAGCTCCTCGTTGAGGGCCCGCGTCTCGTCCCCGCTGGCCGCGAGCTCCTCGTTGAGCGCGACCATCTCCTCGTTGGTGGCCGCGAGCTCCTCGTTCGTGCTCGCCAACTCCTCGTTGCTGGACGTCAGCTTCTCGTTGAGCGACGCGAGCTCGGTCGTGCGTTCTTCCACCAACGCCTCGAGATGCTGGCGATACGCCTCGAGTTCCTCCTCCGCGGCCTTTCGAGCGGTCACGTCGCTGATGATCGTGGCGAAGCGGCCCGGGGCGGGCGAGTAGGCCACCACTTCGTAGTAGCGGTCGAGTGCGGCGGCGTACTGCTCGATCAGGTCCGGCTTGCCGCTCGTCACGACCGCGCCGTAGCGCTCGATCCATGCGTGCTCCGTGCCGGGCATGACGTCGAGGACGGTCCGGCCGATGATGTCCTGCGCCAGGAGTCCCGTCATCGCCTCGAAGGCGGGGTTGACGCTCAAGAACCGGTAGTCGATCGGTGCGCCGGAGCCGTCGAGGATCATCTCGTGGACCGCGAAGCCCTGGCTCATGTTGTCGAAGAGCTGCGCGAGGCTGCGCTCGCTCGCCGCGAGCTTCTCCAGGGCGGCCTTCTTCTCCGTGATGTCGATGAGCGTGGTCATGAAGTAGTCCGGCTCGCCGTCGGCGTGGCGCCGCAGCGTCGTGCTCAGATCAGCCCAGACGATCGATCCGTCCTTGCGCAGGTAGCGCTTCTCGAATCGGGCCGTCGAGTGTTCTCCCGAGATGAGCTCGGCGACGTGCTTGCTCGTGGATTCGATGTCGTCCGGGTGGCTGAGCTGCTGCCAGGTCCCGTGCTCCGCGATCTCCTCGCGCGTGTAGCCCACCATGTCGAGGAATGCGTCGTTCACGTCGATCTCGCCGGTCGGCTTGGTCAGCGACTTGGGCACGCTGGAGTGCTCGAAGACGTACCGATACTTCTCCTCCAGCTCGCGACGTGCGGCTTCCGCCGCCTTTCGCTCGCTGACATCGCGGACCGTCTCGACGAAGGTGATCGTGCCGGCGTCGTCCTGGACCCGTGCGGAGACCTCCACGGGCACCACGCTGCCGTCCTTGCGGACGTGCTCCGTCTCGTAGAGGCGCGACCCGCCGGACTCGCGCAGTAGCTCGAACTCCTCCTCGACCGTGATCCGGGTCGCCGGCGAGCGCAGCTGCGCGAGCGGCATCCCGAGCAGCTCGTCGCGGCCGTAGCCGTAGCGCTCCACGGCGCGCTCGTTGACCTCGGTGATGCGAAGGCCGGCGTCGAGCAGGATCACGACGTCGTTGGAGTTGCGGCTGAGGAACGCATAGCGCTCGGCCAGCAGCGCCCTGTCGCGCAGCGTGCCCGCCACCTGGATCCTCCAGGCGGCGACGATACCGGCGCCGAAGATGAGCAGAAGCGCAGTGACCCCCGCCAACGCGAGCACACCGGCCTGCTGGATCGGGCCATACACCTCGCTCTCGTCCATCTTCGCAACGAGGGCCCAGTCGGATCCCTCGATGCCCTCGAGCGCCGCCAGTACCGCTCTTCCGCGGTAGTCGATGCCGGTCGTGACGCCCCGTTGGCCCATCACGGCCTTCACCGCCGGCAGGGCCGACTCGCTCATGGGATACCGCTGCCTGAGCGCCGCATCCTCCATGAAGCGCAGGTCGTTCAGGTAGACGACGTAGTCCCCGTCCCGCCGTACGAGCAGTGTCTCCGCTGTCGCGCTCGGGACGGGCCACGACTGGATGAGTGGGTAGAGGAACGCACGCAGGTCCATCCGCATGAGCAGCGCGACCCGCGTCCCGTCCGCGTACGTCATCGGCGTCGTGACGTCGATGTACACGCCGGAACCCTCGCGGTACGGCTGCTGGATGGCCGCCGAGCTCGCCTCGAGCGCGGCCTTGGCCGCCGCCACGTCATGGGCGGTGGCGGTGGTGCCGTCGCTCGCGACGCTGCGCCCGGTGATCGGCTCGTAGAGCACGACCCGGTCGAACCCGCGGTACTTCGCGTTGTCCTCGAGCAGCTGCCGGATGCGCTCGGCGGCGCCAGGATCCGAACCGGCCAGCCACAGGGGGACGTCTGTTCTGCCGATGGTCCTTACGTGCATGTACTCGGCGTGGGCGAGCGCGGTCGTTCGCCAGCGCACTATCTCGTCGACCTTCAGGCTGGCGACCGACGAGAGGTTCGCCTGCACCTGGCTTTGGATGTAGGTCCTCTGGCCGTCGTAGTAGACGTACGCCAGCGCGACGCCGACGAGGCTGACGACGATCGCGACAGCGATGAGCACGACAAGGTAGCGGTTGCGCCCCTTCGGGGAGCCGCTCGCCCCCCGCCCCACCGCTGTGCTCACCATCGGCCGTCCCCCCGTCGCGTCGGCCCGCTCCCCATCGTGACGGGCCGGCTTCTAGCATATGCCCCTCGCTCGTGCGCATACTACCCGGCGCGCCGAACGGAGCCACTCCGGCGCCGCTCCTTGAGAGCCGACCTCCGCGCCGCGGCGCTATACTCGACGAACCATCACAACGACCTCGGAGAGCAGGCGCCGTGGCTGAGGCCGCCCACAGCAAGCGTGACCTGCGCGCAGGCGCGCGCGCTGCGCGCGCTGCGCTCTCGCCGCAGGCCAGGGAGTCCGCCTCAGCCGAGATCGCGCGACTGGTACTCGACTTGCCCGAGGCTGCCGCAGCGCGCGCCGTGCTCGCGTACGCCGCGATGCCCGAGGAGGTCGACCCCGCCGGGATCGTGGCCGCCCTGCGCGCCCGCGGAGCCCGGATCGCCCTCCCCCGTGTGTGCGGACCGGGAGCGCTGGCTCTCCACTGGGTCGAGGACGATGAGGAGCTCCCGCCCGGCCACGCCGGCATAGCCGAACCCGCCGAGTCGTGCGCGTGGGCCGCGCCCGACGAGTTCGACCTGGTGCTCGTTCCCGGCGTCGCCTTCGACGCGGGCTGCGCGCGGCTGGGCTTCGGCGGAGGCTTCTACGACGCTCTGCTGCCGTCACTGTCCCCCGGTGCCGTCACGATCGGACTCGCGTACGACGAGCAGATGGTGGACGAGGTGCCGCGGGAGCCGCACGACGAGCACGTGCTGATCGTCGTCACGCCGAGTGCCGTGCACCGCCGAGGCTGAATCGGCGAGGGCGCGCACTCACCCCAGCGGATACATCTGGTCCAGCGTGACGAACGTGTAGCCCATCGCCTTGAGCTGGCGGATGGTCTCCGGCAGGGCGTCTATCGTCTGTTTCCGGTCGCCCCCGCCGTCGTGCATGAGCACGATGGCGCCCGGCCTCACCGCGCCCGCCACCCGCTTCACGATCTGGTGCGCCGGCGGCTTGCGCCAGTCCATCGTGTCGACGGTCCACCCGGCGATGCGCTCCCCGATGGCCCGCGCCTCCTGCTTGACCGTGAGGGTCACCGTGCCGCCGGGTGCGCGGAACCAGGTCGGCTCGACCCCGGTGTAGCGCCTGATCGTCGCCTCGCCGGTGGCCATCTGGTAGATGACCTGGGCGGGCGTGGCGTGCCCCAGGAGCTGGTGGGTCTGCGTGTGGTTGCCGACCTGGTGCCCTTCGGCGACGACGCGCTTCGCGAGCGAGGGTTCGCGCTGGACACGCAGTCCCATCATGAAGAAGGTCGCCTTCACGTTCTGGGACGCGAGGATCTCGAGGATGCGCTGTGTCTGCCCCGGCCAGGGCCCGTCGTCGAAGGTGAGGGCGACGAGCTTGGTCCCCGGCGGGAACGGCCGGCGCTGGAGCACCATCGGCACCGGGGGCCTGATGACCGTCGCGGTGGTCACGATGGCGTGCGAGACCTCGCCGATCCGCGCTCGCAGGAGCCCGGCCGACCCCAGCTGCAGCAGCATGCCGTCGGGCCCGCTGCCTACCTCCTGAAGCGGAGGCGGGACGGCTATCAGGTCGTCGACGACCCGCTCGTGGACGTCACGGCCGCGCGTGCTCGTGACGGTCACACCGGAGTAGACGCGCGCGCGCGCGTCCACCGGCCTGCCGTCGAACATGACGACGGGAGCGCCGCCCTTGCGCGCCGCGGCGATGCCGCCCTTCGCTCCCAGGATGTCTCCCGGCTTCGCGCGCACGAGCCCCTCGCGTACCAGATCGCGCACGGTGGTCCCGGTCGGGACACTGCGGCCGGTGCCGTCGACGGAGATCATCATCGGTACGTACGCCCAGACGGCCGCGCTCCACAGCGCGCACCCGGCGAGCGCGACCGCGAGCGCGCTGCTCAGCCGCGAGCGCTCCTCGTCCGGTCTCTGTACGTCGTATCCGCCCATGCTGGGTATGCCGAGCCGTCCCTTCGTGGTCGAGCGCGTCTGACTACCGCGATATCCGTGCCACACGCCCTTCGACGATCTCGAACAGCCGCGATCGGTCCAGACGCACCATCGACTGCGGCGTTCCACCGGCGGTGTAGACCTCGTCGAAGCGCATCAGTGAGTCGTCGATGAGCACCACGAGGTCTCGCGGCAGATCGTATGGCGACACGCCTCCGATGGCGTAGCCGGTGGCGTCCCGCACGGTGTCCGCGTCAGCGAAGGCCGCGCCGGCGGCACCCACTTCACGGGCGATGGCGTCCGAGTCGCCGCGGCGGTCGCCCGCCACGAGCGCGAGCACGGGCGTGTCACCGGCGCGGAACACGAGCGACTTCACGATCTGTCCGAGCTCACAGCCCACCGCGTCCGCGGCCAGCTGCGAGGTCTTGGTCGACCCCTCTTCGAACGTCATCACGCGGTCCGCGAGCCCGTGCTCCGCCAGGTACGCGGTCACGCGCTCGAGCGACCCCGCCTTGCGGGGGCCACCCTCGATGCGGTCAGCCACGTCGTCGCTCCTTCAGCGGGAATTGGCCGCGGGCTCGGGCATCCGCTCGCGTCCGAGCGCGGGCAAGTGGAGCGACTCGAGCACGGCTTCGATGTTCTCGGTCCACGCGGCGAGTGTCTTGAGTTCGAGCCGCATGAGCGGGTAGCTGGGATGCGGCCGCGTGACCGTGAAGCCCTGCCGGAGCAGGAACTCGACGGTCATCATGGGCGTCGCCTTGCGGTCGACCGCGTCGACGGCCGCGTAGGCCTCGACGACCTTCTCGCCGCGGGACGCCAGGTCGCGCAGGACGGCCTGCACGAGGACCTTGCCGACGCCGGCGTGACGGACGTCAGGCCCGACGTGCAGGCACGCCAGCAACACGGCGTCGTCCGACGGCAGTCCCGCGGGCATCCGCTGCACCTGCGGGAAGTAGCGCGGCGGGGCGTACTTGGCGAAGCCGATCGCCTCACCGTCCACGTACGCGAGGCGGCCGCAGTCCCCCCACTCGCGCTGCACGCTCGCCACCCACTCGCGCACGAGCGCGGGGTCGCACGGCGCGCCGCAACCGGGTCCGAAAGCCCCGGACGACTCCCAGAATCCGCAGCAGCCGCAACTGTCCGGCAGGTCCGCGACCCGCTGGGGTGTGAGGCTTCTGATCCTTCGCGCCATCCGCGCTGTCCGTCCCTGTCGGTACCCTGCCTTGGCCGACGTCGTTCGCCGGCCCGCTACTTCTTCTCGTCGTAGCCTTCGCGAAACGCGTCCGCGATCCCCTTGAACGCCGCGCGGGTCTTCTTCACCGGCTCCGAGCGGGCGGCGGAGCGCAGCGCGCGTCCCGCCTTGTAGCTCACGTCGGCCACCGCGTCCCCGGCAGCGTCGGTGACCGAGTCGGCGCCGGCCTTCACCGCGGCCACCGCTGTCGCGGCCTGCTTGGCGACGCCGCCGGACGCGACCAGGTCCTCCGGCTCCGCCTCGATGACGACCGCGCGGCCGTCGAACCCGCGGACGAGCGCTCCCGGCGCCTCGAGCCGGCCGTGGGCCACGTCGCCAACGCCGCCCGTCGAAACCCACGCAGCGGCGACCGATCCGTCATCGGCGAGCTCGACGTCGGCGAGCGTGCCGGCCAACCGCCCGCTCGCAGAGGCCACGGGCATGCCCCGCCAGATGACCGTGGTGTCCATGTCGATCTGGAGCGCCTTCTCGGCGCGCCCCCGCGAGGGGAGCTTCGCGCCTTCCCAGCGCACCGCCTTGCCGCCGGTCACGACGTCGCCCAGGACCAGGTACGCGCTCGGGCGCTCCACGACGTAGAGCGCCGGGCTCGGCTTCACCATGAGCGCCACCGCACGCGGTTCGCTCGGGTGGAACAGCACGCGCTCCACGGTCCCGAGACGCGCGTCTCCGGCGCCCAGCAGGTCGGCTCCCTCTATGTCGGTGATCCGGGTCATTTCCGCTCTTCAGTCCATCGCCTTCATGCGTGACGAGGGCCGGCACCCCGCTGGGGGTCCGGCCCTCGATCCTTCGTCGTTTCCGGTGCGCGGCTTCGTGCCGGCGAGCGCGGACGCAGGCCTACTCGGGCTTCGCCTCTGCGGCCGCATCCTTCTTGTCGCCCTCGGCGGGCGCTGCAGCCGCTTCGGCCGCGGCCTTCTCGGCCTCGTCCTTCTTGGTCTTCTCGGCCACGTAGTCCAGAGCCGCCGGCGTCTTGTCCTCGGCCACGTCGAGGCCCTTCTTGGCCGCCTCGGCGCCCTTGTCGATGCCCTTGTCGGCCTCGATCTTGAACTCGGCGACCTTGGCCTTGGCGGTGACCGACGCGTCGCCGACCTGGTCCTTCAGCCGCTCGCGGACCTCCTCGACCTTGCCGCGGAGCTCGGACGTGCGCTCGTCGACGGTGACCTTGCCGGACTCGTAGGCCTCCACGATGCGCTCGCGGCCGTTCTCGTAGATGTCCTTGCCCTGGTCCAGGAGCTCCTCGCCCTTGTCCATGAGCATCTCGCGGGTCTCCTTGCCCGCGCGCGGCGCGAACAGGAGGCCGAGGGCGGCACCGATCAGCCCGCCGAGGATGAACGCTCCGAACAGCCCGCCACCACGCCTGTCGTCGTACATGGCCGCACCTCCGTCGAAAAACGGTCCTCTAGACATCCACGGACAGGCACGCCCTTCGCGCCCGCCCGCCATCGCTCACTGCACCGTTACTCTACCCTATCGAGCGCACCCCTCACCATCCGCTCGACCAGCTGCTCCACGCTCATCGCGGCCGCCTGCGCCGCCATGGGCAGCAGGGAGGTCTCGGTCATCCCCGGCGAGGTGTTGACCTCCAGTACGAAGGGCCGGCCGGCCGCGTCCACGACCATGTCCGCCCGGCTCACGCCGCGGCAGCCGAGCAGCTCGTGGCACTCGCGAGCCAGGCGCACGACCTCCGCGGTCACGGCGTCGTCCAAGCGCGCGGGGCAGTAGTAGTCGGTGGCGCCGGCCGTGTAGGCCGCCGTGTAGTCGAAGACCCCGGACTTCGCCACCATCTCGACCGGCGGCAGGACCTCCGGCCCGTCGGGGCCGTCGAGCACCGAGACCGCCAGCTCCGTGCCGTCGATCCACTTCTCGACGAGCGCCGCGTCGCTGTACGAGAGCGCGGTGAGCAGCGCGTCCGGCAGGTGCTCGGCGTCCTCCACCCGCGAGAGGCCCAGCGCCGAACCCTGCTTCGACGGCTTCACACACATCGGGAACCCGCCCACCGCCGACGACACCAGGTCGAGCGCGCTCGCGGCCCCCATCTCCTTGAACGCGTCCGACGTGAAGGTCACCCACGCGGGGGTCGGCACGCCATGCTCGGCAAACAGCCGCTTGGACAGGCTCTTGTCCCAGGCCAGCGCCGAGGCGACGACGCCCGGACCCGTGTAGCGGATGCCGAGGAACTCCAGCGCCTCCTGCGCGGTGCCGTCCTCGCCGAACTTGCCGTGGAGCGTGATGTACACCGCGTCGGGCTTCTCCCGGCGCAGGGTCTCGACCAGGTCGGGGGTCACGTCGAGCGGAAGCGCCCGGTAGCCGAGCGCCGTGAGCGCCTGGAACACGCGCTCGCCGCTGCGCAGCGACACCTCGCGCTCCAGCGAGCGCCCTCCCATGAGGACGGCGATCTTCTCCTTCATCGAAGAGCTCCTTCCTCGGCGCGGGCGGCGGCGGGCACGGCGCCCGCCGCGACGAACGCGCGGTACAGTTCCAGCTTGTCCTCGAGCACCTCGGCGATCCGGCGGACACCCTCGGTGATGTGCTCCGGCTCCTCGTAGCAGAAGGCCAGCCGGATGCAGTTGGCGCCGCGGCCGTCCGGATAGAAGTCGCTTCCCGGTACGAACGTCACGCCCTTCTCGACGGCCTCGGCCAGCAGCGCCTTCGTGTCCAGGTGCGCGGGCAGCGTCACCCACACGAAGAAGCCGCCCTCGGGCCGCGTCCACGTGACGTCCGCCGGCAGGAACTCCTCGAGGGCCGCGAGCATCGCGTCGCGACGCTCGCCGTACGTGGCGACGAGGTCCGCCAGCACGTGCCGCCACCCCGTGCCCGTCATGTAGTGCTCCGCCACGCACTGGCCGAAGGCCGAGCCGCACAGGTCGGCGGCCTGCTTCGCCAGGAGCACGCGGGCAAGGATCGGCTTCGGGGCGGCCATCCAGCCCAGCCGAAGACCCGGGGCGAAGATCTTGCTGAAAGTGCCCAGGTAGATGACCTCGGGGTCGAGTGCGCGCAGGGGCAGGATGTGCCCGCCCCCGTAGCGCAAACGGCCTTACGGGTCGTCCCCGCTGACCCGGG
>CAZHMA010000040.1:0-11722 GCA_964533555.1 uncultured Eubacteriales bacterium
GACCCACGACCCACATCACCGACAGGACGCGCAAGGAGTTGCGCATGGGGGAGCGATCGTCGCGCCATCGCATGCGTCTGGTGCGCGACCGTCTGGACGTAGCCCAGCTGGCGCAGGGGGCGATCCATGTGGAGGCCACGGAGTTCCGCCTGACCGCCCTGCTGTCCGAGGTCGCGGAGATGATGGAGATCACGGTCCGCGAGAAGGACCTTCAGCTGGACGTGCTCCAGCCCGACGCCGGTATCGTCATGCGCACCGACCGGGTGAAGCTGGAGCAGATCCTGCTCAACTTGCTGAGCAACGCGGTGAAGTTCACTGAGCAGGGCAGCGTCACCCTCATGGCGGAGCGCCGCTCCGACGGCAACGTGTCCATCATCATCACGGACACCGGCAGCGGCATGCCAGCGCACGCGCTGGCCGCCGTGACCGAGGCCTTCGAGCAGATCTACGGCCGCGACGGCATGAAGCCGGCCGGCATCGGCCTGGGGCTCTCGATCTCCAAGCGGCTGACGCAGGCCTTGGGCGGCACCCTGCACGCCACGAGCGCCGAGGGCGTGGGGTCCTCGTTCACACTGAGCCTGCCGCGGGTGCTGCGGGCGGAGGGCGAAGAGGTGGAAGTCGGGGGCTAGGCTCGTTCGCTCTTGCTATGCTGGACGCGCACTTGTCGAGGCGGGAGTCGGGGGCTCTTCATGCGTATCCTGGTCACGGGCGGGGCCGGCTACATCGGCTCGATCACCACACGGACGCTGCTCGATGCCGGGCATGAGGTGTGCGTACTCGACACCTTGGAGAACGGCCACCGCGATGCCGTGGACCCGCGGGCCCGATTCGAGTCCGGCGATGTGGGAGACCGAAAGACGCTGGACTGGCTGCTTCCGGGCTGCGACGCGGTCATGCATCTGGCCGGCTACATCGAGGTTGCCGAGTCCCAGGCCGACCCGGGGCGCTACTTCCGCAACAACGCCTGCAAGCCGCTCGTCATGCTGGAGGCCATGGCGGCGCACGGCGTCGACTCGATCGTCTTCTCCTCCACGGCGGCGGTGTATGGCTCGCCGACCACGCTGCCCGTCACCGAGGACGCCCCCACTGCGCCCGTGAACGCCTACGGCGCCAGCAAGCTGATGTTCGAGCAGTCACTGGAGTGGTTCGGCGCCTCGCACGGCCTGCGCTCCATCCGATTCCGCTACTTCAACGTGGCCGGCGCGCTGCCGGACGGCTCGATGGGCGAGGACCACCGTCCCGAGACGCACATCGTCCCCCGCATCCTCAACGGCATGGCCGAAGGCCAGCGGTGCTTCGAGGTGTTCGGAGACGACTATCCGACGCCCGACGGCACGTGCGTGCGCGACTACATCCACGTCTGCGACCTCGCCGACGCGCACCGGATCGCGCTGGAGCGACTGGGCGGGGGCGGGGATGGCGGCGTCTACAACCTGGGCAACGGGCGCGGCTACAGCAATCTGGAGGTTGTGCGCGCCTGCGCCGAGGTGACCGGGCGCGATGTGGAGATCACCATCGGTCCGCGGCGCGAGGGTGATCCGCCGGTGCTGGTGGCGTCGTCCGCGCGTGCACGCGCTGAGCTCGGGTGGGCGCCCGCGCGCGGGGAGCTGTCGACCATCATCGGCGACGCGTGGATCTGGCATTCGGGGCGCCCCGGAGGCTACGCATACTGCGTCGTGTAGCGACTCGCCCCGCCGCGCCGTCGGTCGGGGTCGCTGACGTTCGGATCTCGGCAGCGACGTCCACATTGGGAGACCCGAGGGCGCGACGCAGGGGTAAACTCATGCCACAAGGGCCGCGAGGGAACGGCCCTGTTCCGGGAGGGGGTCCCGATGCGCTCGTCTCACGTTCGAGCCGTTGCCGCGCTCATCGTTCTCGTGCTGGTGGTGGTGCCGGCCACCGCACTCGCCGGCGTCACGCTCGACACGACCACGCT
Source organism: uncultured Eubacteriales bacterium (assembly GCA_964533555.1). Lineage (GTDB taxonomy): Bacteria > Actinomycetota > Coriobacteriia > Anaerosomatales > PALSA-660 > JANYAK01. The sequence goes on from CAZHMA010000040.1 coordinate 1,937, forward strand.
CAGCCTGGCGAAGTTCTACGCGCTCCGGCCGTCGTTGTCGGGCAAGCTCGTGGCGTGGATGGAGCAGCCCACGTCGACCTCCGACTACCAGGTGTGGGTGCGTCGAGCCAACGGCACGTCGAAGAAGGTGTCGGGCTCCTATCCGGTCAACACCGAGCAGGGGCCGACCGCCTTCGGCGCGCGGTGGGTCGTCTGGAGCGAGTGGATCGAGGACGGCGTCGGCGGGCGGCAGTGGAACCTAAAGGCCTACGATGACCTGACCGACACCACCGCGCAGCTCACCGAGACCACCGACCCGCAGGTCTGCGCCGCGGGCAACGGCATGACGCTCATTTGGGTGTCGCGCGAGGCGGCCGGCAACATCGTCAAGACGGGACTCATGCCCGGACTGACGTCCGTGCGCACCGTTGCGACGCACCCGCCCACCGCGACCGCATCCGACACGTGCCTGTACGGCAGCCAGGCGGGCTACGTGGTTGCGCAGAACGGTGCGCCGGGCCATCGCCACTACCTGACCACGAGCATCGACGTCCCCTTGGTGGACACGGTGGCCGAAGACGACGGCACCAACGGGCCGGAGATGACGTCCATCTCGAACGCCTGGTGGGCGTGGGACCAGATCGTCGGCGGTGAGTACCGGGCGTTCGCGAAGCACCGGTCCTCGGGGGTCTCGTTCCAGCTGCCCGGCACCATCACCACGACCGGCCAGAGCCCCTCGGTGTACTCGAATATGGTGGCGTGGTCGGGTGTCCAGGCGGGTCCGGGGGGCGTCCAGGACGTTTTCCTGCTGGAGCTGCTGAGCGACCACTACCGCAAGGTGTCGACCGGCGGGGACACGCGCTACGTCGGCATGAACGGTCGCCGGGTGGCCTACACCCAGCGCATCGAGTCCCAGTGGGACACCAAGCTGGCCACCTACACGCTCGCCACCGACCGTATCCCGGGCGCGGACCGGTTCGTGGTCTCCGCGGATGCCGCGCGCGCGGCCTTTGGCGGGGCATGGACGGGCGTGGACTACGTGGTCGTGGCCTCGGGTGACGACGCGGCCGCGGCCGACCCGCTGGCCGCCGCCGGCCTGTGCTGGAAGTACGACGCACCCCTGCTGCTGGTCTCGGCCACCAAGATGCCGGAGCCCACGTGGCAGGCCCTGAAGCAGATCAAGGCCGCGAACCCGGCCGCCCGCGTGATCGTCGTCGGCGGTGCTGGTTCCGTTCCTGAGGCCCGCATGACGCAGATGAAGTCGGTCTTCGGCACTCCCAAGGTCGAGCGCCTGCTCGCCACCGGTGACCGCTACGACATGGCCGCGAAGATCGCCGAGCGCATGCGCACGGGGACCGGGGGCAAGACGTTCCCGGCCGACCCCGTGGCGCTGATCGCCAACGGCGCGGACCGGAACAAGTTCTTCGACGCGCTGTCGCTGTCCGCGGTCGCGCGCGCCAGCGGCAACCCGATCCTGCTCGTGAAGGTCAACGCGCTGCCGGCCGCGACCAAGAACGCGCTTTCGGCCATGCACCCGCAGGGCGTGGTAGTGGCCGGCGGCACCGGCACCGTGAACGCCTCGGTGTACAGCCTGGTGCACGGCACCGCCCGCTGGTGGGGCGCCGACCGGTACCTGACGTCGAAGGCCGTCGCGGAGGGCGCGATCGCCAACGGCTACAACATCCCGAGCTCCATCGCCGTCGTGGCGAAGCTACCCGACGGCGTGTCCGGTGGCGCGATGGTCGGGCGGGACCGGGGTGTGCTCCTCGTGACGAAGGGGACCGGGCTCTCCGCCGCCGCGGGCGATTTCGCCGGCGGGAACTTCGCCGAAGTCTGGCACAGCACGGCGCTGGGCGGCACGGGCAGTATCGCCAATGCGGTCCTGACGCAGCTCGACGGCAGGCTTAACCCATAGGGAAGGGACGGGTTCTATGCAACGGATAGGTGCTCGGCTCACCGCGATCGCAGCCCTTCTGGCCCTGTTGGTGGCGGTGGTGCCGGTCTCTGCGGGCGCATTGCCACCCCTGCCTGTCGCGCCGACCGCCTACGGCGACGGCGCGGGTCTGCCGACGCCGGGGCCCTCGTTCCCGGGCGGAGCGGTCGAGGACTTCTTCGGCGAGGAGGTCGCGGTCGCGGGCAAGTTGGCGGTCGTGGGCTCGCCGTCGCGCGATAGCGGCGGGTTCACGTCTGCGGGGCGCGCCACGCTCTTCGAGCGGTCGACGTCGAGCGGTTGGATAAGCCGGGGGGACCTGGACGCCGGCCCGTACGGCAACTACAACGAGATCGGCTCGGGCGTTGCCATATCGGGCACCACCGCCGTCGTGGGTTCGAACGCCAACCGCGTGTACCTGTTCGACACGTCCACCTCGCCGCCGACCCTCGCTACGACGCTCGTGGGCCCGGACGGTGGGATGTTCGGCAACGCGGTCGCGGCGGACGCCCAGACGATAGTCGTTGGGGCGCTGACGGTGCCGGTTGGCGGCGTGAGTTCCGGTGCGGCATACGTGTACACGCGCACCGCGAGCGGCTGGAGCGAGCCGGTCAAGATCGTGCCGCCGGCCCCGCAGACCGACCAGTGGTTCGGTACAGCGGTGGCTGTTGACGGCGATGACATCATCGTCGGTTCGTACAACTACAACGCGGGGGCCGGTGCGGGTGACGGTCGCGCCTACGCGTATCGAAGGTCGGGCACGGCGTGGAACCACGTGGGCACCTTCTCGCTCGCCACTCCCGCAGGGGACTACCTCGGCTACTCGGTGGCGGTCTCCGACGGCACGGCGGTCATCGGCGCGCCGCGGCACTCGCAGGGGGCCGGGCCAGCAAACGTGATCGGTGCAGCGTTCGTCTACAGATGGAACGGCTCCGCGTGGACTTCACTGGGTGAGGTCACGAGCCCGTGGGCCGCGCCGAACGACTCGGAGGAGGTCGGCATCTCCGTCGCCGTCCGGGGAGACACGGTGCTGGCGCTTGCGCCCGCCGGTCGGACCGCTGAGACGCCGACGTTCCCGGTCACCGGAGCGTTCTATCAGTACCGCATCGAGTCGGGCGGGCTGACGTTCGTTCGCGCGATGAGCGGCGCCGGCGCGGGTGTCACCGACTTCTCGTCGTCGCTCGCTTGGGACGGCGTGACGGCGCTGGTCGGCGGGGCGGAGATGGACGGTCCGCTCGGCGTCGACTACGGGCGCATCTGGTTCTTCGGCCTGACCGAGTTCCGGCCACGGGCCAACTCCACCCTGACCGTGGCCGCCCCGGGGGTCCTGGGCAACGACCAGGCGAACGGATTCATCACGACGGCGGCCCTGATCACCGGGCCCGCTCACGGGAGTCTCGTGCTGAACGCCGACGGTTCCTTCTCCTACACCCCGGCCATCGGGTATGTGGGCGCCGACTCGTTCCAGTACATGGCATCCAACGCGGGCGGCATGTCGTTCGCCACCGTGAACCTGACGGTGGTGGCGCCAAGTCCGAAGACGCCTTCGGCCATCACCATCCGCACCGACAAGACGAGCGTGTACCGCTACAAGACGTTCATCCTGAGCGGTCTTCTTACGAAGGGCGCCTACCTGGACCCATGCGTCGTGTGGGTCCGCAAGCCGGGCCTGGCGCGCTGGTCGTACTCCTCGGCGCGCCTGTGCTACCGCGGCAACGCCGACGGAACCGCCAACTGGTGGTACCGCTACCTGCCCAAGGTGCGCGGCAAGTTCGCCTTCAAGGTGAGCTTCCAGGGTGACGCGTCGCGCGCGAGCGTGTACTCGCCCAACATCGTGTACGTGACGGTTCGCTAGGAGTCTGTATACAATAGCCAACGCCGCTCTCGGCCTGGTCTGCGGACCGGTCCCGGAGCGCGCAGCGGGCCATTAACTCAGCGGGAGAGTGCATCCTTCACACGGATGAAGTCACTGGTTCAAATCCAGTATGGCCCACCAGCATCTGATGAGAGGCCCCGGCAAGCGCCGGGGCCTCTTCGCGTACAGAAGGCGATCACCACCGACGTGAACCCGGGTCCTCAGCACGTGCGGTGTGGGATAGGATGAGGAACTGACATGGCTTGCGCGGTCCGCAGAGTCACTGTTAGGAATGGCCACAAGGTCAGCCTGTGATGCGGGGGAGGGGTCATGCGGAGCCGACTGGTGGGCGTTCTGAAAGCCAGTGCCGTGGTTCTTCTTCAGTTCATCCTCGCGAACATCGTCACGCTGCTGCTTTCGTTCCCGGTGAACATGCAACCCGAGGATAACCCTCTCGGCGTCGTAGCCGTTCTTGGTGTGTCGTCTTTCGTTGGAATCACGGTCGGCGGGTGGATCGGCCTTCGTCTGAGGTGGCTACCCGGCGATACTCGATACCCTGCCAGGATCCTCGCTGCAGCCGCCGGTATCGTCCTCGTTCTCGGTCTTGCCCTGGCGCTCGGACAGGTGCGTGAAGCGAGCCCCTTCCTCGCCGGATCGATGCTTGCAGGCATCGCGGGTTTCCATGCCCCAGGTTGGACGCGACGGGCGTCAGGGGCTCCGGCCGCCACCTCTTAGGGCATTCCTGACAAGCGCGTCAACCTGACGCGTTGAGGGTTTGCGCACTATGCTTGGTGGTAGGCGCGCAGGTTACGCGCATGACGTTGGGTGGCGTCTTGACCGAGGATGCTCACATGAGCCGACGACGACGATTCACGCTTGTCACCGGCCTACTCGTGGGCGTCTTGATGCTTCTGTCGCATCAGCTCCTCTGGGGCAAGTTGTTCGCCTACTCGCCTGTCAAGCCGGGCTTCACGAGGCATGAACTTGAGCACACGGTCGTCTACGTGCAGGACGGCTCAGCATTCGGGGGATACCGCGAGGTTGACTCGCTGATTCCCATCGTGGAACGATCCCACGGCCTTCGCTTCGAGCGAAAACCAGAAGTGATCGTCTTCCAGGACTCGGACACCTACTCCCAGCGCACGACAACCAAGGCTCGCTACTACACGTATCCACGTGGTGGCATCGTGGTGTCGCCCTGGGCGGTCCAGGAGGCACAGGCTGGACAGATCTCGATGGAGGTCTACCTGAAGCACGAGCTGTCGCATGCTCTGTTGTACCAGCACATGCAACTCTTGAACGCGCTCTTCGTCTTCCCGCGGTGGCTCCTCGACGGAGTTGCCACATATAGCTCTGGCCAGATGGGTACCTCGTGGTATCCGAGCCGGGCGGAGACGTACGAGAGCATTCAGCGGGGGAACTTCATGCCGCCGGAGCTGTTCGGTACGCAGGCGGAGGACCAGGTCCATCTTGATGTCGAGCACAGGAGCCCGTTCGCGTACTCGCAATTCGCCTGCATGGTCGACTACCTCATCGAGGAATATGGTAGAGACAGCTTCGATAGGTACCTGGCTGGTCTGCTGGGCGGCGCCCGACATGATGCAGTGTTCGGAGACGTCTACGGAGTCGACTTCGGCGTGTTCGTCAGTGACTTCAAACAGCATGTGTCCGAGAGAACTCAAGACGCCAGCGTGGGCATGGCTCCTTAGTTCTGAGGCAAGACCGAGGCAAGTGAGAAGGGCCGGACCCGATGGTCCGGCCCTTTGATCTTCGCGGGACTCTCTACCCGACGTTGTCGGGCTCGCGATCTTGCGTGCGCCTCCCGAGTGCGGCGCCGATGAGGATCCCCGATCCGACGGCGATGAGGATAGCGGGCCACCATGTGTCCCAGAGCAGGTTGAAGATGAATATGCTCGCGACGACCGTGAAGACCATGCCCCAGACGAGTGATCCGGTCGCTGTCGCTCCGAACTTCCCCGTTGCGCGATAGGAACGCCACGTGTTGGCGAAGCTCGCGACGGCCGCCAGGTAGAGGAAGACCGCCCACCAGTTCTGCGTCAACGTGACGTAATGCGCATTCTCAAGGATGAACGCGATTCCGAGCACGATCAGGACGACACCGGCGAACCAGCCGGTCGTCTGCGCGTCATGCCGTCGCGCATCAGATCCTCCCTGGGCTGTCATCGTTCCAGCCATGGTCCCTCCTCAGTTTGTGCGCGTCCGCAGCGATCAGACGCGCCGACCTTCCTGCGATCCGGTGAGCATATTCCCTCCTGCGAGTCGGAGTCCGCGCCGAGGGGGCCTTCTGCACGACTTCGCACGCGAAACTTCCTGTCTAGAAAGCGATAAGAATGCGCTCGGCCCGTGGCAATCGCCATGTGCGCGGGGTAGCGTCATCTTGGGTGATGACGATGATCGAGCGGACTCTGCGCCTCACATGGCGCAAGGGAGTGCTGGCGGTGACGGTCTACGTCGGCATTGTGCTCGCGCACCTCGTGCTGGAGCGCCTCCTCCACGTGAGCGCGCCCATCCTGCTCCTGCCGGTCGCTATCTTCCCCCTGTGGGCCGTGAGCGCCGCCGTCTACACGTTCGACACGCTCATGCTGCCGCCGGGTCGCTGGAGTCGGTCAGCCCGGTAGCGGTCGAACGAAGCCCCTGCGAACGCCGCGGGGGCTTCGCGCTATCATGGCAGGGCGAAGCGGGAGCGCGGGCCCGATCGGCCAACGGGGGAGTGCCGATGAGCGATTCAGGCAGCATGACGCGCGACACGGGAGAGGCGCTCGTCCACATCAGCAACTTCCGTATGGACTTCGACGGCACGACCGTCGTGAAGGACCTGTCGTTCGACGTCGAGCGCGGGGAGACCTTCGGGTTCTTGGGGTCCAACGGCTCGGGCAAGACGACGACGCTCCGGGCGCTGCTGGGCATCTACCGGCCCACCGCGGGCACTCTGCACGTCAACGGGCGCGTGTTCCGGCCCGAGGACGGCGGCACGCTCGGCTACCTCCCGGAGGAGCGCGGCCTCTACAAGAAGGAGTCGGTCATCGACGTGATGACCTACTTCGGCAGGCTCAAGGGGCTCAGCAAGCGGGCCGCCCACGCGTGGTCGCTGGACTACCTGGAGCAGGTCGCGCTGGCGGACAAGGCCAGGACCGGTATCGACAGGCTGTCGGGCGGCGAACAACAGAAGGTCCAGCTCGGCGTCACCATCATGAACGACCCCGGGCTGCTGATCCTGGACGAGCCGACCAAGGGCTTCGATCCCGTGAACCGCCGCCTTCTGATGGACATCATCGAGGCGCAGAAGGACGCCGGCGCCACCGTGCTGATGGTGACCCACCAGATGGAAGAGGTGGAGCGCCTGTGCGACCGGGTCGTCCTGCTGAAGGACGGCGTCGCCGAGGCCTACGGCACGATCCCCGAGGTGCAGGACCAGTACGGCGGCACGATGATCCGGCTGAAGTACTCCGGGGACATCCCCGACTCGCCGCACTACCGGGTGACGCTGCGCGAGAACAACTACGCCGAGCTCACCCTGACCGACCAGACCGATGAGGCGATCATCCTGCGCGATCTGGTCGATTCGGGGGTGATGGTCCGCAGCTTCCTCACGAGCAGGCTCTCGTTGGACGAGATCTTCGTGAGGGTGTACGGCAATCAAGGCGAAGCGACGGAGGCGTAGGCACCCATGGCCCGACACAACCTGGGAACCGTCGTCTCGTTCGAGGTGACCCGCACCCTGCAGAAGCGGTGGTTCTGGATCGTCACCCTGCTGGTCCCGGTCGTCATGGGGACCGTGATAGCCCTGATCGTGTCGGCCAACACGACAACCATGAGCCAGACCGAGTCGCAGAAGCTCGCGAAGCTGTCCTTCGCCTACACGGACGCCTCCGGGTACGTGAGCTCCGCGCTCGTGACCTCCCTGGGCGGCGTCAAGGCCGCCGACCCGGCGCAGGCGATCGCCGACGTGAAGTCGGGCAGGCTCGACGCGTACTTCGCGTATCCGTCGGACCCGGCGAACCAGCCCACGCAGGTCTACGGAGTGGACACCGGGGTCTTCGAGAACGGCAGGTACGGCGCGGTCGCCACGCACATCCTCGTGACGAGCGTCCAGGAGCGCATCGGCGACAAGTCGCTCACCGCCATCGCGCAGGGCAACGTGACCGTGAACTCCACGACATACCGCTCCGGCCGGGAATCGGGCGGCATCAACGAGGTCATAGCGCCGCTCGCCTTCCTGGCCGTCTTCTACCTGGTCATCCTGCTGCTGGGCAACCAGATGGTCACGAGCCTGCTCGAGGAGAAGGAGAACAGGGTCACCGAGATGATCCTGACGACGGTCGACCCGACGACGCTGGTGGTCGGCAAGGTCGCCTCGCTCTTCGTCGTGGGGATCGTGCAGATACTGCTGTTCGCGGTGCCGGTGGCCGCGGGCTTCCTGTTCTTCCGCGAGCAGCTGAAGCTGCCCACCATCGACCTGTCGGTCCTGGTGTTCGATCCCGGCACCATGATCGTCGGCGCCCTGCTCCTGGTCGGAGGCTTCACGCTGTTCACGGCGACGCTCGTCGCGATCGGGGCGGTCATGCCGACGGCCAGGGAGGCGGGCCAGGTGTTCGCCCCGCTGATGATCCTGATGTTCGTGCCGTTCTACGCCATCAGCCTCGTGGTCTCAGACCCGCACTCGTTCATCGTGCAGCTGTTCACGTTCGTCCCATACACCGCACCGGTGACCGCGCTGTTCCGAAACGCCTTCGGCTCGCTCAGTCTGCCGGAGGCGGCGCTCGTCATAGCGGAACTGTTCGGCCTGGGGATCGTGATCCTGCGCCTGGCCGTTCGCCTGTTCCGCTACGGCTCGATCTCGTACTCGAGCAAGGTATCGCTGAGAGCGGTGCTCGCCCGGCACGAGTGAGGTCCGGCGATCGGGCGTCCTAGTCGTGCGGGCCCTCATCCGTTGCCGGGGCGCCCAGCTGTTCGGTGAGGGTCTTCGCCTCATGGATCTGCTCCGAGCGCAGTACCTGTGCGGCGAGCGTCTGGGCGGTCAGCAGGGTCTGGGCGGCCTTCTCCTGCGCTTCGAGCAGGGCCCACGCCACCTCCTGGAGCCGGACGTGCACAGTGTCGGTGGCATGCGATCCCGGCACGCGCGAGAAGCCCTCGGCGGCGTCGCGCACGATCAGCAGTTCGTGTGCCGCCGTAGATCTGGCGTCGAACAGCGTTCTCACGGCTTGGATCTGCGCGCCCACCAGGGTCCGAAAGGCCCGGTTCTCCGGCGTGACGGGGTCGGGCAGCCGGGCCTCGAGCGCCGCCATCTGGGCCTCCAGGGCGGCCCGCTGGGCGTCCCACTTGTCGCGGGACTCCTCGATCCGGTGGATCCATGTCTCGCCGGGGCGGGCGTCCGCCCCGTCGTGCGACTCAGCCATCGAGCCCTCCGATCGCGGGTTGCTTCTCGGATGTATACATACCCCCGGGCCCCGTGTCGGTCTGCGGACCCGCCTTGGGCGGCGCGCGTCGGCGCGGGGCCCAGCGAGCGCGGCGTGACGCGCGGACGCGCGGAGGAATACACTTGCGCACATGACCGGCGGCCACGCCGGCACGCGTCGGCGATGGGGGTCCCGATGAAGTCGATCCGTTTCCTCCCGGTCCGTTTCGTCGTCCTGGTGGTGGTAGCGGCGGTCTGTGTCGGCCTCGCCCCGGGCGTCGCGTTCGCGGCCGCGGGCGCGACCACGCGCGTGAGCGTGAGCACGGTAGGGGCCGAGGGCAACGCGGGATGTCTCAGCCCGTCCATCTCGGCGAGCGGCCGCTACGTGGTGTTCGAGACCGGCGCGACCAATCTCGTGGCCGGGGACACCAACGGGATGACCGACGTATTCCTGCGCGACCGCCAGACGGGCGTCACCGAGCGTGTGAGCATCGGCTATCAGGGGCAGGCCCTTGGTGGCGGATGCCTCTCTCCCGGGGTGTCGAGGGACGGCCGCCACGTGGCCTTCGCACCGGACGCGACGAACCTTGTCCCCGCCGAACCCGG
>CAZHMA010000041.1:0-11691 GCA_964533555.1 uncultured Eubacteriales bacterium
TCGCTGATCAGCTGCTCGACGCGCTCAGCCTCTTCGCCCGCCAGGGGATTCACGTGTTCGTGTACGACTATCGCGGGTACGGACGCTCCGAGGGCAAGCCCCGCTTGAAGGCGATCGTCAGCGACTACGAGGAGATCTTCCAGAGCCTGAGCGCGACGCACACGGGCCGGAAGCTCCTCTACGGCATCTCCTTCGGCGGTCTCGTCGCGCTCAACGTGATCGGCCGGGGAGCCGCCTTCGATGGGGCGGTGATCGATTCCACACCGAGCCGGGTGTCGACGATGGGATGCCCTGAAGACTACGATCCCGTCCGCAATGTGCCCGAGAATGCCGCGAACATCCTGATCATCAGCGGGAGGCAGGACTCGGTGGTCAGGCCGGCGGAACAGAGCGAGCTCCTGGGGTCTGCCCGGGCGCGCCGCGCCCGCTTCAGCTACTCGGTCTTCTCGCCCGTACCCGAGGCCTCTTCCGCGGCTGCGGCGGCCGTCTCGTTGTCCGACACCGGCTCGGCCGGGGCGTCGGCGGTGCCCGGGGTCTTCGGCTTGCCCACGAAGAAGGCGAGCACCTTCGCCTGCAGCGACTGCGGCTCCGGCGTCGTGGGCGCCGCGGGCGCCTTGGGAGCCGCGGCCTTCGAGGCCTTGCCGCCCTTGCCCTTGGCCTCGGCGATCGCCGCGAGGCGCGCCTTGCGAAGCGGGCCGAACTCAAGGTAGAGCGCGCCGCCCAGCGCCGCCGCGTACACACCGAAGAGCAGCGAGCTGATCGTGTCGTTGGCGAGCTTCTGGAGCGGGATCATGGCGACGGCCAGCACGATCGCGGTGCCGATGAGGATCCACCAGTAGCGGCGCAGCCGCTTCATCTCCGGCGATGTCGGCACCTTCGGGAGTGGCTCGCGCGCAGGCCCCCTGCCCCACTTCGATTTGGGCTTCTCCTTCTTGGAGGGCGTGCTCGCGGAGGAGCTGCCGGCCTCGCGCTTGGGCTTGGCCGACGACGCGCTCTTGCGCGTCTTGCCCTTCTGCTCGACCCGGTAACGGTCGTTGGTGACGCTGCGCCGTGCCATCTGCGCTTCAGCCCCTCTCGGGAGCGAACGTGGTGCCCGTGATGAGCTCAAAGGCCTGGATGTACTTCTCCGAGGTCTTCGCGATGACGTCGGCGGGGAGCTTGGGTGCCGGGGCCTTCTTGTCCCAGCCGGACGCCTCGAGCCAGTCGCGGACGAACTGCTTGTCGAACGACGGCTGGCCGTGTCCCGGCTCGTAGGTGTCAGCCGGCCAGAACCGCGAGGAGTCCGGCGTGAGGACTTCGTCGACGAGCGTGACCTGGCCGTCCACCAGCCCGAACTCGAACTTGGTGTCGGCGATGATGATGCCCTTGGGCGCCGCGTGGTCGCGGGCCGCCGTGTAGACGTCGATCGAGGCCTCCTGCAGGGCGGCGCCGTGCTCTTCGCCGATGAGTTCGAACATCCGGTGGACCGAGATGTTCTCGTCATGCGCACCGATCTCGGCTTTCGTGGATGGCGTGAACATCGGCTGCGGAAGCCGCGCGGATTCCGTCAGGCCCGCGGGCAGCGGCATGCCGCACACGGTCCCGGCGCGCTTGTACTCGTTCCAGCCGGAGCCCGCCAGGTAGCCGCGCACGATGCACTCGACCGGGAAGACCTTCGCCTTCTTCACGAGCATGAAGCGGCCCGCGAGGTAGTCGGCGCTCGACGCGAAGTCACCGGGCAGGTCGGCCACGTCGGTGGAGATGAGGTGGTTGGGCACGACGCCGGCCAGCAGCGAGAACCAGTACAGCGAGAGCTTGGTCAGCACCTCGCCCTTGAACGGGATCGGGTCGGGCAGCACGACGTCGAACGCCGAGAGGCGGTCCGACGCGACCAGCAGGAGGGTGTCACCGAGGTCGTAGAGGTCGCGGACCTTGCCCTGAGCCGTCGGGTCGATATGCATGGTGGGGAACCGCTCCTCGCGCTATCCGGGGGCTGCACTGGCTCTTGCCTCACCCGGTGTGCGATGGAAGTGGTCCGGTGGGGGTCGGCGACACGAGCATCATACCTGAACCCGAGACGGGTTTTCGGCCGCTAGAACGGCCAGCCGAAGAACGTGTGCGTGGCGAAGAGGCCGTGACCCGCCGCGATCGCGAGCAGCACGTAGCCGGTCCACAGGTGGACCTGCGTGTGCAGCCTGCCCTTGAACTTGATCACGCGCTTCCCGGTGAGCACCTGGAAGACCATCACGAGCAGGAGCGTCGCTCCACCGATCGGCACGAGCAGGGTCGAGAACGGCATCGCCGGTCCTTTCGGTCAGGGCTGGTCGGGGAAGTCGAGCGCGGCCAGGAACCGCCGCTGGAAGTCCTGTCTTGTCGCGAGCGGTACGCTGCGCGCCGCGCGTGCGAGCGCGGACGCGGACGCGCGCGCGCCCGGATCCAGCAGCATGACCGCAGCACCGGTCAGCGCCGCGTTGCCCACGAAGGTCACGCGGTCCGCCCACTCCCGCGGGAACATGCCCAGGCGCACGAGCGCTTTCGGGCTCACGTGCGAGCCGAACGCGCCGGCCACGAGCACCTCCCGCACGGCGTCGGCGGTGATGTCGGCCTCCTGGAGCAGAACGTCCACGGCCGTCGCCACAGCCCCTTTGGCCAGCTGGACCGCCCGGATGTCCTGCTGCGTGAGGAAGACATCGGGGGCAAGCTCGAAGCGCTCCCCTTCCGGGGTCGACGTCACCAGGGGGCCGAGGGGCCCCTGCGCCAGCATGCGGCCTGACGCGTCCAGGACGCCGGCGTCCAGCATGGCGGTCACGGCGTCGAGCAGGCCGCTGCCGCATACCCCGGACGGAGTGACACCTCCCACGGTCTCGATCTGCAGACGGCCATCGGCGTAGCGCACGCGTTCGATGGCGCCGGCTTCCGCACGCATGCCGCTGGAGATGGACACGCCCTCGAGGGCCGGTCCGGCCGCGGCGGACGTCGCGAAGCTCGCGCCGCGCGCGCGGAGCACCAGCTCGCCGTTGGTGCCGAGGTCGACCAGCAGCACCGGGTACTCCCGCTGCGCCAGCCCTGTCGCCACCATGCCGGCCACCGCGTCGGATCCCACGAACGCGGAGATGGCGGCGCCGACGTGGACCCGCGCGCCCTCGGTGCCCACGAGGCCGACGCCGCGCGCGGTGGCATCGACCGCGTCGACGATCGCCCCCTCGTAGGGAGGCGTTGCGAAGGGCGCCGGGTCACGACCGAGCAGCAGGTGCACCATCGCCGGGTTGCCCACGACGACGATGTCCGCGAGATCGGTCCTGCCCTCGGCGGACAGCTCCAGCAGCTCGGTGACCATCCTGAAGAGCTGTCCCGTCACGGCCAGCCTGAGTGCGTCCGCGTCGCCCGCGATGGCGCGGCTCACCCGGACCAGCACGTCGTGGCCGAAGGCCACCTGCGGGTTCAGCGAGAGCGTGGTCGCAAGCCGCCTGCCGTCCTCGAGGTCGTAGAGCGCGACCGCCAGCGTGGTCGTACCGAGGTCGATCGCAGCGCCCAGACCCGTGCGGCCCGCGATGCTCGCGGGCGCCGTCGAGTCGGTAGTGGACGCGGCCGGGGCAACCGCTACGTCCGCGGTGGCCCGGCGCTCGATGGTGACGGGACCGGGCCCCTCGATGCGCGCGAGGCAGGCCAGTCGCCACCCCGCGGCCAGATCCGCCGGAGACAGCGCCTCGCGCTCGTCGCGGCCGGGTTCCCGCATGCCGCCTGACGCCTTGACGCGGCATGACCCGCAGCGGCCAAGCCCGCCGCAGGGAGCCTCCAGCGCGACGCCCGCCTCAGCGGCCGCGGCGTGCACGGTCGAACCGGGCGACACGTGCGCCTCGGCACCCTCAGCCACGAACAGGACTCGAACGGTCTCCATGGTGGCATTATGCCCCGCGGCGCGAAGACCAGCGATGGTCCGCGGGTCCTAGAAGGGGCCGAGCTTGAGGAAGAACCCGCGCGTGACCAAGCCCACGGCGAACACCGCAAACACGATGACGGCCGCTATGAGCGACGCGAGGATCGCGTATTCGACGGCCGTGGCACCGTCTCGGCGGCGCGCTGCCGTCATCAGTCGGCTCAGAATGCCCATGATCAGACTGTACCCGGCCCCGCGAGCCGGACCCGTCGTCCTCTCGGCTCCATCGAGTCGGATTCCCGCTCATACTGAGGGCGGAGCCTGGCATCGGCCGCCGTGCGACCACGGACCACCGGCGTCGCGTCGTGCGCCCGGGACGGATACACTCGGCTGTGACGCTCACCACCCGGAGGTACCTGACTCACATGCTGAACGCCGTCGTGTTCCTGTGCGGGGCCGCGCTGATGTCGCTCGAGATCGTCGCTGCGCGCGTGCTGGCGCCCGCGCTCGGCAACTCCATCTTCGTCTGGGGCAGCGTCATCTCCACGGTGATGATCGCGCTGAGCCTGGGCTACTGGCTCGGCGGGCACGTGGCGGACAGGTTCGGCGCGTCGAAGACGCTCGCGCCGATCATCGCCGGCGCCGGACTGCTCACCGTCCTCGCCCCGATCGTTGCGAAGGCCGCCCTGCCGATGTCGGCCGACCTGGGCCCACGGCTCGGCTCGCTGGCCGCCTCTGCCCTGATCTTCTTCGCCCCGGCCCTGCTCCTCGCGATGGTCACGCCCCTGGGCGTGCGGCTCGCCGCCACGAAGGGCCTCGCGCACATCGGCCGCTCGGCGGGTGCGCTGTCGTCGGTCTCCACCGCCGGCAGCATCGTGGGGACGCTCGCCACGTCGTTCTGGCTGATCCCGCTGCTGTCGCTCGAGCCCCTCATCGTGTCCATAGGGTTCACGTTGCTGGCGACGGCGCTCGCGGCCCTGTACCTGCCCGTCTTCTACCACGCGGAGGCCTCGGCGGGCGCTGCCGAGAAGGACCGGGAGATCGCCGAAGGGATCGCCCGATACGCCACGGCGGCATGCCTTGTCCTCGTCCTCGCGGGCGGCGCGGCCGGGGGGTTCGTACTCGTGCGGCTTGCGCCGCCTCCTGCCGTGAACGAGTTCGGCGAGGCGGTCCTGTTCCGTCAGGACACCCAGTACCACCGGATCCCGGGCACCGCGGCGGCGGGCGTGCGCAACCCGAGCTTCGACCCCCGCCACCAGTCGGCGATGCGGATGTCGGACGGGCTCACGAGCCGCCTCCGCTACCCCGACTACCTGCAGCTGCCGCTGGCGCTCAAGCCCGACCCGAAGCGCGTGCTGGTCATCGGCCTGGGCGGGGGAGCTGTGACCAAGCGCTACTGGCACGACTACCCCGACGTGCACGTGGACAGCGTCGAGATCGACCCCGTCGTGATCGACGTCGCGAGGCGCTACTTCGCCCTGCCGGACGACCCGCGGATCGACGTCTTCGCGCAGGACGGGCGGCGGTTCGTCCAGACGACCGACGAGCGATACGACATCGTGGTCATCGACGCGTACTACGCGGACTCCCTTCCCTTCCACCTCACCACGCAGGAGTTCTTCCGCGAGCTGAAGACGAAGATGAGCCCGGACGGGGTCGTCGTCTACAACTGCATCAGCGCCCTGGAGGGCGACAAGAGCAAGCTGTTCCGCAGCATGTACAAGACCGCGGGCACGGTCTGGAGCGACGTCCGGGTGTTCCCCGTGGACATCGGGCAGGGTGACACGCCCCGGATGCTTCAGAACATCGCGGTGCTTGCCACCGATGCGGACGTCTCGCAGGCCGAGATGCTCGCGCGGATCCGAAGTTCGGTCGACGGCAAGGTGAAGGTGGCCGGCTTCGCGGACATGGCCGCGGGACTCTACGCGCACATGGTCGATACCAGCGACGTTCCGGTGATGACCGACGCCTACGCGCCGACGGACTCGCTCATCAGCCTGCAGTGAGCGGGGACCCGGAGGCATCCGGGTAGGCCTCGAATCCGGCCTCGTCTCCGGTCCCGGGCCAAACGGCGTGGCCGATGTGCCCCTTGCCCGCGCGCTTGCCGGCGTACATCAGGTGGTCGGCGGCGGCGACCATCGCGTCGACGTCTGACGGGGGTTCGTGGAACGTGACCGCGCCGATCGTCATGCCGACCGGCCAACGCTCGCTGACGGCGTCGTTGACAGCCTTCACGACGTCCTCGAGGACGAGCAGTGCCGCTCCGGAATCGGTGTCCGGCAGCAGGATGCCGAACTCGTCTCCGCCGAGTCGTGCGACCGTGTCGGTCGCCCGGAGGCGGCTGGCGACGGCCGACGCGACCGTGCGAAGAAGGGCGTCGCCCTCGAAGTGCCCGAGGCGGTCGTTCACCGACTTGAAGTCGTCGAGGTCGACGTACGCCACGGTAACCGGCCTGCCGCTCCGGCGCAGGTAGCTCAGCGAGTAGTCGAGTCGGTCTTCGAACGAGCGGCCGTTGGCGACCCCGGTGAGCGAGTCCGTCCGCGAGAGGCGCTGCTCGCGCGCGATGCCGCGCTTTGTGCCCTCGACGAGCGCCGTGATCATCGCGAAGAACGCCAACCGGACGACTGCATTCCAGGCGGGAACGAACGGACTCGAGTAGGTTCGCCCGAGCAGATCGAGTGCCGCCCAGACCGCGGCGCTCATGGCCGACCAGGCTGCCCCCGCACGCCACGACACGAACCAGGTCGCCAGGAGGATCGGCGCGACGTAGAAGATCGACCACGCGTAGTCGGGACCGGTCAGAAAGTCGAGAGTACCGATGAATACGGTCAGTGCGAGCGCCTCGGCCATGATCGCCCAGAGCGGCTGGCCCCCCATCCACCGCAGTATCCGCATGACCGACGCGTTGCTCCCGCCGATCGGGATCAGCGGGGCCGAGCGGGCCCATCGCTGAGACTGCGGATCGGCCTCGTCGAGCATCAGAGAAGGCCTTCGCGGTCGTCGGACGTGAGGTGCCCGGGGTCGGGCAGGGGGTCCTCCGCTCCCTCTGTCTCGGCATCGGTGATCCGCAGGACCTCCGCGTCATCAAGGCCGATCAGGTGCGCCTCTTCGGCGTCCGACTCCTCGATCAGCGACAGCTGCTTGTTCCACAGCTCGCGCTCGTCCGCCGCGCCCAGCGGGGACTCCGGGCGGTCTACGTTCGAGCCGGTGGTTCCCATCCCGCCGAAGCCCGCGTTCACGTTGTCGGGGCCGTCGACCAGGTGATCGGCCGCCTCGGATGTCTCGACGCCGAAGTCGTAGGGCAAGTCATCGCGGGTCCCGGGGACGCCGTCGTCCGCGTCACGGTCCTCCACATAGTCGCTGGGAGCCTTGTCCTCGCCGGAGGGACCGACTTCACGACCGCCGGTGCGGGACACGAAGACACCGCCTTCGCGGACGAGATCCTCATCATCGTACGAGCCATCCGTATGCATGCGCATGTCGGTCCGGCCTCCTGTGCGCCAGTGATCGAACCCTTCGGACGGTGTATCCCCCGAAATCGGCCGGCAGCCCCTCGGGTGCGCATGACGCCGTCCGACGCGCGGCACAAGAGACGCGCGCGTTGTAGGACACCGCCCGCCCGCGGCGAATCACGCGCCATGGACACAGCCGCGCCCTCACGTGTGACGATCGAACGCCGGCCCGAAGGCCTCGTGGTCACTATGCCGGTCCCCCGGTCCGGCTGCACGACCGCCTTCCTCGGCGTGTGGCTGCTGGGTTGGGCCGCGGGCGAGATCGGCGTCTCGGGGACGCTCATCGAGGGCATCGGCCACTTCACCGTGGACATCGCCTTCACCGTGGTCTGGCTCACCGTCTGGACGTTCGCGGGGGCGGCCGCTTCGTCGCTCTTCGCCCTGATGCTGGCTGGGCGGGAGATCGTCACGCTCGCGCCGGACGGGCTGAGGCGGAGGGTGGAGGCGTTCGGCGTCGGCGTGACGCGGACATACGTGCCGGCGCAGGTGGAGGACCTGCGGGTGATGCCGGCCAGCCGCGGCACCGGGGCGTTCTTCGGCTTCGAGTACGGCGGCAAGACGCTGCGCTGGGGCTCAGGCCTCACGCAGGACGACGCCGAGCGGATCGTCGCCGCGCTCCTGGAGTACGGGTCGCAGAGGCCCTAAGCGTCCTGAGGGCGCGGTGCGTCGGCGCCCGTGCGCGGCTCGCCGTGCATGCGGTACCGGTTACGCCCCTGCTCCTTGGCGACGTACATCGCGGCATCGGCCTTCGCGATCAACTCATCCAGGTCGACGCCGTCAGCGGGGGCGACGGCCACGCCGATGCTCGCGGAGGAGTAGATCTCCTCACCGGCGACCGTGAACGGCTGATCGATGAGCTCGATGGTGCGCGCCGCGACCGCCTCGGCGTCCGCCGCGTCCCGCACCGTCACGAAGACGACGAACTCGTCGCCGCCGATGCGCGCCACGGTGTCCTCCCCGCGGAACATGCCTGCCAGCCGTTCGCCCACCTGACGCAGGAGGTCGTCACCCGCCGCGTGCCCGAGGCCGTCGTTCACCCGCTTCAAGTTGTCGAGGTCCATGAACAGCAGCGCCTGCTGCTCGCCGCTCCTGCTCGTCCTCGCGAGCGCCAGCGTCGCCCGGTCGTAGAGAAGCACGCGATTGGGCAGGCCGGTCAGGTGGTCCGTGTAGGCGAGGCGCCGGATCGCGGTCTCCGCCTCGCGCCGCTCGGTGATGTCGCGCGCGACGTCGATCACGAGGCGGTCACCGCCGAGCGATACGGGACACACGCGGGCCTCGAGCGGACGCGTGATGCCGTCGCGGCTCACGGCTTCGGTCTCGTACGTGATGCAGGAGCCCAACTCCACGGTCTCAAGGTGGACCGCGAAGGCGTCAAGGTCCCTGGCGGGCAGGATGTGCCGCACATCGGTGCCGACGATGTCCTCCCGGCGCAGTCCCCGGTAGGAGCACGCGATGTCGTTGGCGTAGACGACCGTCCCGTCGAAGCGATAGACGAGGACCGAGTCGTTCGTGTGGTCGAGAAGCAGCGACCGGAACGCGAGCTCCTTCTCCAGCAGGGTGCTGTCGGTGAGGTCCACGCCGGCGCTTCGCACGCTGATCGGCTCGCCGTCGCCGTCCCGAAGCAGGCGGCGGTGCCAGACGACGGAGTGCTCCCCTCCGTCGAAGTCGACAAGCACGTACTCGACGTACTCGTCGTTGCCGCTGCGCGAGTTGACGAGCTGCTGCCAGCTCGCGCGGGTCTCCGCGCGGCGAGACTCGGGGACGAAGGTCTCGAACCAGTCGAGGCCTGTCAGGTGACGCTTGCCCGCCGCAACGAGCGACCGGGCGGCCTCGTTGACGTCGATGATCCGGGCGCTGGGATCGAGCACGACGATCGCGGCCCCCGCGCGGTTCTCGATGCGGGCGCGGCTTCCCAGTTCGTCGTCCAGCAGCAGCCGGGTTCTTCGCAGCAGGAGGAACATGTGGCGGATCCCGACGAGCCCCGCCAGGAGCAGGGCCGAGACGAGCAGCCCGCTCACCGCTTCCCACAACGTGGCGTGGTTCGCGACGGCCATCATGCGCCGCAAGGCCTGGACACCCAGGGCGACGCACACCAGGAACCAGGAGACGCGCATGCGGCTCAGCGGCATCAGCAGCAGCGCGTAGCCGGCGGCGGCGACTGAGACGATCGCCCCCAGATACAGCATCGCTCGTATCGCGATATCCACGCCCCGTGCCCCCGACCTGCCACTGTTGCAGCCTCTTGCGACGCAAGAGTAGGGGTTCGCGGGGGCGAGCGCCATTCCTGCGTCCGGACGGACACCGTCCGGGCCGTCAGCGCTGGCGTGGCGTAGCCTTGGGAATCGAAGAAGCGAACAGAAAGGAATCCTGACATGCCGACCGGGAGTGTCCAGATCGTCGAGGCGGCCGCACCGTCGCAGCTCGACGCCGCCCGCGACCTGCTTCGCGAATACGCCGTGTCCCTCGGGTGGGACCCTGACTCAGGTGGCTGGATGGCCGAGGAGATGGCCACGCTGCCGGGGCCGTACGCACCACCGCGCGGATCGCTGCTGCTCGCGTTCGCGGGCGACGAGCCCGCCGGCGTCATGGGACTCCAGCCGGTCCCGGAGGACGCGCGCATCCCGGGCACTAGCGCCGAGACCGCCGGAGAGCTCAAGCGGTTGTACGTGCGGCCGCAACACCGTCGCATGGGCATCGCACGCGCGCTGATGCTGCGCGCTGAGGCCGAAGCGCGAGTCCGCGGATACGACGCGCTCGTCCTCACGACGAACGCCGAGATGATGCCGCTCGCCCAGGGGCTCTACGATTCGCTCGGATATGGGCCGACGGCCCCGTACCGCAGCGACATGCAGTGGCCGCAGATCCGCTGGATGCGACTGGATCTGTGACCCGGCGGGGTCGCGCTATCATCGCCGCATGACCGCCGCACACGACACCCACGGCCGCCCGCCGCCCGACGACGCCCCCGCGGAGATCGTCGTCCACGAGGTCACGACCCCGTTCCACACCGTCACCGTGGCCGATATCGGCTCCCGCCGCTACCTGCGCTTCGAGCACAACCGCCAGTCGTCGATGTACCTCGACGACGTCTACGCCACCGACTTCGAGTACCCGAGCTACTTCCACCTGGCGCTGGCGGTTGCGCCCGCCGCCCGGCACACGCTGGCGATCGGGCTGGGCGGCGGGACGGTCGTCAAGCGCATGTGGCGGGACTACCCGGAGATGCGCATCGACGCGGTCGAGATCGACGCGGCGGTCGTCGACCTGGCCCGGCGCTACTTCGCGCTGCCCGACGACCCGCGGGTCCGCATCGTGGTCGACGACGGTAGGCGCTTCCTGGAGACCACGGACACGGTGTATGACATCGTCATCGTCGATGCCTTCGACGACGACCGCGTGCCGCTGCCGCTCACCACGGAGCAGTTCCTGCGTGCGGCGCGCGGCCGCCTCACCGATTCCGGCGTGCTCGTCTACAACGTCATCGGCGCGCTCTCCGGC
Organism: uncultured Eubacteriales bacterium; assembly: GCA_964533555.1. Classification (GTDB taxonomy): domain Bacteria; phylum Actinomycetota; class Coriobacteriia; order Anaerosomatales; family PALSA-660; genus JANYAK01. The sequence continues at coordinate 10,867 of CAZHMA010000041.1, forward strand.
GACCGCTCCAAGCCCTTCCGCAGCCTGTACCGGACGCTTTCGAACACATGGCGTCACGTATGGGTGTTCCGCGTGGACGAGGGCGTCGACGCTGAGGGCAGCAACCTGATCGTGCTCGCCAGCGACGCGGACGTGTCGACCGAGCAGCTGCTCGCGCGGATCGCGGACCGCGTGGGCGGCCGCGTCACGGTGCCGGCGTTCAACTTGTTCGGCGAGGACTTGGTGCGCACCGGCATCAGGACCGGCGACGTGCCGATCCTGGTCGATCCGCCGGGCCGGCGGCAGGCGACCGACGACCGCCGCTAGAACTCCAGCGCGGCCACCCGATCGAAGACCACGCCCACGCGCCCGAGGAAGCCCCAGGGGTCGAAGAGTTCGTCGAGCTTCGCCGCGTCCAGGCGTGACGTCACATCCGGGTCGGCCTCCAGCGCCTCGCGGAAGGTCGGACCGCTCACGTCGCCGCGCTGGATCGCGTCCCAGACCTCCATCGCGTTGCGCTGGACCACGACGTACGCGTCCTCGCGCAGCATCCCGGCATCGACGAGCGCCAGCAGGACCTTCGACGAGTAGATGAGGCCCTTGGTGGCCTCGAGGTTCACCATCATGCGCTCGGGGTAGACCTGCAGGCCGTCGAGCACCCACTCCAGCTTCGACAGCAGGTAGTCGGTGGCGATGAAGCTGTCGGCCAGCACGATGCGCTCAGCCGAGGAGTGCGAGATGTCGCGCTCGTGCCACAGCGCCACGTTGTCGAATCCCACCTGCGCGTTGGCCTTCACGACCAGCGCGATCCCGCACACGCGCTCGGCTGTGATCGGGTTGCGCTTG
>CAZHMA010000042.1:0-11559 GCA_964533555.1 uncultured Eubacteriales bacterium
AAGAACTTCCGGCCCAACCCGGGCCGCGTCGAGGTCTTCAACCCGCCGGGCGGGTTCGGCGTGCGTGTCGACAGCCATCTGTACTCCGGCTACCATGTGCCGCCCAACTACGACTCCCTGCTCGCGAAGCTGATCGTGTGGGGCGAGACGCGGGCGGAGGCCGTCAACCGGGCGCGGCGTGCGCTCGACGAGTTCATCGTCGTCGGCATCCCGACCACCATCCCGTTCCACCAGGTGGTCGTCGACAACGAGTACTTCCAGCGTGGCGAGGTCTATACTGACTTCGTCGAGACGCACATCTTCTTCGAGTAGAGGCTGGAGGCTCGGCACGCACATGGCAGCTCGGTCGAAGGGACAGGCTGGATCAATGGCCACCGAGATGAAGTTCGAGGGTCTGGACGTCGCCCCGGGCGTGATCGAGACCATCGTCTCGCTCGCCGCGGCCGAGGTCGAGGGCGTCGCCTGCGTCGAGGGTTCCGGGCTCGCCGGACTGATGCAGAAGGCCGGCCGCACCAAGACCGTCGAGGTCTCGCTCGCCGATGACCAGAGCTTCGCCGTGACGGTGCACCTGTCCGCCGCCTACGGCCGCCCGCTCCGCGCTGTGGCCGCCGACGTGCAGCAGGCCATCGCCGACGCGCTGCTCTCCCAGACGGGCCACTCCGCCGCGTCCGTTGACGTGTTCATCGACGGGATCGTCTTTCCCGCTTAGGATCCGCTCAAGTCCTTGTGCCTAAGCCGCTGGAGGCGACGAAGCAGCCGCATGCTCGAACGACGCAAAGCCCGCCACCAAGCGCTTCACATCCTCTACCAACGTGAGATCACAGAGGAGTCGCCCTCGCGCATCCTCGCGGAGGGAACCTACAACGAGGAGGACGGCGAGCCGTCCGACTTCTGCAGGCAGATCCTTCTGGGGGTCGAGTCCCACCTGGCCCGCATCGACGCCATCATCGAGGACATCTCCGAGAACTGGGTGCTGTCCCGGATGCCGCTCGTCGATCGCAACATCCTGCGGCTGGCCGTGTTCGAGATCGTGTACCTGGACGACATCCCTGACTCGGTCTCGATCAACGAGGCCGTCGAGATGGCGAAGGTTTACGGCGGCGACGATTCGTCGAAGTTCGTGAACGGTATCCTGGGCCGGCTGGCTGAGGTCAGCGCCGCCGGCGGTTTCGAGAGGGAATCGGCAGATGACTGACGAGCAGTACACGTTCGAGCACACACGGGTCCGCCTCGAAGGCATCCTCGTCGAAGTGCGCAAGAAGGACACTTCGCTCGAGCAGAGCCTCGAGCTCCTTGAAGAGGGCGTGCGCCTGCTCAACCAGTGCAACGAGCTCATCGACCAGACCGCCTGGCGCCCTGCCGTCGCGGCGGGGGACGACGCCGGGGATGCGGGGTCGGTCCCTGCCGCGGACGGTACCGGGGATGCGGTGCCGGCCGATGGCGGGCCGGAGGCCGTCGCCGCGGGCGGGGACGAGCCGGCCGACGAGCAGCCGGGATCGCACGAGACCCTTGCGGAAGGTCAGCCCGGGGCGGCGGAGGACGGCGTCGAGGTCGAGGACGACGAGCGCGACTGACGTCCTTCGAGCGGGCAACGAAGCGATGACGGCGGACTCCGGGCATTTGAGCGTGTCGACGACGGGTACTATGCTTGGCTGGGCCGGGGAGAATGCCGGCCCCCTCCATGACAAGCGGGTCTGAGACGAAGGACGCACGGTGAGCGGCCAGACCATCCTTTCAACCATAGCCTCACCCGAGGACCTCAAGGTGCTCGACGGGGATTCGCTGACCACGCTGTCCGCCGAGATCCGGGCGAAGCTCATCGAGACCGTTTCCCGTACGGGCGGGCACCTCGCGCCGAACCTCGGTGTGGTCGAGCTGACCATCGGCCTGCTTCGCGCCCTCGACACACCCAAGGACAGGGTCATCTGGGACGTCGGGCATCAGGGCTACGTGTACAAGCTCCTCACGGGGCGTCTGGAGCGCTTCGACACGCTACGGCAGTACGGCGGCGTGTGCGGGTTCCCGAAGCGCAACGAGAGCCCCTACGACGCTTTCGACACCGGGCACGCGTCGAACTCGATCTCCGTCGCGCTCGGACTCGCTCAGGCGCGAGACGCGCGCGGTGGCGATGAGCGCATCGTCGCGATCATCGGCGACGGGTCCATGACCGGCGGCATGGCGTTCGAGGCGCTCAACCACGCCGGCCATCTGGGCACCAAGCTCACCGTCGTGCTGAACGACAACGAGATGTCGATATCGGAGAACGTGGGCGCGCTGGCGAGCTACTTGGCGCGCGTGCGGCTCGACCCCCGGTACACGAAGCTTCGCGACGGCGTGGAGTCGCGCGTGGCCAGGATCCCGGGTGTCGGCGCGGCGATGGTCGCGGCCGGTGAGGCCGCAAAGGAGTCCTTCAAGCAGCTTGTGGTCCCCGGGATGCTCTTCGAGGAGCTCGGCTGGACCTACGTCGGCCCGATCAACGGCCACGACGTCCAGGCGGTCCAGGACGCGGTCGACTGGGCGTCGGAGCACGGCGGCCCGGTCATCGTCCACGCGGTGACCCGCAAGGGGGTCGGCTACGAACCCGCGGAGACGAACCCGGACGTGTTCCACGGGGTCTCGCCCTTCGAGGTCGCCACCGGCAAGGTCAGCGGTGCGGGCGGTGCGCCCAGCTTCACGGAGATCTTCGGCGCGGCCATCGTGGACGAGGCGCAGCGCGACGAGCGCGTCGTGGCCATCACCGCCGCCATGCCGTCCGGCACCGGGCTCGACCGGTTCGCCGCTGCGTACCCGGACCGGTTCTTCGACGTCGGGATCGCCGAGCAGCACGCGGTCGGCCTCGCCGCCGGCCTCGCGCTTGGCGGCATGCGTCCGGTCGTTGCCATCTACTCGACGTTCCTGCAGAGGGCGTACGACCAGGTCATCATGGACGTGTGCCTGCAGAACCTGCCCGTGGTCTTCTGCCTCGATCGTGCCGGCCTCGTGGGAGAGGACGGGCCGACCCATCACGGGGTCTTCGACCTCTCGTACCTCAGGGCGGTTCCGAACCTCACACTCGCCGCGCCCGCCGACGAGGCGGAGCTGGTCGACATGCTGCATACCGGCCTCGCGTCAGAAGGACCGTTCGCCATCCGCTATCCGCGGGGCAGAGCGGAGGGCGTCGCCCTGCCGAAGCAGCCGTCGATCCTGGATGCCGGGCGCGCGCAGGTCCGCCGTACGGGTACCGATGTGGCGCTGCTGGCGGTCGGGCGCATGGTGGGCGTGGCCGAGCGCACGGTCTCCCTGCTGATGGAGGCGGGCGTGTCGGCGTCGGTCATCAACATGCGCTGGGTGAAGCCGCTCGACATGGAGACCGTCTCGTGGGCCGCCCAGAAGCACTCCCTGGTGGTCACCATCGAGGAGAACAGCAGCGTGGGCGGCCTCGGTGCCGCCGTGCTCGAGGCGCTGTCGGACATGGACATCACTGCGTCGGTCATGCACCTGGGGGTCCCCGACTGCTTCGTCACGCACGGCGCGATGGACCGCCTGCTCTCGGACGTGGGGCTCACGCCGACCGCGGTGCGTGACGCCGTGCTCGGCCGGCTCGACGGGCAGCACACCGGGGAGGGCGACCGGCATGCAGCGCCGCAGAGCAGACGCCGCGCTCGTTGATGCTGGCCTGTTCGCCTCGCGGGAGCGGGCGAAGGCCGCGATACTCGCGGGACGCGTCAGGATCGGCGACACGCCGGTAGCCAAGGCGGGAGAGCCCGTCGACGACGACGTCGTCTTCGAGGTGGCCGAGGCGCCCGAGTTTGTCTCGCGGGGCGGCCACAAGCTCGCCGGCGCCCTGGACGACTTCGGGATGGACGTCGCGGGAGCGCGCGCCGTGGACGTCGGCGCCTCGACCGGGGGGTTCACGGACTGCCTGCTGCGGCGCGGCGCAGCGTCGGTGACGGCGGTGGACGTGGGCTACGGCCAGCTTGCGTGGCAGCTCAGGACCGACCCGCGTGTGACGGTCGTCGAGCGCACGAACATCCGCGGCACCGACGGCGAACTGCCGGGGGCCCCGTTCACGCTGGCGGTCATCGACGTGTCGTTCGTGGGGCTCGCGAAGGTGCTGCCGGCCGTGGGCGCGCTGCTCGGGCCGGCCGCCGAGATCGTCGCCTTGGTCAAACCGCAGTTCGAAGCCGGTAAGGCGCGTGTGGGAAAACGGGGTGTCGTGCGCGACGCGGCCGTTCACGCGGACGTGCTTCGTCAGGTCGTGTCGGACGCGGCCGGGATGGGTTGGTCGACGGTCGGTCTGACGTGGTCGCCCATCGCAGGTCCGGAAGGTAATATCGAGTTCTGGGTACGTCTCTCGAGGGTGGCGGGCCCCGTCGAGACCGATGCGGACGCGGTGGTCGCCGCGGCCCATGAGGCCCTTGGAGGTCGATAGGTGCGCGCACTCATCGTGCCGAACGCCGATAACGAGCGGGCGCTCGATGCCGCCCGTTCGTTGGTTGGGCACCTCGTCTCGGCGGGCCACGAGCCCGTCCTCTCCGAGTCGGACGCCATCGCCTCCGGGCTCGACGAGTTCGCGGCGCCGCCCGGCGCCTTCGGCGAGCTCGACCTGGTCGTGGCGCTCGGGGGCGACGGCACGATCCTGCGTGCGGCCCACCTGATCGCCGGCGCGGGGACGCGCATCCTCGGTGTCAACCTGGGCCGGCTCGGCTTCCTGTCCGGAGCGGACGATGACGGGCTGTACGCGGCGGTCGACGCGGCGCTTGCGGGGGAGGGAACGGTCGAGACCCGATGCACGCTGCAGGTGTCGCTGACCCTCGGAGGCCGTCCGGGCGGGACCCATCACGCGCTCAACGAGGTCTTCGTCGGCCGCGGTCCGGGAGGCCGGGCAGTGGATGTCGCCGCTCACGCGAACGGCACACCGCTCATGCGGGCGGTGTGTGACGGGATGGTCGTCGCCACGGCCACGGGCTCGACGGCCTACGCGCTCTCCGCAGGCGGCCCGGTCCTCTCTCCCGACGTGAGAGGCCTGCTGCTCGTGCCGGTGAGCCCACACGCGCTCACGACGCGGCCGGTCGTCCTCGGACCCGGGGACACCGTCGCGCTCACGCTGCCCGATCCCGCCCGCGCGGGCGCGTGCGTGCTCGTGGACGGCGACGTGCTCCCGTGCCGCGCGCAGATCGACCGTGTGGACGTCGCCCTGGGGCCGCACGACGTGAGGCTCGTGCGCCTCGACGGTCGCGGCTTCTACGACGCCCTTCGCGAGACGTTCTTCGGAGCCTAGGGTGCTCGAGGAGCTGCATGTAGCCGACCTCGCGCTGATCGAGGACGCCCGGCTGGAACTGGGTCGAGGACTCACGGTCCTGACCGGCGAGACCGGCGCGGGCAAGACCGTGCTCGTGGGCGCGCTCGGGCTGCTGCTCGGCGACCGGGCCGATCCGACCCTGGTGCGCGCGGGCGCCGACGAGGCGGTCGTCGAGGGGCGCTTCGTGCACGACGGCAAGGAGCGCGTCGCCCGGCGGCGCATCTCGGCTGAAGGCCGGAGCCGCTGCTACCTGGACGGCGAGATGGCCACGGTCACCGCGCTTGCCGAGACGCTCGGTCCGTCGGTCGACCTCCACGGCCAGCACGACCATCAGGCGCTCCTGTCGCCGGCCACGCACGCGGCACACATCGACCGTTTCGCGGGCGAGGCCGCACGCGAGGCCCTGTCCGCCTATGCGGGCGCATGGCAGGCCCACGCCGCCGCCGCTGCGGAGCGTGACGGTCTTCTCGCCGCGATGCGCGACCGCGAGACGAGGGGAGAGCTGCTGCGCTTCCAGGTCTCCGAGATCGACGCGGTCGCCCCGAAGCCCGGGGAGGACCTCGAGATCGAAACGCGCCTGCCGAAGCTGCGCCACGGGGAGCGGCTGGCCGAGGCGGCGTCGACCGCGTTCGCGGTGCTTCGCGGCGAGGCGGGGGCCTCGGACGCCGTGGCCCAGGCATCCGCGGCGCTCAGGCCGGTGCTCGGCCTGGATCCCGCGCTGGACGAGCTCGCCGCGGCGCTCGAGCAGACGGCGGTCGCGCTCGACGACATAGGCGCGAAGGTCCGGGACTACGGCGAGGACGTCGACTACGACCCGGCCGCCCTGAACGACGCGGAGGCCCGCGCGGCCGCCCTGGTCGTCCTGAAGCGGAAGTACGGCCCGACGCTCGCGGACGTCCTGACCGGTCGCGACGCCGCGGCCGCCACGTTGGATGCCCTCGATTCGGGTGAGGAGGGCCTCCGGCGCGCCGAACAGCGTGTCGCCGATGCCGATGTCGCCCTGCGGGACACCGCGGCAGCGCTCGGGTCGGTCCGCTCGGCCGCCGCGGTGGGTTTCGTCCAGCGGCTCGCGGAGGCCGTGCGGGAGCTGGCGATGCCCCGCGCCGCGTTCGACGTGTCGATCGCCGACCTGCCGCGCGAGTCATGGACCGCGGACGGCCACCAGCGCGTGGAGTTCCTGTTCGCAAGCGACTCGGGCGAGCCGTTGCGCCCGCTGGCCCGCATCGCGTCGGGCGGCGAGGTCTCCCGCGTCATGCTGGCGCTGAAGACCGTTCTGGGGACCGCTGACGTCGTGCCCGTGCTGGTCTTCGACGAGGTCGACGCCGGCATCGGCGGAGCGACCGCGCTGGCGGTGGGGCGGCAGCTTGCCGCGCTCGCGCGCCGTCATCAGGTGCTGGTCGTCACGCACCTGGCCCAGGTGGCCGCCTACGCCGACCACCACCTCGTGGTCGAGAAGGGCGAATCGGCCGGCCGCGCCGCCACCAGGGTCCGCGAGGTCTCGGGTGAGGACCGGGTCGGCGAGATCGCGCGGATGCTCTCGGGCAGCGACTCCGCCGCGGGCCTCGCGCACGCCAGGGAGCTGCTCGCCGACGTGGCCGGGAAGGCCGTCTGATACACTCGGACGCGGTCCCGGTGGCGTTCGCGCGCCCGGGACGCGCTCTTCGAAGGGAACCAATGCGCTATTCCGGAACCGCACGACTCGACAAGCGCACGAAGGACCTGGTCAAGCGGCTTGGTCCCTCGGACATCGCGATCATCGACCACGCCGACATCGACCGCGTGAGCGCCGAAGGGCTGCTCGAGACGGGCGTCGAAGTCGTCGTGAACGCCGCACCGTCGATCAGCGGCGCCTACCCCAACATCGGCCCGCTGCTGCTCGCGCGCGGCGGCGTCCGGCTCCTCGACGCGGTCGGGCCGGAGGTATTCGACCGGGTCAAAGAGGGGCAGACGGTGGAGCTTGCCGGCGATCAGCTGCTCGCTGACGGCCGGGTCGTGGCCGAGGGCACGCGGCTGACCGTGGAGCTGATCGAGCGCTCGATGGAGGACGCCAAGGCGGGCATGGGCGACCGGCTCGACGAGTTCGCGCGAAACACCATCGAGTTCCTCGAGAAGGAGAAGGACCTGCTCACCGAGGGCGTGGGTCTGCCCGCGGTGCGCACGGCCATAGAGGGCCGGCATGTCATGGTCGTCGTGCGCGGCTACGACTACAAGGAGGACCTGAACACCCTCAAGTCGTACGTGCGTGAGGTCCACCCGGTCCTGATCGGTGTGGACGGTGGCGCGGACGCGATCATCGAGGCCGGATTCAAGCCCGACATCATCATCGGCGACATGGACTCGGTCACCGACGACGCCCTCAAGAGCGGCGCGGAGCTCCTCGTGCACGCGTACGCGGACGGGCGCGCGCCCGGCATGGCGCGGCTCGAGGAGTTGGGCCTCGCCGGAACGCCGTGGCCGCTGGCGGCCACCAGCGAGGACCTCGCACTGCTTCTGGCATACGAGGGCGGTGCCGAGATCATCGTGGCCGTAGGGACGCATGCGAACCTCATCGAGTACCTCGACAAGGGTCGCAAGGGCATGGCGTCGACGTTCCTGGTGCGCCTGAAGGTCGGTCCGAAGCTCGTCGACGCCAAGGGCGTGAGCAAGCTCTACCGCGCGGCCCCGGGGATCTGGGACCTCGCGTTCATCGTGGCCGCGGCGCTCGTCGTCGTGGTCATCATCGTCATGATCTCGTCGTCCGCGAGGACGGGTCTCGCGCTGCTGCTGCTCAGCATCCGCGCGCGGCTCGGCCTCTAGCGCGCGAAGAGCAAGGGAGAGACTCGAAGACCATGTACAACCTCCGTTATCACATCGCCTCGCTCGTCGCGGTCTTCCTCGCGCTGTCCGTGGGACTGCTGATGGGCACCATCGTCGTCGAGCGCGGGCTGCTGGACTCGCAGAAGACGACGCTCGTGCAGGGGCTCCAGAACCAGTACGACAGCCTCCGGACGCAGAGCCAGGACCTTCGCACGAAGTCCGACACCCTCGACGCGTTCGCCGCGGAGGCGGCCCCGGAGGTCGTCAAGGGCGCGCTGACCGGCCGGACCATCGCCGTGATCGCGGATCCCGGCGCGGGTGAGGCGGTCAAGTCGAGTTCCGACGCCGTCAAGCAGGCAGGGGGATCGGTTGCCGTGATGACCTTCTCCGAGCAGGGGCTCGGCCTGGGTGACGCCGGCGTGCTGACCGCCGTGGCGACCGCAATGGGGATGCCCGAGCCCGCCGTGGACGCCACGGCCGTCGTCGCCGCCCTGGCGCGCGAGTGGACGATCCCCGGGGAGCTCCGGCCGCTGACCAACGCGCTCGTGAAGTCCGGCGTCCTGCGCGCGGAGGGGCTGCCGGCGGGAGTCGCGGTCTCGGGATGCGTCGTGTCGGCCGCGTGGGACGACAAGCCCGACGCCGACCTGCTTCGGCTGGCGAGTGCGCTGACCGGCCCGGGGCGCTTCGCCGTGGGCGCGGGGACCAGCAAGCGGCCCGCGGGCATCGCCGCGGCCGCGGTCACCGGCGGGCTTTCCGCTGTCGAAGCAGTCGATTCGCCGCTGGGGCGGGTGTCGCTGGTGTGGGTCCTGGCCGGTCGGGCGAACGGCCGCTACGGAGCCTCGAAGGACGCCGACGCGCAGTTCCCGACACCGCTGTTCCCGGGTCAGTAGCCGGCTAGGGGGTCCTGCGCGGTTCGAACGCGAGCCGCGCGACCGCCTGCGCGACATGCACGAACTGCCGTCCGCGATGGGCGAAGCCTGCCGCGTCGCGGCCCGTGGCGGCGTGCGTCATCGTCGTGGGTACCTCGATGATTCGCAGTCCGGCACGCAGGGCGCGCACGGTGAGCGCCACCTCGACCCCGTAGCCGAAGGCGAACGGAGTGGCGACAGCGAGCGCGCGCCGGTCCAGCGCTCGTTGGCCGGACAGCGGCGCTGCGGAGAGGAAGTCCCGCCTGCCGAGGGTGCGGATCCCCCAACGTGCGAGGCCCTTCACCAGTCCGAACCCGGCCTTGCCCTCCGGCCGCGGGAACGTGGCGACGCTCATGTCGGCCTCGCCCGACAGCACCGGTCCGAGCAGCACGGCCGCCTCCCGCGCGGACTCCCCGAGGTCGCCGTCGAGCAGCAGCAGCACGTCGGCCTCATCGCGGACGAGCTCGTAGCCCGCGTCCATGGCGGACCCTTTGCCCACGTTCGCCGGCAGCCGCAGCACGCGCGCGCCGGCCGTCTCGGCGATGTCGGCGGTGGAGTCGGCGGATCCGTCGTCGACGACGAGGACGGAGTCGACGCCCGGGATGCCCGCGGCCGCCCTCACCGTCGCCGCGATACGCTGCGCCTCGTCGTGGGCCGGGATGAGGGCGATGACCGTCACGAGGCCACCGGCTTCGGACGGAAGCGGTCGGTCACCCGGCGGAGCATCGCCACGCCGTCGCGGAGCTCATCCACGCGCATGAGCGCCGCCAGGCCGTATGCGGTCCCGAGTCCGAGTACTCCCCCGAGCAGCAGCTGGGCGAAGAAGCCGAACCTGGACGCCGTGAGGGCCGGGGTCAGATACGTCACGCCCCACGCGGCCGCGCCGCCGGCGACCGAAGCCACCGACACGCGTGCCATGGTCCACAGGACATGCCGTCCATCCAGCCCCCCGCGCCGCCGGCGCAGGATCACGAGGAGCACCAGCGTGTGCAGCGTGAAGAAGGTGGCGTCGGCCGCGGGGATGCCGAGCAGGCGCCACGCTCCCCACGCCTTCACGGACGTGAGCGCCCAGTAGAGCCCGATCTGCACGACGGAGAGCGCGAGGTTGGTGAACATCGGCGTCAGGCTGTCCTGCTGAGCGTAGAACGCGCGCAGCGTCAGCATGTACAGCGCGAACGACAGCAGGCCGAGCGCCCAGACCGACAGCACGCCCGCGACCAGCGGGACCGCCTCGGCCGGGAACTCGCCGACCCGGTACAGCTTCACGAGCGGCACGGAAAGCGCGACGAGCATGGCCGCCATCGGGAGGATGAGCAGGGTCATGACGCGCAGCGCGCGCGAGAAGGTCGTCTTGAAAGCGGCCCAGTCCTGTCGCACCGCCATGTCCGAGAGCTCCGGGAACATGGCGGTGATGTACGCGACCGCCAGGACGCCGAACGGCAGCTGGTACCACATCCATGCGTACATCAGCGCGGCCGAGCCGTCGAGGAACGCCCTCGTCGCGAAGGCGTTTCGGAAGGCCACCGCGACCAGGTTCACCGTGACGTAGCCGACGATGGGGACGCTCTTGCGCAGGAGCTTGCGCAGGGTCGGGTCGGACAGGTCCCACGACCACCGGAACCGGAAGCCGAGTCCGAAGAGCGTCGGCAGCTGTGTCACCAGCAGTGCGACGACCCCCAGGGTCGTTCCCACGCCGAGCGCGGCGAGCGCGATGTCGGGACGGCTCTTGTGGAGGGGGAGGTAGAAGCCGAGCAGGGCCACGATGACCACGACGTTGTTCACGAGCGGGGCGATCGCCGGGGCGAAGAACCGCCGCTGGCTGTTCAGGATCCCGGTCGTGATCGCGCACCAGCCGTAGAAGACGATCTGGATGGCGAAGAACCGGAAGAAGTAGATGGCGAGCTTGGCCTTCTCCGGCGAGACCGTGAACGTCTGCGTGAGCACGAACGGCTGCGGCCAGAACGTCCCGATGAGCGCGACGGTCCCGAGCAGCACCAGGACGATGCAGTAGAGCGTGTTGGCCGCGCGGTAGCCCGCCTCCCGGCCGTCCCGTTGGATGCGCTCCATGAAGACCGGGACGAACATCGCGGACAGCACACCTCCGGCGAGCAGCTCGAACACCATGTTGGGAAGGTTGTTCGCGAGGTTGTAGGAGCTTGCGACCGGGATGTCCACGGCGCCCGCCACGGTCACGCCGAGCGCGACGGCCATCGCCCACGTGCGCACGAAGCCCGTGAGTCGCGATGCCGCGGTCGACGCCGACATGAGCGCCGTCGAGCGGGCTACCGAAGGGGTCGGGGCTGCCGTGTCGCTTGAGATGAGAGTCCTCCGTCGGCCGCGCCGGCCCTTGACGCCGGCGGCACGACCATTCTAGCCGACACCGTGTTGTTGCCCGCGGCGTCTGCTGTGGCTCGTCGCATTCCTGTATACTTCGACGCGGGCGCCTGGCCGCCGCGGTGTTCTCGCAGCGTGCTTCGCACGTACTTCCGGCGCCTGAGCCCCCGCCGCGTCATCATCGTCCCCGCACGGGTCGATGCTGTCCATGCACGGACGGAGCGAGAGTGTCGAGACGCA
>CAZHMA010000043.1:0-3471 GCA_964533555.1 uncultured Eubacteriales bacterium
CATGAACCGCGTCGGCATGTAGGGCCGCGGCGAGAGCGTGTGGATGGCGTGGTTCCTGAACGCGACCATGAACCGGTTCGCGCCGATCTGCGAGCTGCGCGGCGACACCGAGCGCGCCGCCGAGTACCGGCGGCTGGCGGCGTCTTTCGCCGAGGCGGCGGAACGCGAGGCGTGGGACGGCTCGTGGTACCGCCGCGCCTACTTCGACGACGGCACGCCGCTCGGCACGAAGGCGGCCGACGAGTGCCGCATCGACGCGATCGCCCAGGCGTGGTCGGTCATCTCGGGCGCCGCCTCACCCGAGCGCGCCCAGCGCGCGCTGGAAGCGGTCGAGGAGAAGCTCGTCAGCTGGGAGGACGGCCTCATCGCGCTGCTCACCCCGCCGTTCGACCACATGGACCACGACCCGGGTTACATCAAGGGGTACGTGCCGGGCGTGCGCGAGAACGGCGGCCAGTACACGCACGCCGCCATCTGGGTGGCGATGGCCTACGCGCTCGTGGGTGACGGCGACGAGGCGCTCGGGCTGCTCGACCTGATCAACCCGCTCAACCATTCGCTCACCCGCGAGGCCGCCGACGTCTACCGGGTCGAGCCCTACACGATCGCGGCGGACGTCTACGCTGCCAAACCCCACGTCGGCCGCGGCGGATGGACCTGGTACACGGGCTCGGCGTCCTGGTTCTACAACGTGGCCGTCCGCACCGTGCTCGGGATCCGCACGGCCGCCGAGCACGGACAGCGCTACCTGGTGGTGGACCCGTGCGTGCCGAAGTCGTGGAAGACCTACTCGGTCGAGGTCCGCTTCGGTGAGACGACCTACCAGGTGCGCGTCGACAACCCACGGGGCGTCAACCGCGGCGTCGAGCGGGTGGCGTGCGACGGGTCGGTAGTGCCGAACGCACGCGTCCCCATCTCGGACGACGGCCGGACGCACCGCGTCACGGTGACGATGCTGGGCGGATAGCCGCCTAGGTGCGCGCGGCGTCCCTCGCGACCATGGCGCCGAACGCGATCAGCGCGTGGGCGAACATCCACCCGTTGTCCAGCAGGCCGCCGGCAGCGTACGTTCCGAGGGCCGTCATCACCGAGTAGATGGTGTCGGACAGGGCGAGCAGCACCGTCCCGCCAAGCACCGCCCACCAGCCCCATGCCAGCCGGCCGGTGCCGAGGCGCACGAGGAACAGCGCGATGAAGAGCGAGGGCGCTATCAGCAGGATCGAGTCCGCCAGCGGATAGCCCGCCGAGACCACGCGTTCGAGGACCGTCATCTCGGTGTCGGCCACGACGTTCGGGCCCAGGACGAGGACGTACAAGGCGGCGGCCAGACCGAAGCCGGCAAGCGCCGAGAGGGCGAGCGGCAGCCGCCAGTCGGACAGCTGCCGGTACGCGAGTGCCGCCAGCAGTATCCCGGCGAACATGAAGACGTACTCGGCGCTGTAGAAGACGTCCGCGATGCTGGGCCATGGGTTCGCGCCCTGGATGAGCTCGATGTACGCCCACGCCAGGTCCCCCAGCGCATAGAGTCCGACGGCGAGGCCGACGAGGAGCCACGGGCGACCGACCCGCTCGCCCCTGCCGAACGACAGCGCCGTCGCGATCACGATGGCGGCCGCGATCCCGTTGAACACGAAGGAGGCGACGTCCGACACCCACAGCGACGCCGTCTCGCCGAGCGCGCCGCTCTCGACGAGCACCGCGACCGCCGCGATCGCGACGATCAGGCTCGTGAAGACCAGCCAGGTCCTGCGTGTGATTGCCGCCCCGGTCACAGCACTCCCTCCCTGATGCGCTCGAGCAGCGCTTCAACGGTCGCGCCCGGCGCTATGGGCGAGAGAAGACGCCTGACGTTCTGCTCCACGTCCGCAAGGTTCTCGGCGCCCAGGCTGTCCGAAGGCACGCCGAGCGACAGCGCGGTCGCCCTGACGCACGTGTCGGCCACCATGCGGCCCACGTAGGGCTCCAGCACGCCCGTGACCACTTCTCCGACAGATCCCACGTGTCGTCCCCCCTCAGCCTCAAGTGCGGCGTCCCCGGGAGCAGGCTAGCACACGGCGCCCTCGGGCCGACAGTGACGGACCCGACGCCGTGCCCTACTCCACGAGGGCCTTGATGCTCTCCGCGTCGAACTCGAGCGGGCCGTCGATGGTCTCGAACTTCACGACCGTCCACCTGCCGCTCTCCGACTTCACCGTCACCGTCGCGTCCTCTGACTCGCTCGCTTCCGGCTTCAGAGTCGCGAGGACCTGGTCCGCGCCGACGGTCCTGAACTCCATGGTGCCCTTCGTTCCGTCGGAATCCGACCAGGCGACGGTCATGGCCGAGCCGCTCCACGACGGCGACTCGAACGTCGTCGGGTCCGCGGCGGCGTCCGCCAGCAGCGCGTCCCACGACTCGGCGGGAACGGTCTTCACGGTCTCGGCGGGCATGACGCTCTTGAACAGCGCCTGGTCGCCGGTGCCCATGGCCTTGAGGAACGAGAAGGCGGTCTCGACCCTGGCCTTCTCGTCCGCGGCCGAGGGCTTCGCGGAGTTCGGCTTGGAGGTCGGCGTCGAGCCGGGACCCGAGGCCCGGAAGATCAGCAGGCCGGCGACCGCGGAGCACCCACACAGCAGCAGCAGGCCGACCACGACGAGGGTGATGACGAGGCCCGTGCGCCTCTTCTTCGGCGCCGGGGACGCAGCGGGCACGTCGTACACACCGGACACGCACTCAGGACCGTGCCCGTTCGGGCACGCGCCCGTCTCGTTCAAGTAGACGTTCTGCCCGCAGGCACTGCAGTAGCCGGCCTTCGCCACGTTCGCCTCCGCTTCCCTTGTCCGACCCTTACTTGTTCTCTTCCTCGAGGGCCTTGATCGCCTCGGGGGTGAAGCGAAGGAACTCCGAGCCACTCGAGTCGCCCAGGGCAAGCACCTTCCAGCTGGCCGCCTCCTTCACCATGGTGAAGACCGCGACGTCACCGGACGCGGCGCCGCTCTCCGTCATGGTCGCCTCCACCTTGTCACCCTCGACGGCCGTGTAGGTGACCGTGCGCTTGGTCCCGTCCGAGGACGTGAACTCCTGGGTCAGGACGTCGCCGTTCCAGGTCTCGCTGTTGAAGGTGGACTTGTCCGAGGCGGTGAGGACCTTCTCCGTCCAGAACGCCGGGTCGGCCGCGGCCGCGGCCGCAGCCGGGATGTTGCGGGTCAGCCCTGCGAGGTCGGCGGTCGCGACGGACTTGAAGAAGTCGCCGGCGGCGGCGACCTTCTGGTGCTCGGGACTTGCCAGCAGGTTGACCGGGTTGGGGAGAGCTCCGAGGCCCACGGCCGCGGCCGCGCCACAGCAGCACAGAAGAAGCAGGACGACGATCACGATCGCCACTACGAGCCCCGTGCGCTTCTTCGTCGGCGCCGGGGCGGGGGCGGCCGGCGCGTATGCGGGCTGGGCCGGCGCCGGCTGGTAGGCCGGCTGCTGGTAGACGGGCTGGGCCGG
>CAZHMA010000043.1:3571-11147 GCA_964533555.1 uncultured Eubacteriales bacterium
CGGGCTGGGCCGGCGCCGGCTGGTAGGCCGGCTGCTGGTAGACGGGCTGGGCCGGAGCGGGCTGGTAGGGCGGCTGCGGCGCCTGCGGCTGAGCGTCCGGCACCTCGTACGGGTTCGACACATACTCGGGACCGTGCCCGTTGCCGCACCCGCCGTCCGGACGCAGGAACACGTAGCTACCGCACGCGCTGCAGTACCCTGCCCTTGCCATCGGCCTTCCTTTCGGTGTCGGGTCTACTTGGGGGGATTCGCCAGGAAGGCGTTGAGGCCATCCAGATCGAACGGTATCGTCGTCGTCCCGTTCGAGAGGGCCAGGACCTTCCAAGCCTCGCCTTCCTTGCCTACTTTCGCGACCGAGTCGGTCGTCGACTTGTCGGCACGCACGGTGTGGATGTCCACCGAGTCTCCGTCGGTCGGCGAGATCGTGAACGTCATCGATCCGGTGCCGGCGTCATAGATGGTCTCGACGACGATCGTCTCGGCCTTGCGATCCACCGTGCCCAGCTTCGGCGCGTCGGCCGAGGTGCTCTGGACGAACGAGGTCCAGAAGTCGGGGGACACGCCGGCGGCCGTCGCGGCGGGCATGACGCTCTTCAGGAGCTCGGCGTCGCCCGTGTTCATGGCCTTGACCAGCGTCAGCGCGGCCTCCAGCTTGGCGGTGTCGTCCTTCGAAACGACGACCTTGGGGGTCGGCTGTGACGACGTCTCTTGTCGCGAGTCGCTCGCGAACAGGACCAGGCCCCCGACGGCCGCACAGCCGCACAGCAGCAGCAGGCCGACGAGCACCAAGGCGATGATGAGCCCTGTGCGCTTCTTCTTCGGCGGCGCCTGGACCGGCGCGCCGTAGGCGGGGACGGGGGGTGCCATGCTCGCGGGCGCCGGTGCCGGAGCCGCCGCGGGGACCGCGTCCGCGACGTCGTAGGCGTTCGTGACGTACGAAGCCGGATGCCCGTTGACACACCCGCCGTCCGCGGTGAGGTAGACGTTCTGGGCACACGCGCTGCAGTACCCGGCCCGGGCCATCTCGCACTTCCCCTTTCGAGTGGGCGACGGGTCGTCTCCCGCCTCATGCGGTCACTATACGCGCGCGGCGCGGACGCGCGCGACGCGCGTGTGGGCGCGCGGGGGTATCATCCGCGGCAGAAGGCCGCGTCGCACCGGCGGGCCGGGTCCGAGGGGAGAGAACGGTGGGCGCGACCAAGAGCTTCGTAATCCTGCACTCGAACGACCTTCACGGGGACTTCCTGGCCGAGGCCGCGCCGGACGCCAAGGACACCCTCGGCGGACTGGCGCTGCTGTCCGGCTACATAAACCAGGTCAAGGCCGAGGAGGGCGCTGACAGGGTGCTCTACCTGGTCGCGGGCGACATGGTGCAGGGCTCCATCATCGACTCCGAGTTCAGGGGGGCCTCGACCATCGACATGATGAACTACATAGCACCGGACGCCGTGGGCCTGGGCAACCACGAGATCGACTACGGCCTGCCGCACCTGCTCTTCCTCGAGAAGATCGCGTCGTTTCCCATCGTGAACGCGAACCTCTACATCAAGCCGTTCGACAAGCGGCTCATGCGGCCCTACCTGATCCTGCACCGGCAGGGATTCGACATCCTCGTGACCGGCATCCTCACGGAGAAGGTGATGGACGCCCTGTCGCTGGACAGCGTCGTCGGGACGTTCGTTACGCTCAAGGCGGCGGCCGAGGAGGTCGGGGTCATCTGCAACGCCCACAAGGACGACGACATCGACCTCACCATCATCGTCAGCCACATCGGCTTCGAGTCCGACGTCGAACTGGCGAAACTGTGCGACCCGGCGTGGGGCGTCGATATGATCATCGGCGGCCACAGCCACACCGTCCTCGAGCAGCCCGTGGAGGTGAACGGGATCCTCGTCACGCAGGCCGGCACCGGATCGAACCAGATCGGCAGATTCGACATCACTGTCGACGACGACACGAACTCCATCGTCGAGTGGACCTGGCAGCTCGTTCCCATCGACAGCGACACGGTCACCCCGGACCAGGGCATGATCGAGCACATCCAAGCCTTCAAGGACCCGGTCGACCGTAAGTACAACGCGATCCTCACCCATTTCGCCGAGCAGCTCACGCACCCGCTGCGCGAAGTCGAGACAACGCTTGGCGACCTGCTCGCAGACGCCCTCGCGGACTACTGCCAGTGCGACGTCATGCTGCTGGGGGCGGGCTCCGTGCGCGTGAAGCAGATGGGGCCCGTCGTCACGCTCGGCGACTTCGTGGCGTGCTTCCCGTATGACGACTCCGTGAGCCGGTTCACCGTCACAGGGGCTTCGCTCAAGCGCATGTTCGGCCGGTTCATGCGCAACGCGAACCGCGATGGTGAGGGCGAGTGCTATCAGGTCAACGGCGCGGTCCGCGCGGTCCACGACGACGCGTCAGACACGCTGGTCTCGCTGTCGGTGGGCGGGCAGGATGCGCATGACGACGACCTGTACACGGTGTGCCTCCAGGGCTACCACGCCGCGAATGCGGCGGCCTACCTGGACGTCTCCGCCGAGGAGCTCGCCGCCGCGGGTGAGCCGAAGGTCGTCACCACCTCGGCCCAGGAGGTCCTGCGCGAATGGCTGCGCGAGCACCCGAAGGAGAACCGGCACGTCGAGGGGCGCCTCGTCTATCGCTAGTCGCGTCAGACCGCCGGCATGCGAGAAGGGGCGCGCCCGCGGGCGCGCCCCTTCTCGTGTTCCCGATCCTGGGTCTAGCCGCGCTTCGGCATCCGGGTGACCATGCCCCAGACGTAGAGCGCGACCCATAGCGCCCACGGCGCGAGGGCGATCCGGGTGATGAGCTTGCCGCAGCGGTCCGAGCCCTTGAGGGGCGGCGCCGCCGAGGCGACAGCGACCATGCCGAGATAGGCGACCATGGCCATGGCCGTGTGAAGCTTGTTCGCGGGTGTGTCCCACTGCAGCGAGCCGCCGGCGGAGATGGCCATCATGAGCGTGGCGATCACGTCGAACGCGACACCGATCCACATGAACAGGATGTGCTTGTTCGAGAAGTCCTTCGCCTTGAAGGCTCCCCAGATCGCGATGCTGTAGAACGCCAGCGCGACGATCAATGCGACGTTGCCGATGATGATGTTGACGGGCATGCAGCAATCCCCCTTGCGTAAGCGATGCGGCCCTTCCCCTGACG
Organism: uncultured Eubacteriales bacterium; assembly: GCA_964533555.1. Classification (GTDB taxonomy): domain Bacteria; phylum Actinomycetota; class Coriobacteriia; order Anaerosomatales; family PALSA-660; genus JANYAK01. The sequence continues at coordinate 6,743 of CAZHMA010000043.1, forward strand.
GCCACACTCTACGGCATGGCGCCCGCCGGACGCCACAACAAGAGACACCCGTCGCGAATGCGGACGGGTGTCTTGATGTGTCGCTGGTGGGCCCGGATGGATTCGAACCATCGACCTCACGGTTATCAGCCGTGCGCTCTAACCAACTGAGCTACGGGCCCCCACGGGCGAAATGCTCCGATACCATAGCCGCAAGCCGCCGATAGCGTCAAGGATGCTCGCCGGGGCCGTGTCCGGTGCTTACGCCCCGCCGTCGGAGGCTTCACCGCGCGGCAGGCGCAGGGTGAACACGGCCCCCTGCTCCTCGCCGCCGCCTGCCGTGAGCGTGCCCCCGAGCACTTCGGCCAGATCGAGTGCGATGGCGAGCCCCAGGCCGCTCCCGGGAGTCTTCGCGGCCTCCTGCGACGGCAGCTGGTAGAACGGGCGGAATATGGCTTCGCGCTCGCCCTCGGGGATTCCCGGTCCGGTGTCACGGACCGTGAACAGCACGTCGGAGCCTGCTTCGTTCACCGATACGTGCACGGTGCCCTGCAGCGTGAACTTGACGGCGTTCGCGAGCAAGTTGAGCAGGATCTGGCCCAGCCGGTCCGCGTCGGTCACGAGCGCGATCGGCGGCTCGGGGACCGTGAACGTGAGCTCGAGCTCCTTGCCCTCTGCCAGCGGCCGGATCATCTCGCACGCCGCCGTCACGGCCTCGCCGGCGTCCACGACCGCGAGTTCGATGCCGACCAGCCCGGCCTCGATCCTGGCCAGGTCGAGCATGTCGTTCACCAGCGTGAGCAGCTGACGTCCCGATCGACGCACCATCCCCAGTTGGCTCCGTTGCTCCTCGTTCAGCGGCCCCGCATGTCCTTGGAGCATGATGCCGGTGAAGCCCAGCACCGAGTTGAGCGGCGTGCGCAGTTCGTGGCTCATGTTCGCGAGGAAGGCGTCCTTCGCCTGCTGGGCCGCCTTCAACTCCCGGTTGACCTTCACGAGTTCCGCCGTGCGCTGTTCGACGATCCCCTCCAGGTTCTGTCGGATGGTGTCCAGCTCGTGTTGCGCGCGCACGCGATCGGTCAGGTCGACGACCGACACGACGACAGACTCGTAGTCGATCTCGTGCCCCGGCATGACGGACCACCGGATCCCGACGTGCTTCATGTTTCCGGCCGGCGTGCGCATCGCGGAGTCGCCCCAGAACTCGGTGCGGCCTTCCGCCACCGCGAGCAGCTGGGCGAGGAAGACCTCGCGCGATTCGGGCGTCGAGTAGCCCTCGAGCCCTTCGATCAGCCGCCTCTTCGACGTCACGTCGTACAGCCCGACGGTCGCCTGGTTGACGTCCTTCACCCTGATGAGTCCGACGGCCTGCGCCAGGGTCTCGTCGTCAGAATCGAAGTGGTCCCGCAGGTCGACCACGCCCTGCGCCTTGAGCGCCTCGAGGTGCAGCTTGACCTGCGAGAAGTCCTCTTCCCACAGGGAAACCGGCGACCGCTCGAACAGCGCGCGGGCCCTTCGCTCGCTGGCGGCAAGCGCTGCCGTGCGCGCGGTGACCAGTTCGGCCAGGCGCCGCTGACGCGATGCGAGCAGGTACGCGGTGAGCGCGAGAAGCGCCACGATCGCGAGTGTCTGGATCCGGAAGGTGCGGACGTCGGCCGAGACAGCCGCGTCCCAACCACCGGCGGGGATCACAGACACTCGCCAGAAGCCCTCCGGGAGCACGACGGTGGCTTCCGCCGGCGCCTCGCGTAGAACCGACTTCTCTCCCGCGAAGACCCTGCCCTTGGCGTCGGCCACCGCGAAGCGGATGCCTTCAGTCCCCTCGGTCAGGCCCGCCTCCTCGATGATGCGCGGGGCGTCGGCGACTACCGCGGCGATGCCCCAGTCCTTGCCCGAGACGACCACCGCCTTGCGTAGTACGACGCCGAGACCTCCCTGGGCGAGTTCGTACGGGCCGCTGACCGTCATGACCTTCGTCGACATGGCCCGGCGGGCGTCGGTGCGTATCTCGGCGTTCGCGTGGTTGAGCAGGTTGAGCCCGACCGCCGCCTCGCTGCCTTCGAGCGGATAGGTCCAGCTGATCACGCCGCCGGGAGCGACTTGGATGGTGCGGATCCCGCTGCCGACCGCATACTCCCCAGCGGCGAACGTGGCGAATGCGTCCTTCGTGAAGGACCGGGCCACTTCACGTTCCGCCACGAAGTCCGCGAGGCTTTCCGCGAGCGCCGCCCGCATCGCCATCGAGATCCGCAGCGAGCCGGCGAAGCCCTTCGCGTGATCGCTCGCGTTGCGCCGCTCCATCGCGAGGCGGGCGTCGCGGTAGGCCTGTCCGCCGTACCACCAGACGCCCAGCGCCACGGCCAGCACCAGGAGCGACCACACGAGCGAGCGAGGGTCGGGCCGCATGCGTCCGCTCGCGGATGTCGATGGCCTGTCTTCGGTCACGGCCGCTCCTCGGAGGGAATGTGCTTTCATAGCATGACGCACGGTCGACGATTCTAGGAGAGTACGTTCGGATGATTCCCGTCCACATACACAGTCTCGGACTCGATGAGTCCTCGAACCAGCCGGTCATCCTGCTCAAGGAGGACGAAGGGCTTCGGATACTGCCGATCTGGATCGGCCACCCCGAGGCCACGGCGATCCTCATCGCGCTCGAGGGCATCGAGCCGCCGCGACCGATGACGCACGATCTGCTCCTGGCGGCCCTCGCTGCGGGCGGGCTGGTGCTCGAGCGCGTGGAGATCACGCGGCTCGACGAGGGCACCTTCTATGCGGCTTTGATCCTGCGGGGTGAGGACCGCACGCTCGCGGTCGACGCCCGGCCGTCGGACTCGATCGCGCTGGCGTCACGGACCGGGTGCCCCGTGCTCGTGGCGGAAGAGGTGCTCAACCAGGCGGGCATCGTTCCCGACGAGCAGGCCGAGGAAGAGGTCGAGCGGTTCCGTGACTTCCTGGACACCGTCGACCCGGAGGACTTCGCCCACTCGTAGGGACGGGCTCGTCCCCCGGTTACTCGTAGCGCAGAGCCACGATCGGATCGAGCTGGCTGGCCTTCCACGCGGGATACACGCCGAAGAAGACGCCGACGCCCGCGCTGAAGAAGAAGGCGATGGCCACGGACCACGGTGTGACGGTCGTCGGCACGACCGCGGAGATGGCCCAGGCCCCGCCCGCTCCGAGCCCGATCCCCACGATGCCGCCCGCCAGCGACAGCATCATCGCCTCGATCACGAACTGGCTGAGGATGTCGTACGTTCTCGCCCCGACGGCCTTGCGGATGCCGATCTCGCGCGTACGCTCGGACACGCTCACCAGCATGATGTTCATGATGCCGATCCCGCCGACCAACAGCGAGATGCCGGCGATGCCGGCGAGCATGTAGGTCAGCGTGTTGAGCACGGTGCTGAGGATGCCCAGCGTCTGGTCCTGGCTCATCACGGTCAGGTTGTCGCCGAACTTCGGCTCCAGGATCCGCTTGATCTGGGCCTTCACGAGGTCGATGTTAGCGGCGTCGGCGGCCTTGACCATGATGATCCGCACGTCGCTGGTGCCGGTGAGCGTCTGCAGGGTCGTGATCGGAATGTAGGCCTGGTTGTCCTGGTCGCCGGAGAGTGAGCCGCCCTGCTTCTCGTACCACCCGATGACCTTGAAGCGCTGCCCGTTGACCGTGATGTACTGGCCGACGGGGTCGCTGTCGGGGAAGAGGCTGGACTTGATCGTGTAGCCGATGGCGATGACCCGGGCGGCCGCGTCCACCTCGGAGCGGTTGTAGTGCCGCCCGCCGCCGAGGGTGGCGCTGAAGACCTGCGCGCCCTGCTCGGTGGCGCCCATCAGCGTGCTGCGCCCGCTGTGGTTCCCCAGCCGCAGCTGGCCGGAGCCGCTCGCGACAGGCACTACGGCCGACGCATCGGGCAGCCGGGCCTGCAGGAGCTTCGCGTCGCTCAGCTTGAAGGGCCTGCCCTGGCTCGGTGGACCGCCGAACCCTCCGCCGCCTCCCCCCGTGTTGATCTGCGAGGGGAAGACGAACAGCAGGTTGGACCCGAGGCCCTCGATCGTGCCCGTTATCTCGCCCTGCACGCCGGTGCCGATCGCCACGAGCAGGATGACCGCCGCGACCCCGATGATCACGCCGAGCATGGTCAGCGCGCTGCGGACCTTGTTCGCCGCGACGGCTCGTATCGCTATGCGGAACGACTCGACGAAGTTCACGCCGGCCCTCCGCTCTCGTTGACCACGGATTCGGCGCCGGCGGCGGTGTTCATGCCGAGCTGGACCATCTCGTCATGGGCGTCGAGCCGGTCGGCGACCATCTCGTCGCGGACGATCTCGCCGTCCCTGAGCTCGACGATGCGCTGGGCGTGCCGGGCGACGTTGGCGTCGTGAGTGACGATCACGACGGTGATCCCCATGGCGTTCAGGTCCT
>CAZHMA010000044.1:0-11057 GCA_964533555.1 uncultured Eubacteriales bacterium
CAGCTGATGGAGGCCGCCCAGGGTGACGCCTTCGAAGGCTACGAGCGCACGATCGACGCCCACGTGAAGAACCTGAGGCGCAAGATCGGCGACGAGCCGAAGTCCCCGCGCCACATCCAGACGGTCTTCGGCGTGGGCTACAAGCTGGAGGAGCGCTCGTGAAGCGGCCGCTCCTCGTCCAGGCGTTCTTCGCCATGCTCGTGGTGGCGCTGCTCACGGTCGGGCTGTCCGGCCTCATCACGCGCTCTCTGTTCTCGAATGCGTTCCAGGGCTACCTGGAGACCCTGCCGCAGCCCATGGGCGGCGGCATGGGGGCCGGGCGCCAGATGATGCTCGGCGGCGCGGAGCAGACCTTCCTCTCGAGCGTGGACCGGGGGATCGTGATCGGGGCGCTCGTCGGGATCGCGCTCGCCGCGGGCGCCGCGCTCGTCGTCGCGTACTACCTCGCGAGGCCCATCGGACGGCTCACCACCGCGGCGCGCACGCTGGCGTCCGGCGACCTCACCCACCGCGTGGACGCGGGCGGTCCCGGCGAGATCGCGCAGCTGGGCGAGGCGTTCAACGAGATGGCCGACTCGTTGGCCGAGTCCGAAGTGCTGCGGCAGCGACTCGTCGCGGACGTCGCCCACGAGCTGCGCAACCCCATCGCATCGCTGCGGGCCCAGGCGGAAGGCATCGCCGAGGGCGTTCTCCCCGCCGACGAACCCCGGCTGGCGTCGCTGGCCGAAGACACGCGCTACCTCTCCCGGCTCGTGGAGGACCTCCAGGAGCTGTCGGCCGCTGAGGCGGGACAGCTGCGCTACGAGATGGCGCGTACCGACCTGGGCGTGCTCGCATGTGCTGAGACCGAGCGCGCGCGCACCCGAGCGCACGCTGGCGTGGACATCGCCTGCGAGCCGTGCGGCGCACTGTCCGTCGAGGCCGATGAGGGCGGCATCTCGCAGGTCATGCGCAACCTCATCGACAACGCCCTGCGCCACACCGAGCGCGGCAGCATCACCGTCGCGTGTTCGAGCGAGGGTGGTCGCGCGCGGGTCGAGGTCCGTGACACCGGCGAAGGCATCCCCGTCGCCGATCTCCCGTACATCTTCGAGCGCTTCTACCGCGCCGACGCGGCGCGCGCCCGCGACACGGGCGGCAGCGGCGTGGGACTCGCCGTGTCCCGCCGTATCGTCGAGGACCACGGCGGTACCGTGTTCGCGTCGAACCGCCAAGACGGCGGGGCGATCGTCGGCTTCGAGCTCCCGCTCGCGCCCTAGGCGCGCGACCGGCCGCGCGGTGCGCCCCCCTCATCCGCACGACTGATTCCCGGCGTCTTCACGACGCGTTCACACCTCGCCGTCATCGTCGGTATCGCACGAATCAACCGACATCTCAGGGAGGCACCACCGTGTCCGACGAAACACCCACTCCGATCACCGGACCGCCGGGGGTCGAAGCCCCCACCCCGGTGCCGAGCGACCGCGCGAAGCAGAAGATGAGCCGCCTCGCGCGCCTCGGCGTTCTGATCGCGGGACTGCTGGCGATCACCGGCATCGGCTACATGCACCAGACCGGCCTGCCGTTCAAGGTGGTGGGCGTGGACGCGCTGTGCCCCTTCGGCGGCATCGAGACGCTCTGGTCACTCTTCAGCGCCGGCACGCTCGTCACCAAGATCGCGGCGTCCAGCGTCGTCCTGCTTGTGGTCACGATCGTGACCGCGCTGATCTTCAGGCGCTCGTTCTGCGGCTACATCTGCCCGCTCGGGGCGATGCAGGAGCTCTTCGGCAAGATCGGCAAGGCGATCTGGGGCAAGCGCAGGCGCCCCGAGCTCCCGGCCGTGCTCGACCGGCCCGCGCGCTGGCTCAAGTACGTCGTGCTGGTCGTCTTCACCGGCTGGACGTGGACGACCGCGACACTCGTCATCCGCCCGTACGACCCCTGGGTCGCCTGGATGCACCTGACCACCGCCGAGGTGTGGACCGAGTTCACCGTCGGTGTGGCGGTCCTGGTCATCTCACTGCTCGGCTCGATCGTCTACGAGCGGTTCTTCTGCAAGTACCTCTGCCCGATGGGCGGATTCCTGGGCGCCATCTCGCGCTTCTCGCTCTTCAAGGTCCGCCGCGTCGAGAGCACCTGCATCGACTGCAAGCTCTGCGACAGGGCATGCCCGGTCAACATCAAGGCGTCCGAGGTCGAGACGGTGCAGAGCCCGGAGTGCATCAACTGCAACGAGTGCGTGAACGTCTGCCCGGTGAAGGACACGCTCGTGGTGGCGACCAAGGGCGCCGCCGGTGCGCGCAAGGCGCTGAGCCCCATGGCGGTCCTCGGAGCCATGGTCGCGATCATCGCGGTCCTGCTGGCCGCCACGACCGCGGTGGGCACGTTCGCGTGGACCATGCCCGGACTGGCCGCCGCGACACCGGCAACCGGCACGACGGCGCCGCTGGTGCCGGACGTGAACGTCGAGGACATCAAGGGCTCGATGACGCTCGCCGAGGTCATCGCCGCGACCACGATCCCCGCCAAGGACTTCGAAGCGCGGTTCAAGATCCCCGCGTCCGAGACCGGCGAGAAGATCAAGGACCTGGCGGCGAAGTACGGCTTCGACGTCCACACCGACTTCCGCACCTTCGTGGAGGAGCGGCTCGCCGAGATGAAGGCGCAGAGCGCCGCGCCCGCGCCCGGGGCCAGCAGCGAGGCCTCCAGCGATTGAAGCACGTGCGTGACTGCCCCGTAGGGGCGGTGCGGACCACGATGCGAGGCGGTCCGGGGAAATCCGGGCCGCCTCGCTTGGCTCGGTGCCCCGTGATGCGGATACCCATGTGGGTATGTACCAGGAGCACCCGCGCAAGACGACCGGAGGCATCGTGCCCCATCTCAAGTTCGACACAGCGAAGCTCGAACGGCTCAACGACCCGGGACGCTTCGACAGCCTCATCCCCGACGTGATGTGGGCCGCGCTCGGTGATCCGCCGGCCGAGACGATCGTGGAGATCGGCGCGGGCACGGCGCTCTTCTCCGCGGAGTTCGCGAAGCGGGCGCCTGGGGCGACGGTCATCGCGGTCGACATCGAGCCGGTGATGATCGAGTGGATGACGGCCAACCGCCCCGAGGTCGCACAGGGTCGCGTCGTGCCGCTTCTCGCCACGGAGACGGCGGTGCCGCTGCCCGACGCCTCGGCCGACGTCGTCGCCATGATCAACCTGCACCACGAGCTCGTCGACCCTGTCGCCACGTACACGGAGGCACTGCGGCTGCTCAGGCCGGGCGGACGCCTCCTGGTCGCTGACTGGGCCGCTCGTGACACGGGCGGCGGCCCACCGCTCGCCGTCCGCATCACCGAGGCGGACCTCGTCGCACTGCTGGCCGGCTCGGGCTTCGAGAACGTCACGGCGCATGGCGGCCTCCCGAAGCACTCGCTCGTCACCGCCCGCAAACCCGGCCCGCCCGCGTGACGGACGCCGCCCGGTGACTACGGCCGACAGGCCCCGGCATAGCCGGGATACGAGGCCAGCGAGCCGTACTGGACCCGCCGGCCCGTGCCGGGCGCGTGGATGAAGTAGCCGCCGCCCACGTACATCCCCACGTGGTGGATCGGGCTGTAGAAGAACACGAGGTCGCCCGGCTGCAGGTTTGCCTTCGCCACGCGCCTGCCCACGTTGATCTGCGCCCGTGAGCTGTGCGGCAGCTGCACCCCGGCATGCGAGTAAGCCCACATCGTCAGCCCGCTGCAGTCGAACGTGGAGGGACCGGAGGCCGCCCATACGTACCAGCTGCCGACCGCCTTCTTCGCCCAGGCGACCGCGGTGGCGGCCCTCGCGCTGGACGGCGGGTTGCCGCCCAGGTCCAGCCAGGCCCTGGTGCCGGAAGACGTCTTCGGCGGGATCCGGTGCCTGGCCAGATAGGCCAGGTACCTGGCCCTGGCTGCGGCCGCCTGTCGCGCCTGCTCCTGCGCGAGCAGGGTCTTGATCCCCGCGTCGATGCCGTCCAGGACACGCTGACGGGCGGCGACCTGGTCGCGCACGGCGCGCGCGTTGGCGGCCATCGTCTTCTCGGCGCGCGCGGCCTCGGTCCGTGACGCCACCAGCGCGGCCTGCGTCGTGCGGGCCTCGGCTTCCGTGCGCTTCAACGCGGCGACGGTCGCGGCGTCTTGCTCGCTCAGTCGCGTCATCACCTCCGTCGTCCAGATCAACTCGGCGAAGGTGCGGGCGCTCAGGAGGACCGCTAGGGTGCCGAGCGGCCCGTCACCGCGGTACGTCTGGTCGGCCTCGGTATTGAGCGCCGTCTGGAGAGTCGCCTTCTGAGCGGCGAGTTGTGCCACCCTGCGCGCGGCGTCGCGCGCTCGGGACGAGACCGTGGCGAACTTGTCCCGGGCCTGGTTGTAGTTCTCGTCCGCGATCGAGGCCTTCATATCCAGGGCGTCGATCTGCGCCTGGACGGTGGCGGCCTTCGCCCGTGCGTCCGAGATCTTGTCGGCGGCGGCCACGGCCGGTGACATGAGCGCGACCGACAGCGCGACGCCCGCTGCCAGGCAGCGAACGGCGAACGGGCGCGACGGTACCCTTCTCGACATCGGACTCCTTGGGACCGCTCCGACTCGGAGCATGAGCGTCGAATCATACTGCACGCCGCGTGCCGAACGTCGAGGGAGCCCCGCCTGCCCGCCGCTCACTTCACCGCCCATCTTCAGCGGTGTAAGATTGCGCACGCACCGTCGCGCCCTCGTAGCTCAGGGGATAGAGCACCGGTTTCCTAAACCGGGTGTCGCAGGTTCGAATCCTGCCGTGGGCACCAACGATCACACGCGAAGGCCGGACCCTTGAGGGTCCGGCCTTCGGCGTCTCCATGCCCTGGTGCGAGCGCGGCGAGGCCGCGCTTCAGTCGACCCGTTCGCGCCCGTCGACCAGTGCCTGCCCCCGGTACGACAGGACCCCGTACTCGTAGTGGCGCTCCTGCCCCACGTCCGGGTTCCCGGACGCCGCAGTCCACCACTCGGTCGTGCGCACCATGACGAACCGGTCCGTGAACTCGATGGAGTCGATCACCGGGATGCGCATCCGGGTCGGGACCTCATCCCGCCACTCGACCAGTGCGCGAGCCGACGCCTCGCCGGCGAAGTCCTCCGTCAGGTAGCCTTTCACATCCGTTCGCCGGTCGGCCGGCGCGGACGCCAACTCCGCCAACACATTGTTCACGACTTCCCGCGCCTCCTCGGCGCTCGGTCCGCCGCCGGGAGCGCGCCCCAAGGGGTCGCGAACAACCTTTACGAGCACCCAGTCGGACCCGGGGCTCGCCTCCGGCCGCACGAAGGTGAAGAAGACCTGCCGGTAGGGAGGCGAGACCACGTCGGGGTCCGCCCACTCCTGGATGGTCACGACCAGCGATGTCGTGACCCCGTTGGAGCGGAACTCGGTCCCGCCGCTCTTGTAGCCTCGGATGTCATCCACGGCCAGCCCCGCGGCGAACGCCTTGAACGTCGTCCCGGTCTTGGCGAACACCGGCTCCAGACTCGCGACCTCGTCCGGGTCCCGGCTCAGCGCGGCTTCGTACAGGCCCCTGACGATACCGACCCCGACCTCGATGACCGCGTCGGTGTCGGACTGGGATCGCGCGGAAAGCACCCCCATAACGGGTGCCCACGCGAGCGCCACCATGACGATCACCAAGGCGGTGACGACCCCGGCGATCGCGGCGCCGCGGCGCCTCACCGGCGGCTGACCGATGGCCAGCGCTGTCGACGCCGGCACCAGGAGCCGTTGTCCGCCTACATCGGCGACGGTCAGACCGGCCGCGCGCACACCGGTGGTCGGACGCCCGCTGCGGATGGCGCGCGCGTTGGCCCGCGCGGCGAGGAACGCCCAGGCGCCGGCCGCCAGCGTGAAGAAGACCCCTATCAGGCTTGTGGGCATCGTCAGCACGACCGGCAGGCCGACATCCGGTGTCGCGAGGGATCGGGCGACCCACGCCCACCACGACACCGCGGGAATCGCGAAGACGATCGGCGGGCCGGCTATCCAAAGCGCGTCCATCAGCCGCGCGCCGGCTCGATGCCAGATACCGGCTTGCCTCGGTCCTCCCTCGAGCGTGCCCGCGAACCGCTCGCTTGCCACGGTGGCTGCCAGATCCGCCGGCGGGCCGAACGCCTCCAGAGCGGTCGCGATGGCGTCCTCGTCGCCGGCCCCTCCGGCGGTCTCGCGCACGTGCGAGCGTATCTCCTCGGCCAGATCATCCGAGTCGTCGACGCCGCGCGCCCGGAGCTCCCCCCGAAGCTCGATCAGGTAGCGCTCCAGAGCGCCCGCATCCCCGTTCATGCTCTCCCCCTCAGTGCGCGCACGATCGCTTCGGTCTTGTCCCACTCCGCCAGGGCGCGCTCAAGAAAAGCACGGCCCTCGGGGGTGATCGCGTAGTACTTCCGCGGGTTGCCCGAGTCCTCGTGGACCCAGCGCGACCCCACATAGCCGCTCGCCTCGAGCCGCCGCAGGACCGGGTACACCGTCGCCTCCCCCGCGGCGACGTCACCGAGCCCTTTGAGTTCCTGAACGACGAGGTAGCCGTACAGTTCGCGCTCGGCGAGCAGCTGGAGGATCAACAGCTCGACGAGTCCTTTGCGGAAACTGGCCATCCATGTCGAGAAGCCGTCCACCGGTGTGCCCTCTCCCGCAGCATGACGACCATGCTATGTGACACATAGTACCATGCGACGGATAGCAGTCAAGATGCGTCGGCGCGACTCTGTTAGCCACGTCCCCGCGACTGGGATACATACTCTGAGCGCTGCTCGCCGAGGGACACCCCGCGACTTGCGGCGTTCCTGGGTACGGGGAGAAGGCGCTACACCGGGGACAGGGGACTCGTATGTGGACTGAGAAGGACTCGACCGCGAGGAACATGGCGCTGTCGTCGGTCGCTTGGCTGGTGGCCGCCATCTCGCTCGGCATCGTCATGGCCACGGAGTTCGTGGCGCCTGAGTTCCTCGCCGGCATCCCGTGGCTCGTCTTTCCGAGGCTTCGCCAGGCGCACGTCAACGGGCTGGCGTTCGGCTTCCTGTCGATGGCCATGATCGCCGGCTGGTACTACATGGTCCCGCGCCTCACGAAGGCCGACATCCACAGCGAGAAGCTCGGCAATATCGTCATGGTGCTGTGGAACGTGACGCTGGCGGCAGGAGTCGCCCTCCTGCTCATGGGCTACACACAGGCGCGCGAGTACGCGGAGCTCATCTGGCCCATCGACATGCTGATCATGGCGGCGCTGCTGCTCACCGCCTACAACATCTTCCGCACCATCGCCGCGCGCAAGGTGGAGCACCTCTACGTGAGCCTCTGGTACATCATGGGCTCGCTCATCTGGTTCCCCATCGTCTTCGCCATCGGCAACGTCATCTGGGCGCCGCCCGCAGGCGCGCTCTTCGGCTTGAACGACGCCATCTGGGGCTGGTTCTACGGCCACAACATCCTGGGGCTGTGGTTCACCACCGGAGCGGTCCCGATCATCTACTTCATCATGCCGAAGGAGATCCGCCGGCCGCTCTACGGCTACACGCTGGCGCTCATCGCCTTCTGGTTCCTGGCCTTCTTCTACAGCGGCGTGGGCACGCACCACATCCTGCAGGCCCCGGTGCCCGAATGGCTCAAGACCATCGCGGTCATCTGTTCGATGGGCCTGCTCATACCGGTCTTCGCGTTCATCATCAACGTGTTCATGACGATGCGCGGGTCGTGGCGGGCTCTCTACTACTCGATCCCGCTGCGCTTCGTCATCACGGGCGCCGTGTTCTACCTGCTCGTCGCGGTGCAGGGCTCGACGCAGGCCCTGCGCGGCTTCAACGCGTTCATCCACTTCACGAACTGGTCGGTGGCCCACGCGCACCTTGCCCTGCTCGGATTCGTGGGCTTCTCCTGCATGGGGCTCATCTACTACATCATTCCGCGATTGTGCTCGCTGTCGGGCCAATGCCTCCTCTACAGCGAGCGTTTGGCCTGGATCCACTGGTGGCTGACGACCATCGGCTTCATCGGGTTCTTCCTCGTGCTGACGGCCGCCGGGCTGACGCAGGCGGGCGGCTACGCGCAGGGGCTGCCGACCGTGATGATCCTGCCCGCCGTCCGCAACCTGTGGATAGGCCGGGCGGTCAGCGGCGCGATGATCATCGCCGCGCAGTACATCTTCGCCTTCAACATCTTCATGACCACGCGCGGCAAGGTGAACGCGAAGGAGACGGCTGCGCACGAAGCCAACGAAGCCGTGGAAGCGGCCGAGGGTTAGGGAGGAGGCCACCATGAAGATGACACCCAGGATGATCGTGATCGGCGGCCTCGCCGTCGTGCTGTCGGTCGTGGCAGTCGTGGTGTTCCTGCCCTATGCGGTGTTCAAGCCCGTCGACACGCTGTACGCGCGGCCCTACACGGCGCTCGAGGAAGAGGGTCGCCAAGTCTATCTCAGCAACGGCTGCATGTACTGCCACAGCCAGTTCACGCGCCCGGAGGACGTCGTTCCCGGTTCGCCCGCCCAGGCCGGCAGCTACAACTACGACCGCCCGCACCAGCTCGGCACCCTGCGTACGGGCCCGGACCTCTCCAACATCGGCCTCAAGCGCGGCGACGAGTGGGAGATCGCCCACTTCAAGAAGCCGCGCGACTTCACCCCCAACTCGATCATGCCGGAGTTCGGCTACCTGTCGGATCACCAGCTCACCGCGCTGATCGCCTACCTCAACCGGCTCGGCAACCAGCAGACCGCGAGCAGCGACCTCATGATCCCGGGCGCCTACGCGGAGCTGAAGCAGCCCAACGCGGTCACCATCGAGAACTGGTACAAGGGCCGCGAGCTCTACGCCCGCAAGTGCCTGACCTGTCACGGCTGCGCCGGCAAGGGCGACGGCCCCTACGCGATGCTCAACAACGCGCGTCCGGCCGACCTTCGCCAGCCGCGCTTCTTCGGCCTGCCCGACGCGTTCTTCTTCTGGCGCGTGAGCGAGGGCGTGCCCGGCACCGTGATGCCGCAGTGGAAGCAGTCGCTCACCGAACAGGAGCGCTGGCTGGTGCTCCTGTTCGAGCGCGGGGCGTTCATGGACATGCAGAACCACCTGCTCTACGAGGGCGACCTGCCCAAGGAATACGACCTGCCCGACCCGCTCAAGGAGGACACCGCGACGCTCAACGCCGGCAAAGCGCTCTTCATCGGCAACTGCGCGTTCTGCCACGGCTACTCCGGCGTCGGTGACGGCCCCGACGCGTCGGGACTCCAGCCCGTCCCGCCGGACTTCCGCGACCGCGAGCACTACAAGACGTTCAAGGACGGCGACTGGTACTGGCGCATCAGCGAGTCGCTGCCGCTGCGGGCCATGCCGCAGTGGAAGACGTGGTTCGTGCCGCAGCAGCGCTGGGAGCTCACCAGCTACGTGCGCGACATGCTGTCGCTGACCACCACCCGCGAACCGGACGGCTCCGACACCCCCGCGAACTACGCGAAGCTCGCGATGCCCAAGGATGCCTCGGTCGCCCGCGGGCGCGTCGTCTACTTCAAGCGGTGCTGGATGTGTCACGGCGACGGCGGTCAGGGCGAAGGTCCGAGCGGGGACAACCTGAACCCGCCGCCGGCGAACTTCACCGATGCCGACGTCCGGGACACGGCGAAGATGCCGGACGCGCGCTGGTTCTGGCGCGTGAGCGAGGGCGTGGGCAACTCGGCCATGCCGATCTGGCGGCTGCTGCTGTCCGAGCAGGAGCGCTGGGACGTCATCGCCTACGAGAAGGCCACCTTCACCTTCCCCACCGAGCCCGACAGCGTTTCCGACGAGCCGCCGGTCGCCTATAAGGCGCTCGACAACGGCGCCTTCCCGAACACGCCCGACGCGATCGCCCGGGGCAAGGACACCTACGAGAGACTCTGCGTCGAGTGCCACGGGGCGAAGGGCAAGGGCGACGGGCCGTTCGGCGCGGAGCTCAAGCCGACACCGGCGAACCTGACCGGAGAGCCGGCCGTGATCTCCGATGAGGGCTGGTGGTTCTGGAGGCTGTCCGAGGGCGTGTACGGCAAGGACCCGGAGCAGTTCACGGCGATGCCGCCGTGGAAGTACGTGCTCACCGACCAGCAGCGCTGGGAGGTCGTGTACTACGGTCGCGACCTCGTGAAGGCGAAAGCGCCGACGCCGTGAACGACGCCATCGTCATGATGCTCGTCGTTTCGGGAGGGTTCGCCCTGCTCGCGGTGCTGGGCGCCGCGTGGTGGTTCGCCAGCGGGCAGTGGCGGACCCGCGCGCAGGGAGCGTCGATCCCGCTGGATGACGACGACACGCCCACGGCACAGCACCCCGCGGCCGGATAGACGACAGGAGGACGGGACAATGCCTCTCGCTCAGCAATGGTCCGCAGCGCTCTGGGGCGTCGGGTTGGGCATCACGTTCATCGTCTCGGTGTGGCTCGTGGTCGCGAACGCGTGGTTTCGCAACGCGACGCAGGACCGCGTCCCGAGCACCGACATCCACCCCGACCCGATCGGCACCGTCGACGAGTACCCGGAAGGGCTCGGCGAGGCCCACGGCAACGTCACGCTCTTCCTCAAGGTCTACATCGTGCTCTTCGTGCTCTGGACCATCGGCTACGTCTATCTCTTCGTGACCTCGCCCAAGTGACCGGTGCCCCGCTCGCAGCCTGGTCCGCGGCGACGCTGTGGGCCGTCTTCGTCGTCGGTCTGGCCGGCGGATTCGGCCACTGCATCGCCATGTGCGGGCCGCTCACCGCGGCGTCGGCGCTGGCGTCCGGCGCGGCGGGATCGTCCGCGCCAGCACGCGGGCGGGCGGGCGCGATCGCGCTCTGGCAGGTCGCCTACCACGCCGGGCGCCTCCTGACCTATACGGGCATCGGCGCCCTCCTGGGCGCGCTCGGGTCCGTGTGGGCGGTGCGGGGGGTGCTCGGCCCCGCCCAGCGGTGGGTGTGGCTCGTAGCCTGGTTCTCCACGGACGGGTTCCACCACGGATCGTAATGGCTTACTTAGTCCGCGCTGGTCAGGTTGATGCCCCTGCCGCCCGCCTTCAGCGAAATGAGGAAGATGGGGATCTCGGGCGTATCGTTGAA
>CAZHMA010000045.1:0-10723 GCA_964533555.1 uncultured Eubacteriales bacterium
CGACCATCCACGACAACTGCCCGCGCCGTGGCCACTTCGAGAACGGCGAGTTCGTCAAGGCGTTCGGAACCGAGGCCGAGGCCAAGCAGTGGTGCCTCTACGAGGTCGGCTGCAAGGGTCCCCAGACGTTCACGAACTGCCCGTTCGTCCGCTGGAACCGCAAGGCCTCATGGTGCGTCGAGTCCGGCTCGCCCTGCATCGGCTGCGGCAACGCTGATCCGAAGAAGACCGGCGGCAACTGGGTCGACGTCGGCGCTCCGTTCCTGAATAGGGTCCCGAACGTCGCGGGCGTTCGTCCCGAGACGATCGGCACCGTCCTCGGCGGCGCTGCGGCGGTCGGCCTGGCGGCGCACGGTATCGCGTCGGCAGCGACGGGTCGCCTCAGGGGCGCCCCTACGGAGAAGGAAAAGGTCTACGACGCGAAGCAGAAGGCTGCGAAGGGAGGCGATAACTAGTGGCTAGGGCGATCATCGATCCCGTTACCCGTATTGAGGGTCACATGCGGGTGGAGTGCGAAGTCGAAGGCGGTGTCGTCAAGGACGCCTGGGTCTCCGGCACGCTCTACCGCGGCATGGAGACCGTGCTGCAGGGCCGCGCTCCTGCGGACGCCTATTACGTCTCGCAGCGCATCTGTGGTGTGTGCCCGATCTCGCACGGCCACGCCTCGACGATGGCGACCGAGGCTGCTCTCAAGGTCGAGATTTCTGAGGGTGCCCGGCTCGTCCGCAACATCATCGAAGGCGGGGAGTTCCTGCACAGCAACATCCTGTGGTTCTACACCCTGACTGCCTTGGACTATGTCGACGTCGTGTCCGCGCTCTCCGCGAACATCGCCGACACCTATGCGCTGGCCCAGAAGGCCGGCACGTCGGTCACCGACTTCGGTGCCGTCCAGAAGCGGATCAAGACGTTCGTCGAGGGCGGTCAGCTCTCCATCTTCACGAACGGCTACTTCGGTCACCCCGCGATGAAGCTTCCGCCTGAGCTGAACCTCATCGCGGTCGCCCACTACCTCGAGGCGCTCGAGATGCAGGCCGAGGCCGCGCAGATCATCGCTCTCATGGGCGGCAAGTTCCCGCACTTCATGACCTCCCTGCCCGGCGGCACCGCATGGATGCCGACCGAGGAGAAGTTGGGCGGCATTCTGTTCCGGTGGAAGAGGGTCCGCGACTGGATCGCCAATACCATGATCCCGGACACCTTGGCCATCGCGCCGTTCTACATCGAGGCCGCCACCTACGGTGTCGGCTGCAAGAACTTCCTGTCGTGGGGTGTGTTCGAAGACACCAGCCGCGACCCGAAGAAGCGTGCGCTTCCGCGCGGCGCGATCCTCGACGGCAAGCTCGCCCTCGTGGAGCCGGACGTGGCGCAGGTCAAGGAGTACGTCGAGCACTCGTGGTATGACTCTCCGTCGGCCCTGAACCCCTCGGTCGGCAAGACCAACGCGAAGTTCTCCTCGTACGACACGAACGCGCAGTACTCCTGGGTCAAGGCCCCGCGCCTGAACGACAAGCCCATGGAGGCGGGTCCCCTGTCCCGCATGCTCGTCGGCTACCTGAACGGCATCCCGGCGATCAAGACGCTCGTGGACTCCACGCTCAAGGCGCTCGGCGTCGAGGGCAAGCCCGAGGTCCTGATCTCCCTGCTCGGTCGCGTCGCGGCCCGTAACCTCGAGGCCATGTACGTCGCCGACGAGATGGGCAAGTGGATCAACGAGCTCGTCGCCGCAGCCAAGGGCGGAGACGCGAAGTTCTTCACCGAGCCCACCGCCACCGACGGTGACGGCGCGGGTCTGTGGGAGGCTCCTCGCGGCGCTCTGGGCCACTGGATCTCCGTAAAGGGCGGCAAGATCGCCAACTACCAGGCGGTCACCCCCTCGACGTGGGACCTTTCGCCCCGTGACGCGGCCGGCGTTCGCGGCCCGCTCGAAGAGGCCCTCATCGGCTGCCCGATCGCCGAGGTGGAGAAGCCCCTCGAGGCGCTCCGCATCGTCCACTCCTTCGATCCTTGAGTGGGTTGCGGGGTTCAGGTCATTGAACCCAAGACCGGTAAGTCGTCGTTTGTGATGTCGAAGCCATCGGGTAGGTGAGCACCATGTCGCACGAGGGACATTATCGTGAGGCGCATCCGTTGATCTTTGTGTTCCAGCACTGGATCAACCTCATCTGCATGATCGGCCTGGCATTCACAGGCTTCGTCATCCACGGCGGATTCGACGCCGTACCCATGGGTACGGCCCGGATGATCCACTTCACATTGATGTTCGTGCTCGCTGTCAACATCACGAGCCGCATCATCTTGGCCTTCTGGGTCAAGACTGCGAACCAGCTCGGGACGCGCGACAACGACGTCGACATCAAGAACTGGCTGCCGCAGGCGGAGAACAAGCACCAGCTCTTCCAGACCGCGAAGTACTACCTCTTCATGCGGAAGGAGCGGGTCATCTCCGCGAAGTACGGAGCCCTGCAGAAGATCGCGTACCTTGCCACCGTGCCCATCACGTTCTTCATGGGCTACACCGGCTTCGCGCTCTACACGCCCGCCCAGCAGTGGCCGGTGTGGGGCTTCTTCGCCGCAGGCGTCAACCTGGTCGGCGGGCTCATGGTCATGAGGCTGTTCCACTACTTCGGTATGTGGGTGATCATCCTCTTCACCATGGTGCACGCGTACCTGGCTGCCGCCGACGGTTTCAAGGCGCTGTGGGGCCTCATCTTCCTGTGGCGTGAGACGCCCGGGGACGAGGCGCACTAGCTGGTTCGAGATCGGCCGCTTTCAAGGCCGAGACGTTCGTGAGCGGAGGCCCGGGGCATCAAGCCCCGGGCCTCCTGCATTGCCGGGCCGTACGCGCGGTCGGCGGCCCGCGGATGCATTTCGGACCGGGCGTGAGGCAGGATTCCCCTGCCGCGTGTAGAATCCCCCAACCGAGACCAGTCGGTCCTGCCGGGGACCGCTAACGCAATTCCGTCGACAGCCCTCGAGGAGAGTCCGCCGCATGCTCGCAGAACGTGCGCTCACAGCCGTCATGCGTCGTCTGAGCCGCCGCTACATCGCTCACGGACCCACGGATCTCGAGATGCTCCCCGACCCCGCCCCGGGCAAGCGCTACGTCCTGTACGCGCACGTGCCGTTCTGCGAGCGCCTGTGCACGTACTGCTCGTTCAACCGCTTCCTGTTCCGCGAGGACCTCGCCAGGCGCTATTTCGGGGGCCTGCGCGAGGAGATGCGGATGGCGGCGGACTTGGGGTATGACTTCGCGTCGCTCTACGTCGGCGGCGGCACCCCGACCATCCTGCTCGATGAACTCAACGCCACGATCGACCTCGCCCGCGAGCTCTTCGACATCGGCGAGGTCTCGGCGGAGACCAGCCCCAACCACCTGACCCCAGAGGTCGTCGAGACGCTGGGCGGCCGCGTCCAGCGCATGTCGGTCGGCGTGCAGAGCTTCGACGACCGTCTGCTGCGCGTGATGGACCGCTATGACAAGTACGGCAGCGGGAAGCAGCTCTTCGAGTCGATCGCCGGCGCGCAGGGCATGTTCCCCTCGCTCAACGTGGACATGATCTTCAACTACCCGAGCCAGACGGAGCGGATGCTCCTGGCCGACATCGAGCTGCTTGGCCAGACCGGCTGCAACCAGACCACGTTCTACCCGCTGATGGCGGGGCCGAACGCGGCTAGGGCCCTGGCGGACACGGTCGGCCGCATCGACTACACCCGCGAGGGCGAGTACTACCGGATCATCGACGAGGCCCTCTCGGAGACCTTCGAGCCAGCGTCCGCCTGGACCTACTCGCACGAGAAGGGCGGGATGATCGACGAGTACATCGTCGACTACGACGAGTATGTCGGCATCGGCTCGGGGGCGCTGTCCTTCGTCGGAGGCCGCGTCTACGGCAACACGTTCTCGCTCCAGGAGTACGACGACGCGATCAGCTCGGGCCACATGGGACTGGCCACGGCGGGACAGCCCTACAACAAGCGCGCGCTCATGCGCTACCGCTTCGTGACCGACCTGTTCGGCCTTCGGATGGACAAGAAGCGCTTCGAGCGCGACTTCGGCGAGCCGGTGGATCGCGCCCTGCGCGTGGAGACCACGTTCATGCGCGCGGTCGGAGGGTTCGCCATCGACGATGACGATCAGTTCACGCTCACGCCGACCGGGCGCTACCTGATGGTCGTGATGATGCGCGAGATGCTCTCCGGGTCGAACGAGCTTCGCGACGAGGCCCGCGCCGCGCTCTCCCCCGAGGAACGCATGCTCCTCCTGGACGGCCAGTCCGTCGGCGGCCTCGAGCCGGAGCTCGCCGCAGTCTGACCCGCGTAGGCGCGCCCGCCCGCGCCCGCATGAGCGCGTGAGCGTGCGCTGCGCTACGATTGCCCTGACCGTACTCCCGACCGTCAGCGAGGGGCCGTGACACCCGTGCCGGACGCCTACGATCTCCTCGCAGCGCGGGGTGTCTCTCGTCGTGACTTCCTGAAGTACTGTGGATCGGTCGCATCGACACTCGGCCTGGCCGAGATGTACGCTCCGCAGATCGCCGCTGCAGTCGAGTCCGCTGCCAAGCTCAAGCCGGTCGTCTGGCTCGACATGGGTCTGTGCACGGGCTGCACTGAGTCGACCGCACAGGTCGGCAACCCGAACGTCGCCGATATCGTGCTCGACCTGCTCTCCATCAACTACATGGAGACCATCATGGCGGCCGCCGGTGAAGCGGCCGAAGAGGCCAAGGCCAAGACGATCGAAGAGGGCGGCTACATCCTCATCGTCGAGGGCACCGTCATGACCGGTGAGGGCGGCAACACGCTGCGCATCGCCGAGAAGACCGGCGTGGAGATCCTCAAGGAAGCCGCCCTGAAGTGCGACGCCATCGTGTGCGTCGGCTCGTGCGCGGTCGACGGCGGCTGGGTCGCCGCCAACCCGAACCCCGCCGGCGGCAAGGGCGTCATGGCCGTCGCGGCCGAGCTGGGCTTCGGCGACAAGCCGATCATCAACCTGCCGACCTGCCCGGTGAACCCGGACTGGATCGTCTCGGTCGTGGTCGACGTCCTGCTGCTGGGCAAGCTGCCGGACCTGGACGACAAGGGCCGCCCGAAGCTCATCTTCGGCTCGACCATCCACGACAACTGCCCGCGCCGTGGCCACTTCGAGAACGGCGAGTTCGTGGAGAGGTTCGGCTCGCTGGAGGAGAAGAAGCAGTGGTGCCTCTACAAGATGGGCTGCAAGGGCCCCGACACCTTCACGAACTGCCCCTCCGCGCGCTGGAACCGCAGGGCCTCGTGGTGCGTGGAGTCCGGCTCGCCGTGCATCGGCTGCGGCAACGCCGATCCGAAGCAGACCGGCGGCAACTGGGTCGACGTCGGCGCCCCGTTCCTCGGGCGCACGAAGGCGGCGGCCCCGGGGCTGTTCGGCACCGGGCTCAAGCCGGAGACGGTGGCGACCGTGCTCGGCGCCGGCGCGGCCGGTGCCTTCGCACTCTACGGCGTCGCTGAGACCGCGCGCGGGCGGCTGAAGGAGCGCGACGGGGAGCCGCCCACCGAGGGCGGGGCCTGAGCCGCGACACCGGCCGGCTGCGCTACGATACATCGCCGGCACGGACCGGCCACCGAACAAGACGACGGAGGACGCATGCCCGAGCAGCGCATCACCATCATGGGGATCGGGAACCCGCTCATGCGTGACGAGGGGATCGGCATCCGCGTCGTCGAGACGCTCATGACGGCCCTCGAGTTCCCGCCGAACGTGACGCTGGTGGACGCCGGGACGATGGGCATGACGATCCTCAACCTGTTCCAGGACTGTGACTACATGCTCGTCGTGGACGCCATCGAGGGCACCGGCGAACCAGCGGGCACGGTGGTCCGCCTCTCACCCGAGGACCTCGCGCCCAACCAGGTCATGCACTCGCTGCACGACGTGCGCCTGGTCGACGTCCTGCAGACCGCCATGCTCATGGGCAACGAGCCCGAGGTCGACTGCATCGGCGTGCAGGTCGAGGACATGGGCGAGATCTCGATCGGGCTCACGCCGGCCCTCGAAGCGGCCGTTCCCGACGCCGTCGCGGCCGTGCTTACGGTCCTCGCCGAGCGCGGCATCGTGCCGACGGTCCGCCCCGAGTCCGAGGCCGGCGCGGACGCACAGGTGCTCCGCGCGATCCGGACCCGTGTGGAAGGGCCGCGGCACCAGGCCGAGTAGCACCCGAGGCCGGCACTCGCGCGACCGCGTCCCGCGTCCGGCCGCCTAGCGTTCCAGCGCAGCTCGGAGCGAGCGGGCGATGCCGTCGGCGTCCAGGCCTGCGATCCGCATCAGGTCCCGCGCCGTCCCCGACGACTGGTAGCCTGACACCCCGAGCCGCTTGAACGGGACTCCCCTGCCGCTCAACGCCAGCCACTCGGCCACCGAGGCGCCCAGGCCGGTGCGGACGCCGTGGTCTTCGACCGTGACGATCAGCGGCGCCGCGGCAGCGAGACCCATCGCCTCGTCGTCCAGGTCCAACGGGCATGACACGATCCCCACCGCCACACAGGCACCTTCCGCGGCAAGCACGTCGGCCGCGGCCACCGCCGCACCGGCGACGGTCCCCATGGCAAGGATTGCGGCGTCCGCGCCGCTGCGCACCCACTGGATCCGTCCGTATTCGAACCCGTACTCACCGCCGAACGCGGGCGTGCCGTCCTCGCCCAGGATGAGGGGAAGATTGGAGCGGCCCATGCACACGGCGACGTTGCCGGGCATCGCGGCCGCGGCGCGAACCGCGCGATCGGTCTGCGCCGGGTCCGCCGGGACGATGACTCTCCAGCCGAAGAAGTCGCGAAACGCCCCGACGTAGTCCAGACACTGGTGCGTCTTGCCGTCCTCCCCCACGTCGAGGCCGCAGTGGGTGAGCGCGAGCTTGACGTTGGCCTCGTTGATGTCGTTGAGGCGCTGCTGGTTGTAGACCTCGTCGAGTCCGAAGACCCCGAAGTCCGACCAGAACGTCAGCACGCCGTTGGCGGAGAGCGCGCCGGCCGTGGCGGCCGCATTGTGCTCGCCGACGCCGCACTCGATGAACGAAGCCGGAAAGGCCGCCGCGAACGCTTCGGTCTTGACCGAGGTGGCCAGGTCGCAGTCGAGCACCGCGACCGGCACACCGGCAACGGCGCCGATGTCCGCGAGCGCGGCTCCCCAAGCCGAACGGTTGTCCGTGAGCGAGTCGGCCGCGTATTCACGCGGCGCCCCCACCGACCGGGGGACCGCCGGTGGCGCGGGTGTCTGGGTCGCCGTCACGGGCCGGTCGGGCCGGCGGGTCCTCGCGCGGTCCAGCCACGCCGGATCGAGCCCCAGCTCCCGCATGGCGCGGACGTACTCATCGACCGTCAGCCCCCGGCCGTGGTACTCGGCCTGGTCCTCCATGAACGAGACGCCTTTGCCGATGACCGTGTGTGCGATGACGGCGCACGGCCGCTCGCGGTCGGCGACCCCGGTCGCGATGGCGGCGTACAGGGCGGCGACGTCGTGGCCGTCACACTCGATGACCCGCCAGCCGTCGGCCGCGAAGTCGTCCGCCACTCGGACGGGCATGACGTCGCGCGTGTGGCCGGAGATCTGGATGCCGTTCAGGTCCACGACCGCCGTCAGGTCGTCGAGCTGGTACTTCACGGCCAGCCGCCGCGCCTCGGCGATCTGGCCCTTGTTCTGCTCGCCATCGGACATCGCGACGAAGGTGCGCCAGCCGCCGCCGGCCAGCCGCGACGCCAGAGCCATGCCCACGCCCGCCGAGAGTCCCTGGCCCAGGTTGCCGGTCGACCATTCCACCCCGGGCACCGCGCGCTCGACATGCCCCTCGAACGGGCTCTCGGCCTGTCGGAAGTGCGCGACCGCGTCCTCGACGTCGAAGAACCCCGCATCGGCCAGAGCGACGTACACGCCCGGCGACGTGTGACCGTGGCTGACCACGACCCGATCGCGTCCCGCCCACTGGGGCCGGTCGGGTTGCAGCCGCGCGAAATGGTAGAGGAGCAGGTAGATCTCCATGGAAGACATGGACCCGCCCGGGTGCCCCGAAGCGGCGAGCGTCGTCATGGTCAGCACGGCACCGCGTGCGCGACGCGCCCGTTCGGCCAGCTCCCCCACCGTTGCCTCGTCCAGCGTCGGGGCCTCGAAACCACGCTCGAGCATCGTCGCTCCTTCGTGCGCGCCCGCGTGCGCGGGTACGGGTAAGATGGGTCCACCTCGTTTGTCCCCGATACGCATCATCGCCCACCCGAGGCGACATGCGAAGGAGCCGAGAATGGCCTCGATGCTCGACATCGCCCGGCTCGCGGCCCTGGCGGGCGGGGCGGTACTGACCTCCCGCGCCGGCAGCGTGGGAGCCGTCCGGACCAAGTCGAGCGCCAACGACCTGGTGACCGAGGTCGACATCGCATCCGGAGTGGCCGTCGTCCGCGCCATCGCCGAAGCGGTCCCCGGGGCCCGCTTCGTGGTCGAAGAGCCCGAGGTCTACGGACGGGCCGGCGTGGTGCAGGGCTCGCTCCAGGACAGCGAGGTCTGGGTGGTGGACCCGCTCGACGGCACCACGAGCTACGTCCACGGCTACCCGTGCTACTCGGTGTCCGTGGCGTTCTTGCGCGACGGTCAGCCCGTAGCCGGCGCCGTCTACAACGCCGCGGCCGGCGAGATGACGTCAGCTGCCGTCGGCGAGGGCGCGACGCTGGACGGTCGCGCGCTCAGGTGCAGTGACGCCGACACGATCGAGACCTCGCTGCTGATCACGGGGTTCCCCTACGACCGGACAGTGACCCTGGACCGCCAGCTCGCGGTGTTCACGCGGCTGCTGCGCCGCGTCCACGGCGTGCGGCGCGACGGCTCGGCGGCGATCGACTGCTGCCACGTCGCCGCGGGGCGCGCCGACGGGTTCTGGGAGTTCGCACTCAAGCCGTGGGACACGGCCGCGGGCGTCGTCGTACTCCGGGAGGCAGGCGCGCTCGTCACCGACATGTCCGGGGCCTCATGGACGCCCGCGACGGCAGACCACGTCGCGGCCGGCCCGGGCCTGCACCCCGTGCTCCTCGAGGCCATAGCCGAAGCGACCGCCGCCGGCTGGCCCCCGCCGGTCTGAGCGGGCCCTACAGGACCGTTCGGACCGCCGACTCGATCGCCTGGATCGCGAGCGGGTTGTCGTTGGCGACCACTCCCCTGGCGAACTCCGCGTCCTGGCTGAGCGCCTTGTCGGCCGCGAGGATATCGAGCGTCCACATGGTCTCGAAATCGTCGATCGCGAACCCGATCGGCAGGACTGCCACGCCCGTGTAGCCCTTCGCCAGAGCCGCGTCGATCACGGCGATCAGGTCCGGACCGACCGCGTCGGCGACGGGCACGGCGCTCTGAAACGCGAGCAGCCACGGATGCTCCGTGCCGGGTCCCCCGAACGCACGGAGGCCAAGAACGCCTTCGATGCCGTCGGGATCGACGCCACCCAACCCGAGCTCCACGGCCATGCGCCGGACGGCGCTCTCGACGCGCTCGACGTAGCTGTCGTCCCGGGCCTCGCCCGACGGGACCGCGGCGGATGTGAACACCACGACCGGCTTGTGATCGGGCGTCACGGCGGCGATGGCTTCGCTGTACGACGTGGACAGCAGTTCCGCGACCTTGTCTGAGTTGTCGACCTGGCCCACCGACACGATCTCGACCCCCGTCTCCGCGGCCGCGGCATCGACGGCCGCACGGTTCGCCGCGGCGACCGAGGGCGCCTGCAGTGACGACAGCTCCACGCACGCGACGCGGGTGACGCCGTCCTGCGCGAACTCCCGGAGAGCCTCGGCGATGGTGGGGTGCGCGGCACGCATGCCGACGAGCACGCGGGTCTCGACCGGCTCCGAGGCCCGTCCCGCCGCGGCCTGCGCCAGCGTCATGAGCGCGATGGTCGTGTCCGTCTCCTCCGCCACCGGGGGCAGGTCGTTCAACTTGCGCTCAAGTGCGGCCGCGATCCGCTCCATGGCGGCCGGTACGGGGTTCATGCCTCCGATCGCCAGCACCATGCGGCGAACGCTCTGCAGCTCCTCCTCGGACGGTGCCCGCCCAAGTGTTGCCTCAAGGAACGCAGGCACCTCCGGCAGCCCCGCCGGCCCACCCTCAGAAACGACCAGTACCCCAGTGAGACCCATGTCGAAGATCACCCTCCGTGCCGGTAGGAAGCATGCGATGGGAAGTGTAGCACCGCGTGTGCACGCGCAGGCGCCCGCGCAGGCGCGGCGGCGGTGCATTCTGCGCGAAGTCTCGAGGAAGGCGCGGTCGCGGTGCGCTCTGCGCGAACGTTCGAGGAAGGGTCCGGCACCGAGTGGTGCCGGACCCTTCCGAGCGAGAGCGCAGGGCGTGCCGTGACCGCGCCGGGCGGACTCTAGACTTCTGGCGCGCTCTCCACGATGGTCTTCACGATGGACGGATCGGCCAGCGTCGAGATGTCGCCGAACGCCTCCATGTCGCGATCTCCCGCCGCGATCTTGCGAAGGATGCGGCGCATGATCTTACCGGAGCGGGTCTTCGGCAGCTCGGGCACGATGTGGATGAAGTCCGGGCTGGCGATCGGCCCGATCTCCTCGCGGACGTGACCGCGCAGGATGCTCTCGAGGCTCTTGGGGACGTCCACGCCCATCTTGAGGATGACGTACGCGTAGATGCCCTCGCCCTTGATGTCGTGCGGGTAGCCGACGACCGCGGCCTCCGCGACCTTCGGGTGGCCGACGA
>CAZHMA010000046.1:0-10641 GCA_964533555.1 uncultured Eubacteriales bacterium
GGACGTCATGGACGTCATCGACGCGGAGAAGCCGGTCGGCGTGCTCGTGACGTTCGGCGGTCAGACGCCTCTGAAGCTGGCGAAGGCGCTGGAGGAGGCGGGCGTGCCGATCCTCGGCACGAAGCCCGAGGCGATCGACCTCGCCGAGGACCGGGAGCGCTTCGCCGAGGTGCTCGACCGGCTCGGTATCGTGTACCCCGCAGCGGGAACCGCGCGATCGTCGGCCGAGGCCGTCGAAGTGGCGGACCGCATCGGCTACCCGCTGCTCGTCCGCCCGAGCTACGTGCTGGGCGGCCGCGGCATGGTGATCGCCTACAACGAGGAGTACCTGCTCAAGCACGTGGCCGACGCGGTCGTCGTGTCACCCGACCATCCGGTCCTGCTCGACCGGTTCCTGGAGGGCGCCATCGAGGTCGACGTCGACGCGGTCTGCGACGGGCGGGACGTCTACATCGGCGGCGTCATGGAGCACATCGAGGAGGCCGGCATCCACTCCGGCGACTCCGCGTGCTGCATCCCGCACTTCTCGCTCGGCGACTCGATCGTGGAGGAGATCCGCGGCCACACGCGTCGGATAGCGCTGGAGATCGGCACGCATGGACTGATCAACATCCAGTTCGCCGTCAAGGACGCGAGCGTGTACGTGCTCGAGGTCAACCCGCGCGCGAGCCGCACGGTCCCGTTCGTGAGCAAGGCGACCGGCGTGCCGCTGGCGAAGGTCGCCGCCCGCGTCATGGCCGGCGAGATGCTCGCGGACCTGGCGCTGCCGGACGAGGAGCGGGAGCTCGGCCGTTTCTCGGTCAAGGAGGCCGTCATGCCCTTCGGCCGCTTCCCGGGTGCCGACTCGGTGCTGGGGCCGGAGATGAAGTCCACGGGCGAGGTCATGGGTTCGGCCACGGACTTCCCGGCGGCGTACGCCAAGAGCCAGCTCGCCATCGACTACTCGCTGCCGCACGAGGGCACCGCGTTCATCTCGGTGTGAGACCGCGACAAGCGCGCGATCGTCGGCGTGGCGCGCCACTTCGTGCAGATGGGCTTCCGGCTGACCTCGACCCGCGGCACGGCGAAGGCCCTGCGCGCGGCCGGCGTGCCGGTGATCGAGGTCCTGAAGGTCCACGAGGGCAGGCCGAACATCGTCGACGCGATCACCAACGGCGAGGTCAAGATCGTTGTGAACACGCCGTTCGGGCGCGAGACCCGCAGCGACGGCTACCAGATCCGCGCCTCGGCCATCCGGCACGGGGTCACGAACATCACCATCATCGAGGCCGCCCAGGCTGCGGTGCAGGCCATCGAGGCCATGAAGGAGGGCCGCCTGGGCGTGTCGGCGCTGCAGGACGTGGAGCAGTGGGTGCCGCCCGCGCCGCGCGACCGGGCCGCCGGGCACCGGGGCACGGGGGCGGGCGTCGAGTGACCTGCGCCGGCGACATCAGCGGCACGCATCCGCTCATCGAGCACGTCGAGGTGCTGACCAACGACCGCGTGGCCGAAGGCGTCGGGCTCATCGTGCTCTCGAGCCCCCGGATCGCCGCCACGGTGCGCCCGGGGCAGTTCGTGCACCTGCGCATCACGGAGAACGCCGACTTCATCCTTCGCCGGCCCTTCTCCGTGCACCGCGCGCTCGGGGAGCGCATCGAGATCCTCTACCAGGTCCTCGGACGCGGGACGCGCGAGCTGTCGGCGAAGGCCCGCGGCGACGTGATGGACGCCATCGGGCCGCTCGGACACGGGTGGGACGTCCCCGAGGATGCGGCGCACGTGCTGCTGGTCGCGGGCGGCCTGGGGGCGGCGCCCCTGGGCATGCTCGCCGAGGAGCTCGCCGCCCGTGGCGTGGCCGTGAGCGTGGCGCTCGGCGCCCCTACGACCGAGCGGCTCGTGGCGCGGGACCTGTTCGAGCGGGTCGCGCGGCGCGTCGAGGTGGCCACCGACGACGGCTCGGCGGGGGAGCACGGCTTCGTGACCGGGGTCTCCGCACGACTGCTCGCCGAAGACCGGCCGGCGCTCGTCTGCGCGTGCGGGCCGGAGGTCATGGCCCGCGCGGTCGCGGCGCAGGCCGCCGACGCGGGCGTGGCGTGCCAGGTGTCACTCGAGCGGCTCATGGGCTGCGGCATCGGCGCGTGCCTGTCCTGCGTGGTCACGACCGCGCGCGGGCGCCTGCGCGCGTGCGTGGACGGTCCGGTCTTCGACGCGGGGGAGGTGGTCTGGGATGGAAGCGAGACCCCGCCCCGGCACTGACGGCGCGGCTCCGGCCGCCGTCGATCTGCGGGTGCGTCTCGCGGGTCTGGAGCTCCGCAACCCCG
Organism: uncultured Eubacteriales bacterium; assembly: GCA_964533555.1. Taxonomy (GTDB): domain Bacteria; phylum Actinomycetota; class Coriobacteriia; order Anaerosomatales; family PALSA-660; genus JANYAK01. Next base: position 2,301 of record CAZHMA010000046.1, read on the forward strand.
TGGTCACCGCGTCCGGCACCTTCGCCTCCGGCCGGGAGTACGCGGACTTCGTCGAACTGTCGCGGCTCGGGGCCGTCGTGACGAAGGGCGTCTCCCTGGAACCCTGGACGGGCAACGACTCGCCCCGTATCGCGGAGACCGCATGCGGCATGCTGAACTCCATCGGCCTGCAGAACCCGGGCCTGGACGCCTTCATCGCGAAGGACCTGGCGTGGCTGGCCGACCGGGACGTACCGGTGATCGCGAACGTCTCCGGTCACACCGTGGCCGACTACGCGGCCGTGGCCGAACGCCTCGACGCGCACGAGGCCGTGGACGCGTTCGAGGTGAACATCTCGTGCCCCAACGTCGACGCCGGCGGCATGGCTTTCGGCACCGACTGCGTGAGCGCCGCGCAGGTGACGAGTGCCGTTCGCGCCGTGACGGCCAAGCCGCTGATCGTGAAGCTGTCGCCGAACGTGACGGACATCGCGGAGATCGCGCGCGCGGTCGAGGCGGCGGGCGCCGACGCCGTGAGCCTCATCAACACGCTCCTCGGCATGTCGATCGACGCCGCGACCCGGCGGCCCAGGCTCGCGCGCGTCGTGGGCGGGCTCTCGGGACCGGCGATCAAGCCGGTGGCACTTCGCATGGTCTGGCAGGTGTACCGCGCCGTGCAGGTGCCTATAGTAGGGATGGGCGGCGTCATGACCGGCGAGGACGCGATCGAGTTCATGCTCGCCGGCGCCAGTGCGGTCGCGGTCGGGACGGCGAGCTTCGTCGACCCGAGGGCGACGGTCCGGGTGGTCGACGGTATCGCCGAGTACTGCCGCGAGCATGGTGTGGCCCGGGTCGCGGACCTCACCGGCGCACTTGAAGACTGAACCGGGGGAGAGCATGACCGACAACAGGGAACCCGTCGCGCCGGAACAACCGGTACCGTCCTCGTCGCCCTCCACGCCCACGCCTCTGCCCGCGCCGGATGTGCGCAAGCGCGTTCCCGGTCGCGCGGCGGCATGGATCACCGTCGCGATCGTGGGGGTGGCGGCCGTCGTGTGCGGGCTCTCGTACCTGGCGGCGCGGGCGCTGTTCGATGGAGCCGGACTCGACAGCAGGACCGGTGAGGACGCCGGCTGGGGCGCCGCCGCACTCCAGACGCCGGGGTCGGTCTGGTGGTCGGGCAACGGACGCTTCGTGGTGCTGCAGGCGACCGGGGAGGACGACGTCCAGGAGGTCGTGGTCCACGACCTGACCTCCGGGAAGACCCGCACGCTCAAGGGCTACCGTGCGGTCGGGGTGGAGCCGCATGCTCCCAGACTCTGGCTCGTACCCGACAAGCGCGTGATGGGCGTCTCGTATTCCAGCGAGGCGACGCCACAGGTGACCGACATCGCCTGGGACGGTATCGACTCGCCGCCGTCCGAGCTCCTGGCGCTTCGCCTGGACCGCACGGAAGACCCGCGAGCGGACGTCGACGCGCGCTGGACGCCGTGGGCCGGCGCGGCGGGCTATGCCGCCTCCGTCGAGATCGACGTCAACAAGGGAGGCTGTCCGGGGACCATCCGGTTCAGCAAGGTGGGCTCGAGCCTGAACGCCTGGTCGGCGAAGGTTCCGACGGACGTCGTCACCTTCGAGCCGATCGGCTGGTCGCCGTCCGGGGCGTACTTCGCCGTCATCTCGCAACTCGGCCCCGCGGGGACGCAGGAGCTGGACAGCCGATTCCTTGAGGCGGCCCCCGAAGCGGTCTCGAGCTCGCTGGCCTCCGAGACCGCCGAGCTCTCCGATGCGGCGCTCGGTGCGGGCAGGCCCGTCGCGGAAGCCATCGTGGTCGTCTTCTCGGCGAAGGACGGAACCGTGGCGTCGCGGGCGCCGATCCGGGTGCCGGTGCGCGACCCCAACTCGGGACCCGCGCGGGCGGTATGGTCGGCCGCGGAGGATGTGCTCACGCTGCTGACCCTGGCCTCTAGTGGGTCGGCCGACGACGAGCCGGTGCTGCTGGGGCTCACGCCCGGTGCGGCGCCGGTGGCGATCGAGACCTCGCCGACGCCGTGGGCCGATGGAGCCTGGAGCGGCCTGTGGATCGCAGGGTCGGACGGGACGTCGGCGTTGGTGGCTTCAGGACTTGACTTCGACCCGGCCGGCTACACGGACGTGTATGGTGTGGACCGCGCCGGCGGTGTCCGTCATCTCGGGATGACGCTGGGCGGCGCGGCCGCGCGATGGTCGCCCGTCGGGGGACTGCTGTCGCTTCAGGAGTATCAGACGGATGGGGAGTGGCGAGTGTTCCGCTCCACCGCGGGCGGTGGCCAGCGAGCCGAGGTCCTGAGCGCGCCCGGCCCGATCTTCACGGACATTTCCGACTGAGATGCGGGAAGGAGCGGCCCATGCGTGACCGGATCATCGTCGCGCTCGACATGCCCGACGCCGCGTCGGCGCTCGTGGTGGCCGACGGCCTCGTCGGCCGCGCACGCTGGGTCAAGGTCGGCATGACGCTCTTCTACGCAGAGGGGCCGTGCATCGTCGCCGCCCTCCGCGAGCGCGGCTTCGACGTCTTCGTCGACCTCAAGCTGAACGATATCCCGCACCAGGTCCGGGGAGCCGCGCGCTCGCTCGGGCGGCTGGGCGCGGGGATGCTGACCGTTCACGCCTCGGGCGGCGCCGACATGATGGAGGCCGCGGTGGCCGGGGCCGCCGAAGGAGCTGCGGACGCGGGTGTTCCCGCGCCCGCGGTGCTGGCTGTCACCGTGCTCACGAGCATGGACGCCGAGACGCTGGCTTCGGTGGGTGTGACCGACAGCCCGGCGGCCCAGGTCGCGGGGCTCGCCGCCCTGGCGCGCACCGCCGGCGTGGCAGGCGTCGTCTGCTCACCGCGTGAGGCGTCCGAGTGTCGCGCCCTGCTGGGGCCCGACGCGCTCGTCGTGACGCCGGGCATCCGCCCGCCCTGGGCGGCTGCCGGCGATCAGGCACGCGTCGACACGCCCGCGTCCGCGCTGGCCGCCGGTGCCTCGCACCTGGTCATCGGACGACCTATCACCGGCGCCGACGATCCCGGCGCGGCGTTCGACCGTATCGTCTCCGAAGGCTAGAAGGGCCTCCGCATGCAGACCATGAACGAGACCGAGGTGCTCGACGCCCTGAAGGGCGCGCGGGCCATCCTGCACGGCCACTTCGAACTCACCAGCGGCCGGCATTCGGACACGTACGTGCAGTGCGCACGCGTGCTCGAGGACCCGGCACTGACCACTCGTCTGGCCGAGGCGATCGTCGCCGCGCTTCCGCAAGACGCCGGGATCGACCTTGTCGCGGCCCCGGCCGTCGGCGGGATCATCATCGGCTTCGCCGTCGCGCAGGCCCTCGGCGTCAGGTTCATCTTCAGCGAGCGCGAACAGGGCACCATGCGCTTCCGGCGGGCCTTCGAAGTGCCCGAGGGCGCGCGCGTGCTCGTCGTGGAAGACGTGGTCACGACGGGCGGATCGGTCGCGGAAGTCGTCGATCTCGTTCGCGCCGCAGGTGGCGACGCCGTCGCCGTGGCCAGCATCATCGACCGTGGCGGCCCCAAGTCCTTCGACGTCCCGCCCTACACTTTGCTTCGACTTGAGGTCGCGTCTTGGGCCCCGGACAAGTGCGGGCTCTGCGCGTCGGATGTGCCGATCTACTCGCCGGGAAGCCGCCGCAGCGGTAAATAAACCTTTGCATCACCGCAGGTCAGCGGTAACATCACGAGCAGATTCGCGTTGGACCGGGCCCGGGGCGCCCGGTTTCCAGGGGCCCGAAGCGCCCGAGCTGTAGGGGACGAGGAGGACGTTATGGCACTGCCGAACCTGTCCGATGCCGATCGCAAGGCCGCGCTCAAGAAGGCCGCCGAGGCCCGCCAGAAGCGCGCGGCACTGCGCGGCGAGATCAAGGCCGGCAAGCTCACTTTCGCTGCGGTCATGAAGAAGTCGGACGACCCGATCGTCGCCCGCATGAAGGTCTCCACGCTGCTCGAGAGCCTCCCGGGCTTCGGCAAGGCGAAGGCCGCCAAGGTCATGACCGAGCTGGACATCTCCGAGAGCCGCCGCGTGCAGGGCCTTGGCGCCCGCCAGCGCGAGCAGCTCATGGAGCGCTTGGGCTAGTCGCCCGCGGCGTCGCGTCACGCCGTTCGTCGGCCGGGCGCGACCTCAGCAGCAACTCATGGGCGAAGGTCACCTGTTCATAATCTCCGGCCCGTCCGGAGCTGGGAAAGGGACCCTGGTGAAGGAACTCCTTCGCCGGGTCCCTGACATCTGGGTGTCCGTCTCGGCCACCACGCGCGTGCCGCGGCCGGGCGAGAAGGACGGCATCGACTACTTCTTCCTCACCGAGTCGGAGTTCGAGGCCCGCGTGCGCCACGGGGAGTTCCTGGAGCACGCCAGCGTGCACGGCAACCGCTATGGCACGCTTCGCGCTCCGGTGGAGCGCCGCCTGGACCGCCACATGGACGTCGTGCTCGAGATCGACCCCCAGGGTGCGGCGCAGGTGCGCAAGCAGCTCGACCGATCGAGGCTGATCTTCGTCAAGGCGCCGTCGACCGAGGAGCTCGCGAAGCGGATCCGCTACCGCGGCGCCGAGACCGAAGAGCAGTTGAAGACGCGTCTCAAGACCGCCGAGCGGGAGATGGCGGTTGAGGGGATGTACGACTTTGTGGTAATAAACGACGACGTGTCGCGAGCCGCCGATGAGCTCGTCGCGTACATCCGTTCGTTCTCCGCTGATGCGCCGGCTTCAGGCGACCCAGCGGCTCTCTGACAGGAAGCAGGCACCACGCTCATGGTCATCAAGCCCGAGATCGACACGCTGCTGTCGAAGGTGGACTCCAAGTACACCCTCTGCATCGTCTCCGCGAAGCGCGCCCGCCAGATCAACGACATGCTGCACGGCGTGCGCGACCAGGCGCTGCTCACCATGTCGGCGCCGCAGATCGCGCAGATCACCTCCACGAAGCCCCTCACGCTCGCGCTCGACGAGATCGCCGACGGCGACGTCAGCTACGAGCGGGTGAAGGACGGCATCAAGTAGGGAGACTGGCGCTGCCGTGTTCGAGCGTGCCGTTCCCACCCCGTTTCACCGCCGTGTTCTCGTGTTGGAGCCGTATTTCGGCGGCTCGCATCGCGCTGTCCTGGACACGCTCCTGCCGCGCCTCGCCGACGCCGGCTGGGACGCGGACCTCCTGACCCTGCCCGCGCGCAAGTGGAAGTGGCGCATGCGGGGCGCCGCTATCACGATGGCTGCCGAGGCGCGTGCGCTGGACGCCGCGTGGCGTGCGCAGCATCCCGCGGGGGAGCCCGCTCGCCCGGGCGCGCGCTCGCGCTGGGACCTCGTGTACGCGTCGACGTTCGTCAACCTCGCCGAGTTCGTTGCCCTGGCCGGCGAGGCGCTCGGCGACGCGCCCCGGATCGTCTACTTCCACGAGAACCAGCTGCTCTACCCCAACCGCCACAGCGCCGAGTGGGACTTCCAGTTCCCGCTCACGAACATCACGAGTGCGCTCGTGGCCGACGCCTGCCTGTTCAACACCCGGTGGAACCTCGACGGCTTCGTGCGCGAGATACCGGCGTTCCTGCGCGAGTTCCCCGACCACCAGCCGCAGGGCGTGGCCGAGGCCGTCGCCGCGAAGTCCGAGGTCCTGCACCCGCCGTTCGATCCGGCGCCCTTCGATGCGGCCCCCGTCACGCGCGGCGAGCGCTGCCGCATCGTCTGGCCGCACCGGTGGGAGCACGACAAGGCTCCCGAGGCGTTCTTCGCCGCGGTGGGCCGGCTCGCGCAGGAGGGGCTCGACTTCGAGGTGGCGGTCGCGGGGCAGCCGTTCCGCGAGACGCAGTCGGTGCTGGAGGCGGCCGCGAGCGCGCTCGGGGAGCGGCTCGTGCACATCGGTGCCCCCGAGGACCGCGGGGCCTACGCGCGCCTGCTCGCCGGTTCCGACATCGCGGTCTCGACCGCGTTGAACGAGTTCTTCGGGCTGGCGATGATCGAGGCCGCCTACGCGGGCTGCTACACGGTCGTGCCGGACCGGCTCGCGTACCCCGAGCTCTACCCGGCGCCCATGCGCTACGGCACGCCCGACGAGCTGGTGGCCAGGCTGCGCTCGCTCGTCCTGGAGCGGCCCGCGCCGGGGCAGGGGAGGGCGCTCGCCGAACCGTTCACGATCGGGCGTCTGGCGGCCGCGTACGCCGACGTGTTCGATCGGGTGTCGGCGGACCGCTGAGTCGCGTCTCACGCCGGCTCGCGCCCGATGATCAGAAACGACCCCACGTCGGCTCTTGCACCGAGGCGGTACCTTGCGTTACCATCTAGCGTGTGATACAAGGAAGCGTGCATGGCAAGCATCGATGACGGACCTGGAGCGAGAACCGACATGACGACGGATGCCGACGGCCGCATATCGCAGTTCCGAAAGGGCGCGGTGGAGCTCGCCATCCTGGCGCTGCTGCACCGGGGAGAGGCGTACGGCGGCGAGATCGTCGAGGCGCTGGCGTCGCATCCCGGGCTGGCCATCAGCGCGGGCACGGTCTATCCGCTCCTGTCGCGCCTGCGCAAGTCGGGGGTCATCGACTCCCTGTGGCGCGAGTCCCCCGTGGGCCCGCCGCGCAAGTACTACCGGCTGACCCCCGCGGGGGCGGCCGAGTTCGAGGCGATGGCGAGGGCCTGGGAGGGCGTCGCCGGAGCGATGAAGACCCTGCTGAGCAAGGAGACGTCCCGATGAGTGTGCCGGAGCCGAAGCGGCAGGCGAACGTGACACCGGAGGCCGCGAGCCTGATCGACACGTACTTCGCCCGGGTGCAGGGCGCGATGCTCGTGACCGCCGCCGGCGAGGCGGCGGAGACGGTCGACGAGCTGAGGTCGCACGTGCTGGGCGAACTGGCCAGCACCGATGGCTCCGCCGCGGCCGTGTCGCGCATCCTCGGTGAGCTGGGGCCGCCCGAGGCGCTCGCGGCCGAGTACGGGGAGGCCGCGGAGCCGGCCGCCGAGGGCGCGCCGGTAAGCGCGGCCGAGCCGCGGCGCCTGCACGGCACGGTGCTCGGCGTGCCGTACGAGCTGCGCATGCCGACGACCGAGCGCATCGCGAGCCGCTGGTGGAACCCGCTCGACCCCCACGTGTTCGTCCCGAGGGTCTTCGGCCTGGGATGGGACATCAACTTCGGCGCCCTGGCCGTGAAGCTCGGCATCGTGCGCCCCGACGACGAGGACGAGCCGTTCGGCACCGTCCCGGGAGGCTGGCTTGCGGCGGCGCTGGCGGTGCCGCTGGCGCTGGCGGCCGCCGTGGCGACGCTGCTCGCGCTGTATGCGTGGACCTGGCCTGCCGCGGTGCCGGTGCAGTGGAGCGCCGCGGGCGAGCCGCGGTCGTTCTGGCCGGGGCTCGCGGTGGTCGTCTACCTTCTGGCGATGTCGGTCGTGCCGGCGCTCGGCGCGGCCTGGTCCTACCGGCGCAAGCGCCCCGCCCTGAACCGGGCCGCGGGCGCGGCCGGCGCGACCCTGCTCAGCACCATCGCCCTGGCGCAGCTCGTCCAGACGATCTTCACGCTCGGCGGCACGCCGGGCATGTGGCCGACGTGGGTCGGCCTCTCCGCGGCGATACTGCTGCCGTTCGCCATGCTGACGGTCCTCTCGCGGATCGGACGCGCGCGCGAGCAGCGGCGTGACCTGGATGGAACCGATGAAATGGAGCGTGTGTGATGACTTCGACGACGTTGCCGCTCGACTCTCTGCCGGCCTGGCTCCTCGTGGTGGGGGCGGTGCTCGCAATCGCCCAGATCGCCTTCGAGGTGTGGGCGCTGGTGGACATGCTGAAGCGGCCCGCCGACCAGCTGGCCCTCGGCGGCCGCAAGTGGCTGTGGGCGATCATCATCCTGTTCGTGAACTGGCTGGGTGCGATCCTGTACTTCGCGATCGGCCGCAAGCCGGCCTCAGCGGTCGTCGACGGGCCGGCCGCGTCCGGCGCCGACAACGCACGGGCGCTCGACTCGCTCTACGGCGCGCCGAAGGACGGGGAGCCCCGGTGAGCGCTGCGATCGAGATCCGGGGCCTGACGAAGGTCTACGGCGACAAGCGCGCACTCGACGGGGTGGACCTGACCGTCGAGGAGGGCAGTGTCTTCGGCTTCCTGGGCCCCAACGGCGCGGGCAAGACGACGACGCTGCGGGTGCTCACGGGGCTGGCGCACCCGACGTCGGGAAGCGTCCGCATCCTCGACGCGTCGGCGAGCGGCGCCACCGACGACGTGCGCCGGCAGATAGGCTTCCTCCCGGACGTGCCGGGCTTCTACGACTGGATGACCGCGCGGGAGTTCCTGCGGTTCGCCGGCGGGCTCTTCGGCCTGTCCGGGGCGGTGCTCGATGAACGCGTC
>CAZHMA010000047.1:0-10464 GCA_964533555.1 uncultured Eubacteriales bacterium
CGAGCACCACCCGTTGAGGGTGGCTTCGCCCTTCGCCCAGATCTCCTTCAGGGTGTTCTTGCGCATGCGTCCTCCGTCAGTCGCCGCCGGGCAGGCGGTTGTCGTCGAGTCCCGCGATGGCGGCGCGACCCATGGCCAGGATGGCCTCCTCCGAGCTGCCGCCGATGTGCGGCGTGGCGAGGAAGTTGGGGAGGCCGAGCAGCTCCGCGTCCTCCGGCGGCTCGGTGGCGAACACGTCGAAGGCGGCCCCGCCGAGCCGGCCGTCCTGCAGCATCTGCTTTAGGGCTTGCTCGTCGACCAGGCCGCCGCGCGCCGTGTTGACCAGCAGCGCGCCGGGCCGCATGAGCGCCAGCCGCCCGGCGCCGAGCAGGCCGCGCGTGCTGTCGTCCAGCGGCACGTGCAGCGACACGATGTCGGTGCGGCGCAGCAGGTCGTCGAGCCCGACGGCCTCGACCTGGTGGGCCGCGTAGAACTCCGGGAAGTCGAGGATGTCGTGCGCCAGCACGGGGCAGCCGAACGCGCGCAGGAAGGGCGTGAGGTCCTTGCCGATGTGGCCGCAGCCGATCAGGCCGACGGTGCGGCCGGAGAGCTGCCGGCCGGTCCGGTTGCGCCAGGTGCCCGTGCTCACTTCGCGGTCGACCTGGGGCAGCTCGCGCAGCAGGGCGATCATGAACGCCAGCGCCAGCTCGGTGACGGAGCGCCGGTTGACGCCGCCGGTCCAGCCCAGCCGGACTCCTCGGCGTGCCATGGCGCGCAGGTCGAGCATGTCGGTGCCGACCCCGTACTTGCTGATCACCGCGAGCTCGGGAAGGGCGGCGAGCGTCGCGGCGTCGATGCGCTCGAGGGCCAGGATCAGCTTGCGCCGGCCGCGGGCGAACGCGATGAAGGCGTCACCGCTGAGGGACAGACCCTCGTCGTTGAAGCGCACGTCGCCGTACCGCTCCTGCAACTCCGCGCGCAACACAGGGTGGCGGGAGAAAGACCGGGAGGCGACGGCTATCGGGGTGGGGTCCTTCGTGGTGACCTTTCCGGTCACGAGCCGGGCATCAGCTGGGCACGACGCTGCGCGAAGGGCTCGTCCGCCTCGTAGATGCCGTGCACCAGGCGCATCGTCTCGAGGGCGTCGCGCGAGTCTCCGTTGCGCACCGGACGACCGGTGCGGATGCAGTGCACGAACTCCGCCAGCTCGAGCTCCCACGACGGGTCCGTGTTGCAGAAGGTGGCCTGCTCGGGGGGGTTGCCGACGGCGAAGCCCAGCCCTCTGCGGCTCTCGATGAGCCACTCGTCGCGAAAGCTGCGGCTGGTCGACGGCTGCCCGTCGACGACGACGTAGCCGTCGTCGAGGTAGATCTCGAGGGTGAAGCGATGCTTCCACTGCGTGGACGAGCTGTGGATCATCGCGACGCGGCCGTCGGCGGTCCGCAGGAGGGCGAAGGCGTTGTCCTCCAACGGGTTGTCCGGGGAGTCGCTGCGGACCATGCTCTTGATCTCGGTGAACTCACCGCAGAAGTGGCGAAAGAGGTCGAGCATGTGGATGCCCTGGTCGAGGAGGATGCCGCCGCCCGAGAGGGTCGGGTCCGTGCGCCACGCCGTGGGGTAGGCGGAGTACTCCGCCTTGCCGTACACGCCGCGCAGCCAGAGGACATCGCCGTACTTGCGCTCGTCGACGATCTTCTTGGCCTCCATGATGCCGAAGTGGTAGCGGTGGTTGAAGCCGAACTTGAGGGTGAGGCCGGGGTTGCGCCGCTCGGCCGCCACGATGCGCTCGATGTCCGCCACCGTCCGCCCGGGAGGCTTCTCGCAGAAGACGTGCTTGCCCGCGTCGAGCGCCGCCGAGACGACCTCGGGGATGAAGCGGTTCGGGGTGCAGACGAACACCGCGTCGACGCCCGACTCGAGGACAGCCTCGTAGTCGGGCAGGATCGCCAGGTCCTCGAAGCCCTTGGTGGGAGGAGTCGGGTCGGTCCCGGAGACGAGGACCGTATCGTCATGGTCGCGCACCGTCCCGGCGCGGATCCTGCCCTGCTTGCCAAGACCGATGATGCCCATGCGCAGTGGATCAGTCATGCGTCTCAGCCTCCTCCCGCGTCCGTCGGGGCGCTCGTACGCTGCCCGCGAGCTCGCCCGTGGTCGTGCGTGACCGGCTCGATTGTAGCCGCGGGTAGCCTCCGCGGCCATCGCCAGGTCTTGTCAGGCCAGACAACCACGAGGCGGCGTCGCCCCTCGCGGCGCTATCCCCTGCGCCGGCCTAGCCTCCGGTCACCAGGAAGCGAAACCGCGTGACGCTGAGCAACGCGACCACAAGGCAGGTGGCCGCAGCAGTCGCTGCTGTGACGAGGAGCGGCTCGAAGTATCCCGACATCGGGATCCTCGACGCCTGTCCCGCGGCAACGGCGAGCGGGTACCACAGCCATTTGTGGACGACGTAGATGCCGAGGGAGTACCGGCCGGCGAGCTCGAGGAGAGGCAGGCGCGGGATCGGGTAGCGCTGAAAGACCACGACCAGCGCGAGCCCGCCCAGGACCACCGAGGGCCTGGCGAAGACCTCCTCGCTCACGTCGCCTCGCGAGAAGGGGAACGGACTCTGGAGGAGCATGTCCTGCAGCACGAAGACTCCGAAGAGGCCGACGATGAGCCAGAGCCGACGAGAGAGCTCATCACGGTAGCGGAGCAGAAAGTCGGCCACGGGAACGAAGACGAGGAAGTTCAAAGGACTGTAGTAGGGAAGGTGCAGCCTGGTCACCGCCAGGACCTCGAATGCGACCGCGGAGGTCGCGACGATGGCTGCTCCGAGGTAGTCGCGGCTTCGTTCCGGCAGCCTGAAGTAGAACCAGCCCACCACGGTGAGCACGGTCAGGTTGAGGATGAAGTAGAACACCGAGTCGCCGACGATGGGGAGGGACGGTCCGGCCAGCCAGAGCTCGTGGAGACCAAGCGGCGGTCTCTCCCGGCTGACGAGGGCGTACATCGCGAACTGGAGCGCCGAGCAGATCGCGAGCAGGAGGAAGAGGTGGCGCACGCGCCGTGCCAGGTAGCTGACGCCGCGGTCGACGCGCTGGGCGAACAGCATGAGTGAGACAAGGAGCAGCACGCCGACCGAGAGGATGGCGAACTCGTCGTTGAACACGTACGTCGGGAGTCGCACCGGGAGCTGCCAGAAGCCTTCGAGGGGATCGAGGTGGCGCAGGAAGACGAGCAGGATCGCCGCTCCGCGGAGGACATCCAGGCGATGATCCCGCTGCGCGCAGCCGCGCTGGGACAGATCGAGTGTCTGGTCTGGGATCACTGGCGCACAGCCCCTCCACGATGACGCGCCCGCGTCGCCCGCTCGTGCCTGGACTCGGAAGTGTAGACTCGCCTCCCCGGCCGCACCAGCAGTCGGAGTTGTCCGCGCTGGCAACCCGACGGCACGCAGGAAGCGGTCGCGAGGGGGAAGGATCCTGCCGGCGGGACCGGCTGAGCTCAGACCCTCAGTCGATCCGGTTCCCGCGCTGGACGATCTCCCCGGAGACCACCACGAAGGGCACGCTGCTGCCGCAGTCGATGACGTTGTCCGTGGCGTAGTTGGTCCTGGTGCCGCTGCTCTGCACGATGACACCGGCGCTGCCCGCCGCCCGGTTGACGATCGTGTTGGCGGTGATGCGGTTGTCGTAGCAGCCGAGACCGTAGTCGTCGGTAAGGACGATGGTCGGCTCGCCGCCTGTGGCGCGGGTGTCGGTGAAGGTGTTGCCCCGGATGACGTTGCCCGCCGTCGCGAAGACCGTGTTGCCGCTCCCTGCCTGGACGAAGACGCCCCAGCCGGCGTCGTAGACGAAGGTGTTGTCGAGCACGCGGCTGTTGTAGCCCACGAGGTTGATGCAGGCTTGCTCGCGCCGGTGCGTCGATCCGCCCGGGCTCTTCGTCATGTCGAAGGTGTTGCCCTGGATGAGGAGGCCGGGAGAGTCCGTGCTCTTCCCGATGTGACTGCCGCCGATGACGTTCTCCGGCGTCGCGTAGAAGAGGTTGTCCCTGATGACGATGCCGGTGGGGGCCTCGTAGACGATGGCCGTGCCGCCGTGACTCCACGTCTCATCGCGGCGCGCCCCCAGGAAGGTGCAGCCGGTGATCAGGACGCCGTTGGCCGCATGGCGCTCCGTACCCGCGAGGAGCCCGTCCGCGAAGTCCAGGCCGGTGGTGTCGCTGGCCTCTATCGTGCAGCCGTCGAACGTGAGATCGCGCCAGCCGTGGAGGATCGGTTGCTGGTCGGACCAGGTGAAGGCCTCCATCATCATGCGCAGGGCGCCGGTGGCGGTGCCGTTCGAAGCTCCCAGGTGACAGTCGCGAAAGGTGATGCCTTCGACGTGGCCGTCGTCCGGGAGGTGCCCGAACTCGTTGATGGAGATCGTGTTGCCGACCCCGCGCGCGTACGCGTCGACGTCGGCCGGGGGCACGTAGCTGCTCCGCTCGATGACGCAGTCCTCGAACAGGATGTCGCGCACGTTGGCGTACCCGCCGAGGAAGACGACGCAGCCGTCCTCACCCGGGTCTTCGCCGCCGCCGCGGAAGCGGCAGTCGCGGAACACCGTCCCTGTCGCCGTGTCGGCGTGCGTGGTCACGGCGCAGCGCCCGACGTCCCCGATCTTCAGTCCCTCGACGGTATCGTCGGAGTCGAAGAGCAGCTGGCCCTTGAGCCACGACCGCGCGCCCTCTCCGCGCAGCGTCACGCCGGCGGGCAGTTCTATCGCTGTCGGGCAGAGATAGGTCCCGGCCGGGACGAAGGCCGTGGCGCCGGTCTGCGCCGCCTGGTCGACCGCCCGCTGCAGCGCCGCCGAGTCGTCGGCGGTACCGTTTCCCCGGGCGCCGAAGGAGCGCACGTCGAGCACGCCGTCGGGCAGCGGCTCGCGCGTTGCCGGTGTCGCGGCGGAGGCCGTGATGCTGGGTGCGGGGATGGGAGTGGAGTCCGGCGCGGACTCGTCGCACGCGCCGAAGACCGAGCCCGGTAACGCGAGCATGAGGGCCCCTGCGAGGCTGGCGAGCGGGCGCCTCACCTCACTGGATGCGGTTGCCGCTCCGTACCAGCCGCCCCTTGAGCACGACGAACGGCGGAGCGTCGCCGCAGACGATGACGTTGCTGGTGGCGAAGTTGGTCCCCGTGGTGGTGCTCTGATGGATCACGCCGCCTCTGCCCGCGCCGCGGTTCCGGATCGAGTTGCCGACGATGCGGTTGTCGTAGCATCCCCGGCCGACATCGTCGGCGATGTGGATGGTCGGCTCGCCGCCGCTCGTGCGCGTGTCGATGAACGTGTTGTCCCGGATGACGTTCCCCGCGGTCGCCCGGCTGCCGCCGCCCGACTTGATGAGGATGGCCTTGCCGCTGTTGTAGCGGAACACGTTGCCGATGACGCGGTTCTTGTACCCCACGACGCTGAGGACGGGCTCGCCGGCTTCGTGCTTGAGGCCGGCGGGGCTGCGGGTCATGTCGAAGACGTTGTCCTTGATGAGCATCGCGGGGGCGTTCGTGCTCTCGCGCACCCAGCTTCCCCCGATGGCCTCCTGGGGGGAGCAGAAGAACCTGTTGTCCTTGATGACCATTCCGGTCGGGCACTCGTACACGATCGGCAGCCCTCCGTGACCCCAGGTCTCGTCCCGGCGAGCGCCCATGAACGTGCAACCGGTGACCAGGACGCCGCTCGCGGCGTGGCGCTGGGGGTTGGAGCTCAGGACGTTGTCCGCGAAGTCGAGTCCGGTGGTATCGCCCGCCTCGATCGTGCACCCGTCGAACACGAGGTCCTTCCAGCCGTGGTAGACGCGGTCGTCGGGGCCATCCCAGCAGTAGGCCTCCATCATCATGCGGAGCGCGCCCGTGGCGCGCCCGTTCGAGGCGCCGAGGTGGCTGTCGCGGAAGGTGATGCCCTCCACGTGCCCTCTGCGCCCGTAGCCCGCGTACTCGGTGATGCTGATCGTGTTGCCGATGCCGCGCGCCCAGGCGTCGACGCCGGCGGGTGGGACGTAGCTCGTGCGCTCGATGACGCAGCGATCGAACAGGATGTCGCTCACGTTGCCCTGCGGGGTGCCGATGGAGACGACGGCGCCGTCGGCACCGGGCACGCCGCCTCCTCCGCGCAGCCGGCACTGGACGAACCGCGTACGGCGCGCACCCGCGCGGCTGACGACGGCGCACGCTCCGGTGGCGCCGATCCTGAGCCGGGCGATGCGACTGCCGGCGCCGAACTCGAGGCGACCCTTGAGCCACGACGCGCTCTCACCCTCGCCGCTGAGATGCACGCGGTCCGCGAGCCGTATGGGGGTCCGGCAGAGATAGGTACCGGCGGGGAAGACCACCGTGCTGCCGGGATGAGCCGCGGCACCGGTGACGGCGCGCTGGACGGCTCGTGAGTCGTCGTGGACGCCGTCTCCCGTCGCGCCGAGGCGGCGCACGTCGACGGTGATGGGCGCGGCGGCAGCCTCGGCGGGCGTCAGCAGAGGCATGGAGTGCGGGAAGAGCGCCGGGAGTGCGAGAGCGGTCACTGCGGCGACGCACAGGACCACGAGCCGGATCGACATCCGATCGTCCTTTCGTCCGGGGGACTGCCGGGTCCTTCAGGCGGGCGGCTCCGGGAGGGCGAGCGCTCACAAGGAGGGAGCCAACCACAAGGGAGATCCGTACCGCAACCCCGTAGCTCGGCGCGCTCGGGCGCCTACACTTGCTCAGGGATCATAGGGCGATGGTGTGTAGGCGCCCCAGACACCAGGGGTGTAGCGGTTGTCCCAGGCGCCCTGCATGCCGCCGAGGTCGTAGTCCTTCACGGGGGTGGGCCATGTGGGCAGCGGGCCGTTCCGCCACGGGCCGCACGCGGAGGACGAGCTGATCATCTCGCCCTGGGTGCGGTTGCCGCCGTAGGCGGTGACTCCGGTGACCGTCGCGCAGAGCGGGTTCTCGAAGCAGATCACATAGGTCCAATCCGGCGCAGAGGTGTACCCGCAGCCCTTGATCACGCCGCCGGTGATCGTGACGCTGCGCCCCGTCTCCAGACCGGCGTGATAGCGGATGGGCGCGAGCGTCCAGTTCGGGACCCCGTCGGTGGTGCCGCTCTCCGTGATCCCGTTGGTCCTGAACCAGGCCCGGGCCGAATCGGTGAAGTCGATGTTGAAATCGCCGGACCGCTCGAAGACGCAGTCCTTGAACGACCAGTCGTGCCAGTTGTGCGCGAACTCGGGGTACTGCGTGTAGGTGTTGGTCTTCAGCTCGACGTTCGCGGACAGCGCGCCATACGCTCCCGCCGCGTTCTTGACCCCGAAGTGGCAGCGGACGAAGGAGATGTACTCGAGGTGGGCGCGGCCGCTGCGGTTGTCCTCCCAGGCCGAGATGGTGTTGCCGCGCACGTAGCGCGAGACCCACGGGCCGGAGACGCGCTCGAACTCGCACTCCACGAACGAGATGTGGCTCTGGGACCGGGTGGACTCCTTGCCTCCGAGCTGGATGAGCGGGTTGTAGCCGACGTACGACGTCGACGCCGGGTCGTAGGTGACGCCGGGGACCGGGCCTCCTCCGCGGAAGCGGACCCGGAGGAAGGTCGTGTCCCGGGCGGTCGTCCCGGAACGGCTGAAAAGGGCAGTCCTCGGGGCCGCGCCCACGCGCATGTCGGACACGGTCTGGTCCGAGCCGAACACCAGGGTGAACTCCAGCCTTGTGGCGCCGATACCCGACCCCTTAAGGCTGACGCCGTCCGGGATCGTGAGCGACGTGCCGTGCGCGTAGGTCCCGGCGGGGAAGTACACGGTCGTCCCGGAGCCCCGCGCCTCGGCCGCGGCGATGGCCGCGTCCACGGCTTCCGTCGACGTGCCGGCGACGGTCACCGTCGCCGACGAGGGGCCGGGCGTGCTGGACGGGGACGGCGTCGCCGTGGGCGCGGCGGTAGGCGTCGGCGACGGCGCGGGCGTCCTGTCCTTCTTGTCCTTGTTGCCGGCCTTCACCATGATCCCGGCGAGGCCCTCCACCGCCCGGGACAGGTTGCGACGGGTGAGCCTCGCGGTCCGGGCGCTGAAGCCCTTGCGCTGGAACCCGCGCACCAGCTTCTTGTAGTCGGCATGGGCAGCGGTGGCGCCGGAGACCGTGAACGCCACCACGCTCGAGGGCGCGACGGCAGCTCTCGCCTGGGCCGAGGCGCGGTTGATGCGATTCGGAGCGGTCCGATTGAGCAGCAGCATGACGCGCTGCTCGTACCGCTTGTGCAGGTTCCTGCGCGCTTCGACCTTGCTCTCGGCCGTGTGGAGCGGGTCACAGGCGTCCGTGTAGTAGTGCGCGAGCAGGCCGAACGCCGTGCTCGCGGCCACGGCGTCGCCGTTCGCCAGTGCGTCGAGGCAAGCCCGGTAGCGAGCGGCGACGCGAGCGGGAGCCGCGCCGCTCTTCCGTCCGTCCCAGCGCTGGTAGCGGTGGAAGCGGAAGTCGCGGTAGCGGGTGTCGGGGTCGTCGACGGCGTCGAGCGCGGCGGAGAGGTCGAGCCAGTCGCCGCCGTCGGCCGCCGCCAGCCGATGAGCCTCGGTCAGGATCCACTGCTGCACGGTCTGGCTGCCGAAACGGTGTGTCGGACGGCCGTTCTGCCAGGCCTGGGCGGCAGGGGTAAGGAGCAGAGACCATGCCAGCACGAGCAGGACGAGCGGGACTTTGACGCGGTGTCTCATTCGGTTCAACCCCTCGGTGTCCGGTGCGGGCCGTGAACTGCGCTTCCACCGTGGGGTCGGCACTCGCGCGGAGATGTTGAGCGCCTAGACGAATAGCCGTAGTCTCGCGGGGCAACGCCGGAGAGGGCTGGATCCAGGCCGACGTGCCGATGTCTCCTCTGAGTGCGGGCGCACGCGTGTCCAGTACCCTGCGTGCTATCCTCAGGCGCAACCGGCGCCCGCAACGACCGGGCACTGGCGCGGGCGCTTCCGCTTCGGCGGGGACCGTGCTTCACGGAGGAGGAACGACCTGAGCGCGTCTGTAGCCGACCGGGAGACCAAGCCGAAGGATCGAGAGGTCGAAGGGCGTCCTGTCGTCCACACGGTGATCGAGCCCAAGCGCGGCTTCTCCGCCTTGCGCCTGAAGGAGGTGTGGAGCTACCGGGAATTGCTCTACTTCCTCACCTGGCGCGACATCAAGGTGCGGTACAAACAGGCCGTGCTGGGGGTGGCCTGGGCAGTCCTCGCCCCCCTGCTGACGATGGTCGTCTTCACCATCGTGTTCAGCAGGTGGCTGGGTGTCCAGGTGCCGGAGCGGTATCCGGGGGTGCCTTACGCCGTCTTCAGCTACACGGGGCTGCTGCCGTGGGCGCTGTTCGCGAGTGCGTTGCAGAAGGCCGGCAGCAGCCTCGTTGGGAGCTCGAGCCTCCTCACCAAGGTGTACTTCCCCCGCCTCATCATCCCCATGGCGGGTGTGGTGGGTGGCCTGCCCGACTTCATCATCTCGTTCGCCGTCCTGGGCGGCCTCATGGCCTACTTCGGCGTGGCCCCCACCTGGAACGTGGTCTGGCTGCCGGCGTTCGTGCTCCTGGCTCTGGCCACGGCGCTGGCGTTCGGGCTGTGGCTCTCGGCGCTCAACGTGCTGTACCGCGACGTCGGCTACATCATCCCGTTCCTCATCCAGTTGTGGATGTACCTCTCGCCCGTCGCGTATCCGATCGACAACGTCGAAGGGCCGGCGCGCATCCTCTACGGGCTCAACCCCATGGCCGGCGTCATCGCGGGCTTCCGATGGGCGCTGCTCGGCGGTAAGCCCCCGGACACGCTGATCCTCGCCGCGACGGGCATCATCACGGTCGTGCTCATCAGCGGCTTCTTCTACTTCAAGCGCATGGAACGCACCTTCGCGGACGTGGTGTGATGGCCGGCGACATCGCAGTGACCGTCGAGGGCATCGGCAAGCGGTACCGCATCGGCGGCCCGCAGGAGAAGTACCGCACGCTCCGGGACGCCGTCGTGCGCGCCGTCAAGCGCCCCATCACCCGTATCCTCCACCCGGGCAACGTCACGAGCAGCGTGGAGGATCTCTGGGCGCTCCGGGAGGTCACGTTCGACGTCGTGGAGGGTCAGGTCCTCGGGATCGTCGGCAGGAACGGCTCGGGCAAGAGCACGCTGCTCAAGATACTCTCGCGCATCACCGAGCCCACCGAGGGGCGCGCGGTGATCGACGGCCGCATCGGGAGCTTGCTGGAGGTCGGCACCGGCTTTCACCCCGAGCTGACAGGGCGTGAGAACATCTTCCTGAACGGCGCCATCCTTGGCATGACGCGCGCGGAGATCCTGCGCAAGTTCGACGAGATCATCGCGTTCTCGGAGATCGAGAGGTTCCTGGACACGCCGGTCAAGCGGTACTCGAGCGGCATGTACGTGCGCCTTGCCTTCGCGGTGGCGGCGCACTTCGAGCCCGAGATCCTCGTCGTGGACGAGGTGCTGTCCGTTGGCGACGCCGCCTTCCAGCAGAAGTGCCTCGGCAAGATGGAGAGC
>CAZHMA010000048.1:0-6451 GCA_964533555.1 uncultured Eubacteriales bacterium
CAGGTCCTCAAGGTCGACCTTGTCGTCGACCTCCCCCAGGGCGGAGAGGACGATCACGGGCAGTTCGGGCTTCGCGGCGCGCACGCGGGACAGGACGTCCCGGCCGTGCCCGTCGGGAAGGAGCAGGTCGAGCAGGATCAAGTCATAGTCACGGCTGAGCGCCATCTCGGAGGCCTCGCCCGCGCCGGTGGCGCGTTCCACGCTGTGGCCTTCGGCCGAAAGGCCCTTGACCACGAACGATGCGATGCGGTCCTCGTCCTCGACCAGCAGGATCCTCACTCGTTCCTCCAAGCGCAGCGTCGTGCGGCGGGATCGTCCTCCGCGGCGTCAGTCCCCGCCGCCGGGCGGCGTCGTATCGCCGTCCTCGTCGGAGTCGTGGACCCTGGGAACGACGACCTCGTGTTCGTCGTTGCCCCCGCCGTTCGGCTCGTGCGTGGTCTTGGCTCCGTGAGCCGTGCCTCCGTCTGTCGAGGCGGTCGACGCTGCCGTGCCGGCGGTGGCCGCGTTCGCGGCCGGCTTCCTGACGGTCGCGGGCGCATGCGGAACGAGCGGCGCACCGGCCGTCGGGGCTTCCGCGACCGATGCGGGGCCGGTGCTCCGCGAGGGCGCTGCCGGGGCGGTCGTCGTCGACGCGTGCGTGGCCGCGCCCACCGAGATGAGCGGCAGGTCTGCCGACTTCGGATCCGTCGGGGCGTTCCCGGACAGGGTGAAGGCGACGGCTACTGTCGCCAGCATGGCCGCCGTCACGGTTACCGCTATGTTCGCCACGTTCTCGTTCGTCATGTGGTGCCGAGGTTCCTCCCCGGGCACAGTCTAGCGCGTCAGTCGTCGGAGCCGGAAGCCGAATCGCCCGAAGGCTCGGCAGGGTGGGACTCCTCGCTCTTCATTCCACCATGATCGGCCGATGAACTGCTCCGGCTGCTGGTGGTCGCACCGACCGTCTCGTGATCATCGTCGTCGGCCTCGTGGGTCCGGACCTCAGCCGCGTCGTCCGCGTCGTCGACCTCTTCTGTTTCAGCTGCGTCGTCCGCGCGGTCCTCGTCGGCCTCGAGCGCATCGTCCGCGTCATCAGCATCAAGCGTGCCGCTGCCGTCATCGGAGCCGTGGCCGGGAGCCACGACGGGCGGTGTCTCGCCGGAGGGCGGGGCAGCCGGTGGCGGCGTGACCGGCGTGATCGAGTGGCAGCCCGAGCAGGCGCCGGTGAAGTGACCCGCCGGCGGCGTGGCGTCGGAAGGGATGGACGGCGCCGCTGCGTAGGCGATCGCGACGGCAGAGGCCAGCGCGCACAGCGCGAGCAGGCCGACGAGGCCGGCACGGGTCTTCAGGTACGTTGCGATCTTCCTCACTGATGGTTCCCTCCTCAGTTCGTGGGCCGAAGGACCTGGGTCCCTCGCCAAGAGCATCGGTGATCCACATGAGGGGCCGGTGAGGTCCGAGTGAGAGAGCCCTCACAGTCGGCTCCGCGGCCGGGGCTCAGTCACCACCGCCCTGGGCGCCGTGGCAGGCGGTGCAGGTGTGCGACGAGTAGCCGCTGGGGTGGCACTTCACGCAGGCGAAGCTGCGGTAGGTGTGCTCCGTGCCGGTCGACGGGTGGTTGAACGTCGCACTCCGCCATGCCACGAGCGGCTTGTGACACGAGGCGCACGAGGTCCCGTAGTGGTTCGCCGGCGCCTTGTGGCACGTGGCGCACGCCGCCGAAGCCGGATGCGTCGCCGCCCAGCTCACGCCGGGCTTCTTGTGGCGGGGGGGGGAGCCAACCGTCCGGGTGTGGCCCGGCGGGGCCTGGTGGCAGGTCGCGCGGCCAGAGGAGGGGGGGCGGTAGACGGCGGCCTTGAACGGCAGGCCGGGCCTGTGGCCCGTCGCGCGGGCGGCGCCGAAATGGTTGGCCGGGGCCTTGTGGCATGTAGCGCAGGCGCTCGCGGCGGGATGCGTCGCGGCCCACGAGACGCCGGGACGGTGGTGGCACGAGGCGCACGCCGTGGCGCGGTTGTGGCCGGCGGGAGCGCTGTGACACGTAGCGCACGAGGACGCGCCGGGGTGCGTGAACGCCCAGCTCACGCCCGGTTTCATGTGGCACCCGGCGCACGCACCGCTGCGGTGCTTCGCAGGAGCGGCGTGACAGCTCGCGCAGTCCGCGGACACGTGCTTGTAGATGGTCTTGGCGAACGGGACGGCAGGCGAGTGACACGACGTGCACACCGACCCGAAGTGCTTCGCTGGGGCGGCGTGGCACGACGCGCAGTCCTCCGACAAGGGGTGGGAGAAGGACCAGCGCGGGCCGGGCTGATGGCACGTCGTGCACTCGCCTCGATCGGGGTGTGCCGGCTTGTGACACGTGGAGCACGCGACCTTCGCGAGGTCGTGGCACTTGGTGCACGACACAGCCGAGTGGGTCGGCGTCGCGGTCGCGGTCGAGCGCGCGGCGGCCGGCACGATGGTGGCGCTACTGGTGGTCGAGAGCCCCGGCCTGAGGATCCCGGCCTCGGCCAGTGCGGCGCTGGTCACGCGGTGGCCGACGTCGGAATGGCACTCCTGACACGGTCCCGCAGCCGCGTGCTGCTTATGCGAGAACCTGGGGCCGGTCTTCTCGAGGATGCCTGAGTGGCACGTCAGGCAGCGGGCATTGGGGACCTCGGCCCTGTTCTGCGGGAAGGTCGGGTCGCCCGAGATGTGGACCCACAGCTCCTGGGTCGCCACCACCTTGTGCTCGACGTGGTTGACCGCCCCGGCGTCCACGTGGCAGTCCACGCAACTGACGCCCTTGTGCGCCCCGGCGGCCCACGCGTCGTAGTAGGGCGTCATCTCGTGGCAGGTCGTGCAGAACTCCGGCGTCTCGGTCGCCTGGAACGCGGGCACGGCCGCGGCTGCCACCCCGACGAACGCCAGCACCAGGAAGGCAGTCAGGATCGGGTTCGCGATGATCTTGGCCTTGAGCTTCACGGAGCGTGTCCAACCTCGTCGGGGGCGGGGGGAACACCGCTCATCTTGGAGGGCGCGCATGAGTGCGGCATGAGAGCGGAGTGAGACAAGTCTCACTACTGACTACGCCAAGGCACAGCGAGCGGGCCCGCCCGGGGTGCCGGACGGGCCCGCTCCAAGGGCGCCTCGGGGTCTCAGTTGCCGCTCGGCGCCTTGCCTCCGTGACACGTGCAGCTCGCTGTCGCGTAGCCCTTCGGATGGCACTTCGCGCACGCGAAGCTGCGGTAGCTGTGGTCGCCGGTGTTGCCGGTGTGCCGGAAGACGGCGTTCTTGAACGGCACGCCGACCCGGTGACAGGTGGAGCACGAGCTGCCGAAATGGTTCGCCGGCGGTTTGTGGCACGTCGCGCAGGCGGGCGACGCGGGGTGCGAGAAGACCCACGTCTTGCCGCCGCTCCTGTGGCATGAGGCGCATTCGCCCGCGAAGTGGTTGGCCGGCGCCTTGTGACACTTGGCGCACGCCGCGTCTGTGGTGTGCTGGAAGACGAACTTCGCTCCCGGGCTGTGACACGCCGAGCAGTCGCCCTGCTTCACTTCGTGCGGCGCCTTGTGGCACAGCGAGCACTTCATCTTCGCCTGGTCGTGACAGCGCTGGCAGGCGACCTTCACGTGGCCGGCTGCGGCCGACGGCGTCATGCCGCCGGGAGTGGGCGGATCGGTCGCATTGGGCTTCAGGATCCCGGCAGCGCTAAGCGCCGCCAGCGTGACGGTGTGGCCGACGGTCGCGTGGCAGTCCTTGCACAGTGTCTTCTTGCCGGAGTGGGCGGCGTGGGAGAACTTGGCGCCGAGGGTGTCCTTGACCTTCGCGTGGCAGGACTCGCAGCGGGCGTTGGGCAACTCGACCGAGTAGTTGGGATACGTGTTCTTCTGCGTGAAGTGGTGCCACAGTTCCTGCAGGGCGACGAACTTGTGCAGCGCGTGGTTGACGACGCCGGAATCGACGTGGCAGTCCACGCACGAGACCTCGTTGTGGGGTCCCGCCGCCCACGCGTCGTAGTAGGGACCCATCTCGTGGCACGTGGGACAGAACTGCGGTCGCTCGGTGTAGACGGCGAACGCCACGCCCGCGATGCCGAGCACGAGAAGCGCGGCAATACCCGTGACGAGGATCCGCCGTGAGGTCTTCGGGTCGCGAGGCGCGCGTCTTGGAGCCGTTCGTGTGGAGCCGCTCGCGTTCGTCGCCACGGGTGTCCTTCCGGCCTGGGTCCTTGACCCTATGTGTACCCGAGCGTCCGCCACCCCTCGCCGGCGCTGCGCGCCGCGCGATGTTTGACACGTCCGACTCGCGTCGCCACCATAGCCGCTTGGAGGCGAATGGGTCCTGGTGGGCTCCGCGGTCTTCAAAACCGTCGTGGGGGGTGAAGAGCCTCTTGGGTGTGTTCGATTCGCACGCGCCTCCGCCATACGCATGGTTCGAACGGTCTCCGGCCCGCGCCGGGGGCCGTTCGCTTTCCCGGGCTCGCTGCCGATGCGCGCAGCGGCGTCCGCGCGATGGCGGAGATTGCGTGGAAGTGAGGCAACCCTCACTGAATCGCCCGAGGGGCGGGTGTATACTCGCGTTCGCCCGGCACCGGACGCCGCCTACATGGCACGGCGATGGCTGGGACCAGGGGCCGAAGCCCCCGGACGCTCGGCAATGGGTAGGGTGTTGCACATGCTCCGGTATCGCCAGCGGATCGCGGTACTCCTCGGCCTGGTCCTCGTTCTCTCACTCGCCGCGGCGTCGCCCGCGTACGCGGCGTTCAACCAGCTGTACACGCGCTGGGCCGCTCCCCTGGGGGCCGGCTATGCGACTCTGCCCGGCGACATTCCGAATCCCGACGCGGAGACTGAGCCGTACTCCACGTCGGCTCGCAACAACGCCATCACGTTCGCAGACGCGACACACGGCTGGACCGTCGGCTACCGGTTCGCGCCGACGCCCCTCCCCGAACCGGCAGCCCCGTGGGTCGGCTCGACCTCGAACGGAGCGGCTTGGTCGCCCACGCGACTCGTCGACTACGCCGGGTACGAGCTCCGCGGCGTCGCGGCCCCCGATCCGCTGCACGTCTGGGCGGTCGGCGATGGCGGTCTGATCATCAGGCGAGGCATGAACGACGGCATCTGGACTCGAGAGGCATCCGGTACAACCACCGTGCAACTGAATGCCGTGGCTTTTGCGGACACGACCCACGGCTGGGCGGCCGGCAACGGCGGCGTGGTCCTTGCGACCACGGACGGCTCGAACTGGACCGTGGTGCCCGGGCTTCCGGCGGCAAACTACTACGGCATCGCCGCCGTGGACGCCACGCATGTGCGTATCGTCGGGTCGAGCGGCGCCGTGGCGTACTGGAACGGGAGCAGCTGGTCTGCCACCACGTTGAGCGGCTCGCCCACGCTGCGCTCCGCATCCTTCGTCGATGCGAATCACGGGTGGGTTGCGGGTGACGGGCTCACCATGCGATACACCGCCGACGGGTGCCAGACATGGTCGTCACAGACCCTTCCCGCGACCTTCGACGTCAGTGACTCGCCGAAGTCCGTCGCCTTCAGCGACTCGGCGCGAGGCATCGCCGTGGGCGGTCGCGAGGCTGTCTGGCGCACGGGCGACGGCGGGCTCTCGTGGGAGGTCGAGCAGTTCCCGAGTGGTGACGGATGGGCTGGGAACGTCCTGCTTACCGCGGTCGTCTACGTGCCCGGGGACCCCCTTACGGTCTGGGCGTCGGGCCATCAGGCCTTCCCCGAGGTCGCGAACCCGCAAGGCCTCGTTGTCAGAGGAAGCCTCGAGTTCCCCGCCCAGTACACGCTCACCTACACGGCGGGCGCCAACGGTACGATCTCGGGCACGAGCCCGCAGACCGTGTACACGGGGAGCAGCGGCACGGCCGTCACCGCGGTGCCGAACGCGAACTACCACTTCGTGGACTGGAGCGATGGCAGCACCGCGAACCCGCGCACCGATGCCTGGGTCGCGGCGGACGTCAACGTCACCGCGAACTTCGCCATCGACACCTACACGTTGACGTATGCAGCCGGTGCCGGGGGGACCGTCTCGGGCACGAGCCCGCAGACGGTGAACCACAACGGCTCGGGGACGCAGGTCACGGCGACGCCGAACACCGGCTACCACTTCGTGGACTGGAGCGACGGCAGCACCACCAACCCGCGTACCGACTCGAGTGTCACGGGGAACGTGAACGTCACCGCCAACTTCGCCATCAACACATACACACTCACCTATACGGCCGGAGCCAACGGCTCGATCTCCGGAACGACCCCGCAGACGGTGAACCACGGCTCGAACGGCACGACGGTCACGGCGACACCGAACACCGGCTACCACTTCGTGAGCTGGTCCGACGGCTACCCGACGGCCGAGCGCCGCGACCTCAACGTCACGGCGGGCAAGACGCCGTCGGCCACCTTCGCCATCAACACGTACACACTCACCTATACGGCCGGAGCCAACGGCTCGATCTCCGGAACGACCCCGC
>CAZHMA010000048.1:6551-10380 GCA_964533555.1 uncultured Eubacteriales bacterium
TCAACGTCACGGCGGGCAAGACGCCGTCGGCCACCTTCGCCATCAACACGTACACGCTGACCTACACGGCCGGCGCCGGCGGCATGATCTCCGGAACGAGTCCGCAGACGGTGAACCACAACGGCTCGGGCACCGCCGTCACCGCCGTGCCGAACGCCGGGTTCCATTTCGTCAGCTGGAGCGACGCCAGCACCACGAACCCCCGCACCGACGCGAACGTGACGGGCAGCATCAGCGTCACCGCGAACTTCGCGGCTGATGCCCCGACCTACACGCTGACCTACACGGCGGGCTTTGGCGGCGCGATCTCGGGCACGAGCCCGCAGACGGTCGCCTCCGGCGACTCCGGCACCCAGGTCACGGCGGTCCCTGACACCGGCTACCACTTCGTGAACTGGAGCGACGGCAGTACCAACAACCCGCGTACGGACACGGGCGTCGTAGCCAGCGTGACCGTGACGGCGAACTTCGCCATCGACACGTACGCGCTGACCTACTCCGCCGGTGCCGGCGGCACGATCGTCGGCACCAGCCCGCAGACGGTGAGCCACGGATCCAACGGCACGACTGTCACTGCGACGCCGAACACCGGCTACCATTTCGTGAGCTGGAGTGACGGCTATCCGACAGCCGAGCGCCGGGATCTCAACGTGACGGCGAGCAAGACGCCGTCAGCCGCGTTCGCCATCAATACCTACACGTTGACCTACGCGGCGGGCGCGAACGGCGCGGTCTCCGGAACGAGCCCCCAGACCGTGAACCACAACGGCTCGGGCACCGCGGTCACCGCCGTGCCGAACGCGAACTACCACTTCGTCCGGTGGAGCGACGGCAAGACGGCCAACCCGCGGACCGACACGGCCGTTACGGCCGACAGGAACGTGACGGCCACCTTCGCCATCAACACGTTCACGCTCACCTACACGGCCGGCGCCGGCGGTGCGGTCACCGGAACCAGCCCGCAGACGGTGGACTACAACACCTCGGGCACCCAGGTGACGGCGGTCGCCGACACCGGCTATCACTTCACGGGCTGGAGCGACGGCCTGTCGACGGCGGCGCGCACCGACGGGAACGTGACAGCCAACAAGAGCGTGACCGCGAACTTCGCCATCAACACCTACACGCTGACCTACGCGGCGGGCGCGAACGGCTCGCTCAGCGGCATCAGCCCGCAGACGGTGGACTACAACACCTCGGGCACCCAGGTGACGGCGGTCGCCAACACCGGCTACCACTTCGTCAACTGGAGTGACGCCAGCACCAACAACCCGCGCACCGACACGAACGTGACCGCCAACAAGAGCGTGACCGCCAACTTCGCGATCAACACCTACACGCTGACCTACTCGGCCGGCGCCGGCGGAACGATCTCGGGGACGAGTCCGCAGACGATCGACTACAACGCTAGCGGCAGCCAGGTCACCGCCGTGCCCAACACCGGCTAGCACTTCGTGAGCCTGAGCGACGGCATCCTCACGGCCGCGCGCACCGACACGGGCGTTGTCGCCAACAAGAGCGTGACGGCCTCGTTCGAAGCGGACATCGTCGGCCCGGTGCAGTCGACCGTTACCATCGCCACCAGCGCCACGAGCGCGCGCATCGGCGGCGTCCCGATCCTCAGCGGCTGGATCACGCCGAACGACGCGGTCGGCAAGCTCATGGTCGTCTACGTGAAGAAGCCAGGGAAGTCGTACTGGACCTACTCCTCCAACCGCGTCGTCTACCTGTGGCGCGGCCAGGCGGCCTGGCAGTACAAGTACTACTTCAAGCCCGGCATGACCAAGGGCTACTACGTGTTCAAGGCCCGCCTGCTCGAGGCGCCCGGCCTCTACACCATGTCGGAGTCGCCCAACACCGTCACCATCCGCCTCCGCTAGCCGCGAGACCACGAACGCGCTCCTCGAAGGCCCGGGGTTCCCCGGGCCTTCGCGTTCCCAAGCGCCGTCCGCGGGGCTAGCATGAGGCGTCACCAGTCTGCGAGAGAGGCGAAGAACCCTTGCTCCTTACCGCTCGCGGCCTCTCCGCCACCCGCGCCGGCGACGATGGTCCCGCTTCCGTCTTCGCAGGCATCGACCTCGACATCGAGTCCGGGACGCTGACCGACGTCGTGGGGCCGTCCGGTTCCGGCAAGACGACGCTGCTGCTAGCGCTGGCGCGGCTGCTTCCCGGCACACAGGGCGAGCTGACGCTCGACGGTGCGCCGGCGGCGTCGGTCGACGCGCGCGAGTGGCGCACGCGCGTCGCCTACCTGCCCCAGCGCCCGAGCCTCACCCCCGGCACGGTCGCCGGCAACCTCCTGGCCCCGTGGCGCCTCAAGGCGCGTTCCGGCCGGACTGCTCCCTCGGCCGAGGCGCTTCGCGCCGCGCTCGACGGTGTCGGTCTCGCCGATGTAGCGCTCGACCGTGATGTCGCGCGGCTCTCGGTCGGCCAGGCCGCGCGCATCGCCGTGCTGCGCGCGCTGCTGACGCGGCCCGCTCTTCTGCTCCTCGACGAGCCGGACGCCAGCCTCGACGACGAGAGCGCGGCACAGGTCGCGCACATGACCGACGCGTTCGTCGCGGGCGGAGGAGCTGTCGTCCGGGTGAGGCACGCCCGGTTCGACGAGAACGCCGATCGCCGCTTCACTCTCCGCGGCGGGCGGCTCGAGGCGGTGCCGCCGCGATGACCGGGACGACCGCGGGCGTCGTCGCCATCGGCTGGCCGCAGCTGGCGCTGGCGTCGCTCTTCATCATCGTCACGGGCGGGGTCACGCTCGCGCTGCACCTTGGTGTGGCGAAGGACCTGGGCATCGCGACCCTGCGGACCTACGCGCAGCTGC
Source organism: uncultured Eubacteriales bacterium (assembly GCA_964533555.1). Lineage (GTDB taxonomy): Bacteria > Actinomycetota > Coriobacteriia > Anaerosomatales > PALSA-660 > JANYAK01. The sequence goes on from CAZHMA010000048.1 coordinate 9,373, forward strand.
TCGCCCTGGGTTTCGTCCTGCGCTACGTGTTCGCCACCAACACGCCGCTGCTCGTGCTCGCCCTCCTCGGCGTGATGCTGCTCGCGGCTACTCGCATCGTGCTCAAGCGCTCGCCGGACGCGCCGGCCGGGCTCTTCGGCTCGACCCTGCTGTCGATGGCGATCACGGGGCTCACCATCACCTTCGCGGTGACCGGGCTGGTGGTGGGCGTCGATCCGTGGTGGCGCGCGCAGTACGTCATCCCCATCGGCGGCATGGTCATCGGCAACTCCATGAGCGGCATCGCGCTGGCGCTCGAGCGGGTCTTCGCCGACCTGGACTCCCGCGCCGATGAGGTGCTCGCGCTCACGGCGCTCGGCGCGACGCCCTGGGAGGCCGCGCGCGCGAGCGTGCGCACGGCCCTGCGCGCGGGACTCATACCCGGCATCAACACACTCGCCGCGGTGGGCATCGTGTTCATCCCCGGCATGATGGCGGGCCAGATCCTTGCCGGGACCGACCCGCTCGTGGCCGCTCCCTACCAGATCGTCGTCATGCTCATGGTGGCCACCGCCGACGTGCTCGGTTCGGTGACCGCCGTGCTACTCTCCTACCGGCGCCGGTTCACATCCGACGGCGTCTTTCTGGAGAAGGGCCACCGGGCACCGGCCACGGGGGCGAACGGGGCGAAGGGCTGACAGCGCGTGGCCGACAACCGCTACTTCTGGATCGTGAACAACTTCCTGCACGACATCGCGACCGGCACGTGGGCGGCATGCGTGCTCGTCGTCTGGCTCCTCGCCGGCCGCCGTGCCGGGATCCCGGTCGAGGCGGCCGCGGCGCTCACCGACGCGATGCGCCTTGTCTTCCAGCTGGCCCTGGCCGCGCTCGTCGTGATCGGGGCGACCGGGGGCGTGCGCCTGGGCTACTGGCGGCGGCAGACCGGCGACGCCGAGATGACGCAGAAGCGCCGGGCGCTGCTCGTGAAGCACGCGCTCTTCGCCGTGCTGTACGCCGGCGGCACCGTGT
>CAZHMA010000049.1:0-2671 GCA_964533555.1 uncultured Eubacteriales bacterium
CCAGCGCCCTTCGACCGACATCATCACCGGGCTCATCAAGACCAACATCACGCACCGCATCGCGTTCATGGTGGGCAGCTCCATCGACAGCCGCGTCATCCTCGACCAGACGGGTGCCGAGCGCCTGGTCGGCCTCGGCGACATGCTGCTGTCCACCCCGGCCCTGGCGAAGCCCAAGCGCATCCAGGGCGCGTTCGTCACCGAGGACGAGATCCACGCGGTCGTCGAGCACCTGAAGAAGCAGGCCGAGCCCGACTATCACGAGGAGATCCTGCACCTCAAGGTCGCCGCGAACGGCGGCGGCGTCGAGGGACCGGACGGCGACGACGACCCGCTGCTGTGGGAGGCCGCCGACATCGTGGTCACCTCGCGCATGGGCTCCACGTCGCTGCTGCAGCGCCGGCTCAAGGTCGGCTACGCGCGTGCCGGGCGCATCATGGACATGCTCGAACAGCGTGGCATCGTCGGCGCGCCCGACGGCTCCAAGCCGCGCGATGTGCTCTGCGATGTCGAGGAGCTCGAGTCCATCAAGGTCTTCGAGCGCCACGACGCGGAAGGGGAGTGATGCGCTCGTGCCGAGCGTAGGTGAGATCCTCGCCGCCGAACGCCGCCGCCAGGGCAAGTCGGTCAACGACGTCGTGGACGGCACGAAGATCCGGTCCCGGCTCATCGACGCGCTCGAGAACGGTCGCTACGGCGAGCTGCCCAACACGGCCTACGTGAAGGGCTACATCCAGTCGTACGCGCGGTATCTGGAGATCTCGCCCGAGCCGCTGCTCGAGCAGTACCGCAAGGAAGCCAGCCTCGTCGAGCGGCCCCAGAGCCCCGTCGACCGCTACATGAGCCAGATCCCGCACGAGACGGTCGTCCCCGAGCGGGACCTGGCGCATGCGATACCCCGCAACGTGTGGGTCGCGACAGCCGCGGTCGTCATCGTGGTGGCGCTATTGGTGTGCGGGATCTCGCGCCTCCTCGGCGGTTCTCCGAGCTCGGTGCCCAAGGCCGGAACGGCGCCCGGCAGCGAGGTCACCGCGTCGCCCGGCGCCGAGCCGACCGCCACGACCGGCGAGTCCGCGGGGGCCTTCAAGCTGAGGGTCACCATCAAGAAGGGCTCGGCGTCGTGGATCCAGGCGACCGTGGACGGGCTCATCGCCTACGACGGCACGCTGAACAGCGGCGAGAGCCGCGAGTGGCTGGTCAACGACACCGCCCTGCTCAAGGTGGGCAAGCCTGACGCCGTCACCGTCACGCGCGCGGGCAAGGCCGTCACGCTTCCAAGCGGCACGAACGTGCAGGTCCCGCTCACCGTCGGCCAGTAGGCACACGGCAAGCGACGAAGACGTCACCGCGCCCGCACGAGCGTGCGGGCGCACGCGAGGCAGGGGAGAACACAGACATGGCCAAGGAAGAGAGCTTCGACATCGTGTCGCAGGTCGACCTTCAGGAGGTCGACAACGCGGTCCAGCAGGCCGCCAAGGAGCTCACCCAGCGCTACGACCTGAAGGACACGAAGTCCGAGGTCGACCTCGACAAGCACGAGGCCACCATCAACCTGAAGGCCCCGAGCGACTTCGTCGCCAAGCAGATCATCGACATCCTCGGCACGAAGCTGTTCAAGCGCGGCATCGACCTGACGGCCCTGCAGTGGGGCGCGGTCGAGGCGGCCTCCGGAGGGACGGTCCGGCAGTCGGCCAAGATCGTCAACGGCATCGAGGCGGAGCTTGCGCGCAAGATCAACAAGGAGATCCGCGAGGAGAAGTTCAAGGTCAAGGTCCAGATCGAGGGCGACAAGCTGCGCGTGTTCAGCGCGAGCCGCGATGAGCTTCAGGCCGTCATCGCCTTCGTCAAGGCACAGGACTACGGGATCCCGCTGCAGTTCACGAACCGCCGCTAGCGTCGCACCCAGCGAGCCGACGGGCGGCGACGAACGGCGGGCCGACCGGCCGCGCAGCTAACCGAATACCGTGCGAAGGGCGCCCACGAGGCGCCCTTCCTTTGCGGTCGCGAGTGAGCCGTTCCTCACATATGCCTCTTCTCACACTGACGGCCCGTGGCACGGACGGTGCATTTCGACGCCCGTCTTTCCCCGACAGGTGCGCGCACCCCGAACGCGATCGCACCGTCCAACGGAGGTGTCTCGGTTTGAAGAAGCCCATGCTCGGAGCGCTGCTCGCGCTCATGACCGTCGCGATGCTCGCGGCGTTCACCGCAACGGCCTACGCACTCCCGACGTACAACATCACGTGCGTCACGTGCCACAGCGGGCCCAACGTGCCGATCACGGCCACCCGCGGTGCCACGACCGGCACGAGCGTGTCCTACACGCTGAGCGCGCTCGGCGCATACTACATCGCGATCTTCGACGGAGCCACGAAGGTCAACCAGATCACGGGTGCCTCCGGCACCGCGGTACTGACGGTCGGCAAGACCTACCGGCTCTTCGCCGTGCAGGGCCCGATCGACACCACCGGACTGGGCCAGCTGACCATCACGGTCGCCGCCCCGCCGGCCCCGACCGACACCACCGCGCCGACGACCCTGTCCAACGCGGTGGCCACGTATGTCTCCAACGCGACCATCACCCTGAGCGCCAGTGACAACGCCGGCGGCTCCGGTGTCGCGGCCACCTACTACCGCCTCGACGGCGGCGTGCAGACTGCCGGCACGAGCA